>JBDKUY010000013.1:0-3591 GCA_039679445.1 Methanofastidiosum sp. | reverse complement strand
CCTTGTTTATTGAATTCTTTTTTATCAAAGCCCGCTTTAGAATATCCCGCTCTATTATATCCACCTTTATCATAGCCAAACTTATCATACCCTTTTTTATCAAAGCCGTGCCTGTCAAATCCGTCTTTAGTGAAGCCGCCGCTATCAAAAACTTCTGCATCACTTATGACATCTAAATAAACATTACATATCGGGCATTTTTCTATTTCCATGACAAATTTAATCCCGCAGCTTGGGCACCTCTTTCCTAAAATATCAGACATGTTAAATCATTCTCTTAATAATTACAATAGTAGTTATTGGTATAAATTTCTTTTTACAGAAAATAGGGAAAAGGTAATTTTTTTCCAGTTAACTATAAGTAATCAGGTACCTAATCAGGTGCATGGGGAGTAGGTATGAAGTGATATGCAAAGACTGCGGAAAAAAGTATGACGCAAACTATGGCGGCGGATTCTCTACACACCTCTTACACTGCGATAAATGCGGCAAGGAGAAATGGATAGGATTTAGAGATCTAGGGGAGATTCACTTAAAATATGTAAAAGGTCTTGATACGCCATACTCCATTGCAACTGAGGAATCTGATAAATATATACAGGACACCTATCCAGGGGATCCTATAAACGAGGACGAATATTTTAGATTGATAGAAGAGTTTGCAGGAAAATGTGAGTGCGGGGGCATTTATACCTTTGATGCCAAACCGAGGTGCCCAAAATGCGGATCAAAGGACGCCAAATCTGCCACTCTGACTGTGCTTTATGATTAATCTTTTGGCCCTCTTATCTTCTTAGAAAAATAAATTAATTTTAATTTATCTAAATACTCTCTTTATTCTATCTCGCACTTATCAGATTTCTTTGATAGGAACTTTTTAGTCATACAGATCATCCAGTTCCAATGAAGTAACAAATGCACAACCATGATGAATACCATGAAGAGGCCAATGTATTCATGGTAGAAACTCCAGATATTTTTTGTTATTCCAATGAATGTCTGGTATCCTCCCTGCCTGATACCGCTCTCAAAAAAGAAGAATATAATTACTCCTGTAATACCTACGACTAATAGGGATAATGTCATCAGAACATCAACAATATAATTGATATTTGCCTTTTTCATACAATCACGCAAATACTAACATATACTATCTAATAAAGTTTAGCATTTTATAGAATTTATTAAGGTATACTTAAATATTAATAATATATTATAAACACGGCGATTAAATGAAAAAGAAAAATTATTATATAGTTATAGTTTTAGTGGCGATTTTAATCCTCGCTGGAAGCTACTATATGCTATCGAGAAATAAATCTTCAGAAATAGCAAGTATCAGTCAAGAAGGGTATACCTCAATTAATACAGAAAATCTAGAACAGAATGTTCCCCAGACTCAAAGCCTAACATTGACAGATTCTGAAAAAGAGGACCTTCTATACATGAGAGAAGAGGAAAAACTTGCCAGAGACGTATACATTAAGCTTTATGAAAAATGGAATGTTCCCATATTCAACAATATTTCAAATTCAGAGCAGACACACACAGACTCTATAAATTTTCTGATTGTTAGGTATGGCCTAAACGATCCTTTTGTAAATGAGATTGGGAAGTTTACAAATGAGGAACTTCAGTCACTCTATGATTCCCTTATGGAAAAAGGAAACAACTCTTTGGAAGATGCATTGGCCGTCGGTGCAACTGTTGAAGAGGTGGACATAATTGATTTAGAAGAAGCAATTTCAAATACAGATAAAGCTGACATAAAGACCGTATATGAAAATCTAATGAAGGGTTCAAGGAATCACCTAAGATCCTTTGTTTCTAACATGAAGTCTAGAGGTTACAGCTACACCCCACAGTATCTCAGCCAAGAAGAGTTTGACCTGATAGTAAACAGCCAAATAGAAAGAGGAGGTAAATAATTTTTATTTATTTTTAAACTCGTTTCTATGCATAAAGGTTCAATTGTCAAGCTTAACTTAAATTTCAAAATCCTATTAAAAAAATACCGTGTTTTGTTTAATAAGAGGGATTCATATTAAAGGATCCTTTAAGATTCCCAACTTCTATTAAAAGAAAAGGCCATTTCGTTTAATAGAAACTATTCCTATTAAAAAATAATGCAAAATTTTAAATAGAATAAACCCGTATACTAATATGTGGAAGCAGAGAATTATAAAAATGCATTTGGAAAAATAGTATTTATTGAAAATAGAGCAGGGGAACACTACAACGTTTTCATACCAGCCCCCTTGCCCCCAAAGATTGATTTTGATGAAGAACTCGTCTTGATGCTATCAAAGGCTGAAGAGAAGCTGGGAAAACTATCTGGGATAGGCTTAACACTTCCAAGCCCAAATCTGCTAATCATCCCTTACCTAAGAAAAGAAGCTATAATGAGCACAAGAATAGAAGGCACAAGAATTTCTCTGCAAGAAATATTGCTTTCAGAATCAAAAGAGGACGAAGAAAAAACTCCTGATGCGAGAGAGGTAATTAATTACATAAACACTGTCAATTTTGCTCTTAAACAAGTTGAAAAAAATCAGATAGATTTGGGCCTTATAAAAAGCATGCATAGAATACTGATGGAAGGCGTCAGAGGGAAAGAGAGGTTGCCAGGAGAATTTAGGGAAGTCCAGAACTGGATTGGCTCTCAGCTATCCAAAGTCTCCGATGCCGTTTTTGTTCCGCCAAATCCTGAAGCTGTCCCAGAATTGATGGATGACCTGATAGAATATCTAAATACTGAGCACAATGTTCCAGTTCTAGTAAGGTGTGCATTGATGCATTACCAGTTTGAGACTATCCACCCGTTCTGTGATGGCAATGGCAGGATAGGGCGAAGCCTCATATCGGTCTATTTATGCAAGAAAAAGAAGATAATAAAACCACTGCTTTACATCAGTGAATTTTTTGAAAAGTACAGACTCCAATACAATGAGCTATTGCTTAAAACTGGTCAAACAGGCAGATTTGAGGAGTGGATTAAGTTCTTTTTAAAGGCTGTTGAAGTTCAATCAGAAGATGCATTACTAAGGGCGCAAAAACTTCTGGACCTAAGAGAATCGTATAGGAAAAAGGTCCAAATGGAGACACATACCTCTGACATCTTAAACATAATAGATTACTTGTTTTCAAATCCTTTTATTACAGTCTCCAGGGCAGGGAAGGAATCTGGTGTTACCTATCCAACTGCAAAGAAGTATATCAATAAATTAATCAAATATGAAATCTTAAAGGAAACAAAACGCCTACAAAGAGAAAAAACATATGTTGCACATGAGATCTATGAAATAATAAAAGAGATCTAAAATAGAATAAAGAGGCTCTGACTTAAAATCAGTTGGCCCTAAAAATAGATTTAGTTTTTCCAAGATACATTTTAGCCTCTGCATGACTTCCAAGTACAACTTTTGCCATGCACAAGTAAAAATTGCCTAATCGTAGCAAGCTATAATTCAAAAAGATTTACATTGATTGCTTAGTATAGCTCCTCTTTTGGTATACCAAGCAAGGGGATAATTCGGATTTCCCTTTAATCGCCCTGTCAAAAAATGGCTTTTAAGTTTCTTATTAATTATT
>JBDKUY010000012.1:0-6606 GCA_039679445.1 Methanofastidiosum sp. | reverse complement strand
TTTTTCTATTTTAATTAATTTTTAATTTAGCTATTTTTAAGGCCAATTATTTGTTCTTATATTAATGTAGAAAACTTTATATATCAATTAATAATTATATGTTTAGAATTATAAATTGATAGCAAAGGGCTCGTTATGAAAGAAAAGAATATTTTTTTGATATTAATTATCCTCTTTTTGGGATTTTATTTCATGCCTATCACAAATAATCTTTTCCAGGAATCATTATTTAGTGCTGTCTATCTCTTGCACGATTACGCAAGAAAGCATGTTGTGACGTGTTTAGTCCCTGCCATGTTCATTGCTGGAGCCATTAGTATATTTGTAAAAAAAGATGTTGTTTTAAAGTATCTTGGATGCGATAGTAATAAATTATTATCTTATGGTATTGCCTCGATATCTGGATCTATACTCGCTGTTTGCTCTTGTACTATCTTACCATTATTCGCATCTATCAGAAAAAGAGGTGCCGGACTTGGCCCCGCTGTTACTTTTCTATTTTCTGGTCCAGCCATTAATATTGCAGCTATATTCTTAACATTTAGTGTTTTAGGTTTCTCTATAGGTCTTGCAAGAGTTATCTCTGCGATTACTCTTTCGATTATAGTTGGGATTTCAATGGCCTTAATTTTTAGAGAAAGATCTGAAGGTGGTAAACTATATTTAGAAGAAAGTGCTGATGTCTCTGTTTCTTCAAGAATTCTAATTGCATTCTTTTTTTCACTGGTAATGATACTTGTCGTAAATGGTTTATCGATAGGGCCATCTTTGAAATATATCACTATGGGAATTCTAACATTAGTTGTAGCTTTAATAGCAATTTTCAAATTCTCTAAAGAAACTTCTAAATCATGGCTTAAAGAAACATGGCAATTTTCAAAGATGTTGATACCTCTCTTGTTTATTGGTGTCTTTATAGCTGGATTCATAATGCCTTTAATCCCCCAATATTTAATTGAACAGATAGTTGGGAAAAATAATGTCTTGGGAAATTTGATAGCTTCTATATTTGGGGCGTTTATGTACTTCTCTACATTAACTGAAATTCCTATACTACAAGCACTTATCGCAAAAGGAATGGCAAAAGGTCCAGCTTTGGCCTTATTATTAGCAGGGCCCAGTCTGAGTTTACCTAATATGCTCGTGATTAGAAAAGTGTTAGGTTCAAAAAGAACTATAGTTTATGTAATGTTAGTTATATTGTATTCTACTATAGCAGGACTAATATTTGGAAATATATAATAAAAAATTATTTTTTACATTCACAGTTTATATTGCCTTTTAGTATCTCTTTCCAATCCCCTATTACGTCGTGTGTCCAGCAGTCATCGGCTCCAGCAGCTTCTCTCATTACCAAAGCAAAAATGTAACTTAATTCCTTTACTGTAGCTCCGGCTTCAAGGGCCCCTTTGAAATGTTTTAATACACACGGCTTTGATCTGGCTTTAATAGAAAGTGCAAAACATATGAATTGATAGGTCTTCTCATCTATTGTTCTTTTATCTTTGTATAGCTCATCTATCTCATCTAATTTTTTCGTAAATTCGGGGAAGAATTCTTCTAACATTCTCATATATAACCCTCCAATTATTTTATCCCTAGTATTTTATAAAGTTCCTCTTCAGAAGGATTTCCTACCTTTACTACCTTACCGTCAATCAAGATAGCAGGGCTACCCATCACTCCTTCATTGATAAGATCATTTATATCAGAGCTGTACTCAACAGTTGCATTAATTTTTCCTTCAGTTGCTAATCTTTTTATTTTTTCATATAGATTTTTGCATGTTGCGCATCCGCTTCCCAAAACTTTTATTTTAATAAAATCAAACCTCCTTATTTACAATTTCTAAAATTTTCTTAACTCTTGAATCCTTAATTGTGTAGAGTATCCTTTTGCCGTCTCTTCTTGACTGTATAATTCCCCAATCCTGTAATTTTGAGAGGTGCATAGAGGTGTTAGGCTGGGACCTTTTTATTAGTCCAGGAATTTCACAAGCACAACGTTCCCCAGAAACAAGCACGCTAAGAATTTTATACCTTGTACTCTCTCCCATTGCTTTAAGAAGTGAAATATTTCGTTTTTCATCTATTACCATGTGCGATTATTTATATATTGATATATAAACTTTTTTAAAGATTGGTTTTGGGATACTTATTAATTTCTATTCTATAAGATTAGTAAAATAATAAAATTTGAATATTTCATACTACCAAAATGTTTATAAATATACTATAAATAACTACTTATATGTTTATATATGATACTATAATATGGAGGCATATATAATGAAAAAATTCTTATTTATTATCTTATTAATCGCTTCTTTAGTCCTTTTTCCTGCTTGTGTCAGTAATAGTGCAGTTCAAGAGCAATCACAGCAGACGACCACGCAGACAAATACAAATCAAGGAAACACTAATTCAGTTCCAGAAAAAGTAAATGTTTTGAAGGTTGAGATTCTCCACTTTCACCCAAAAGTCCAATGTTATAACTGTAAGACTTTGGGGGAATATACAGAAGAAACTATTAACAAATACTATTCTAAGGAATTAAGCAATGGAAGAATTACCTTTAAACACGTTAACTATGAGCTCCCTGAAAATCAAGAACTTGTCTTACTATACAGGCCCCCAGGATCAGCATTGTGCGTTGGGGTCTATGATGACCAAGGCCACCTTTATATTGAAGAAAATTTTGGTGTTTGGTACCGAATTGAGAACAAGGACAACTTCATGAACTATGTGAAACAACTTGTTGATATGAGACTTAATGGGGACCTTACCAAAATATAATCCTCTCTTTTTGGTGATAAAATGATTCAGTCTAATAATGACGGAGTATTGAATGATAAAATACAACAGTTGACAAAGTTATATATGTCCCACGCCATATCAAAAGACGAATTCGAAGCCAGAAAAAAAGAAATTATGGATTCATATTCGATTACTCTCGAAAAACCTACTAAAGATATTTTACCAGAAAGAAAATATTCAAATAAACTCTTCTTCATTATCCCATTATTTCTTGTTCTCATTGGTGCTGTTTACTTATTATACAATATGGGAAGTACTATATCTCTAATGCCTTTATTTGAATCATTAGGCCGAAGCAATATTCCAATAATAGCCGCTTTTTTCATAGGGCTAATGACAGCAATAAGTCCATGCCCGCTTGCAACTAATATTACTGCTATAGCATACGCATCTAAAAAAATTGGAAACAGCAAACACACATTGCTTGTTGGAATTTTATATACTATTGGTAGAATGATTGTATATATTGGCATAGCAGCAGTCATTGTATGGGTAGGCGTTAGTACATTTTCAATATCTATAGGACTTCAAAAATATGGAAAAGTATTATTGGGGCCACTTATGCTATTATTTGGTATATTAATGCTTAATATATTCAATATAAGTTTTGGGAAAAGTAGTGAAAGAATAGCAAAACTTAAGGAATATTTATCTGAAAAAGGATTATTTGGTAGTCTATTATTGGGTATGCTATTCGCCCTAGCATTCTGCCCAATTAGCGGTGTATTTTACTTTGGCATGCTTATTCCTTTAGCACTTCAAAATAGTGATCCAATAATTATACCTTCAATCTTTGCAATTGCAACAGGATTACCAGTGATCATATTCTCACTATTATTAGTTTTCAGTGTTTCAAAAATGGGCGAGGTCATGAAGAAAGTCCAGACATTTGAAAAGTGGATGAGAAAGGCAGTTGCAGTGATTTTTATAGCTGTTGGAATTTACTATATATTCCTTATATGAAGATAAATTACTAATGATTTTATCCACTTTTAGAAATAATAAGTTCATTAGATAGTAATTTGTTTAATCTATAATAAAAAGACTTTTATAATTAATATTAATAGTTTAATAACCTATGATTGGAGGTAAAAATATGAGAAAACTATTTGGGATATTTGCAGCAATTATATTTGCCGTTTCAATATTGATAACGCCTATTTCTGCTGCACAAAATATACCACCAACTCTTGAAGGCGGAGTTTTGTTATATACGTTTGAAGGAAATACCTTTTCATACAAATTTCAAGTGATTTATAAAGATTCTGACGGAGACTTGCCTGCCTATATGTTCGTCTACATTAATGGTTCTAGAAGAGCAATGGAAAAGCAAGACATCACAGATAATAATTCAAAAGATGGGATTTTATACACACTCCCATTGTCCGAGGAAGATTTATTTAAATTAGCTCCGAAGGCAAGAGGCTGGGAGATAGAATACTGGTTTAGGACAAATGATGGGCATGGGCCTGTTAGTACTTTAAAATCAAACTTGTTTGCATTAGACTATGATACAATGGGTCTTGTACCAGTGCACTCTGCAGGCGGAAGCAGTTCTGGTGGTTGCAGTAAATGTAGTGGTGGATAACACTCTAATTAAATATTTATATTTTTTATTAATAGTAAAATCAATTTTTTAAACAGGATATAGGCATACTAACTTATAGAATCAATCATAAATTATTTTTCTATTTCTTTCAAAGCTTTTTTGAATGATTCTCTTAAAGTATCAATAGTTCCTTCCCTTATGACAATTTCACTATTAAAATGCGATGCAAACTCTTTGCATCTGGCCCTAAAATTAAATTTATCAATAAAATCAAGTTCTATTCCTATTACCCTCTTATAGTCGGAGCTTCCAAGAGCCATTTTAAACTTTTCTTTAACATCCATTTCAGATAACTCGGCCATTCTTTTTCTATCCATATTTTTTGTCTTTTCTTCTAAAAGCCTTGGCCAAAGTTTTGCCCACCCAGGAGTCATAAAAAAAATATTTGTAGTCTTTTCTAACTCCTTAAGGTAATTTTCACTTGATCCAATAAGAGCGCATATGCAGTCATCCATTATTTCCCCTTTTTCATTAGTCAAAATGTCAAAAGGAACTTTTATTTTGCTATTAATTAATAACTCCCTAATCGATCCCAATGCGTTTCCACACAGTCCATATAATAATAAAATATAGTCAACATGCTTTTCAATTTCCTTTGAGGCGTTTACCACTTCTCTTTTGATATCTTCTGCATAAAGATGGAGCGCAAAAGGCAGAATATTCACAACTACTTCTAGAGGAGCTTGTCTTTTTAGAAATTTTGTTGAGCACAATTCTCTTGCAATAGTTATTTTTTCATAGTTGTACTTAGATTCAAGCATTCTTTCAAACTCTTTTGAAGAATCATTAGAAACAAGTATAATCCTACTGATATTATCATATTCAGATAGTAACTTTAACAATTCTTCTTCAAAGATTTCGCATGCAACAATACCTATTCTTTTCATTTTCTCTGTTCTGAAATTACCAAACGGCTTTAAAAGAATTCCTTGTATCAATAGAAATATTTATATATGCACATATATACATAAATATATGGATGCTCAGGTAGAGATATTCAAAGCGCTTGGTGATGATACACGCCTTAGAATTGTGAAATGCCTTTTAAATCAAGAATACTGTGCATGTGATTTTACGTTTGACATTCAAAAAGACCAGACAACTATCTCAAGACATCTTAAAATATTAGTCGGTGCAGGTATATTGAAATCTGAGAAAAAAGGTAGGAATATTATCTACAGTATTAAAGACATGGACACCAAAGAAATGTTGATAAAATTTGGCATTCAAGGAATACCTTGTTGTGAGGGGGATAAATATGAAAGATGAAGATATCAAAAGAATTGTAAAAGAAAATTATTCTAAAATCGCATCTTCTAACTGTGGTTGCAGTTGCGGATGCGGGGATAGCAATAATAATGAACTTATTGCAAGATCATTGGGTTATTCTGACACACAGATAGGAAATGTGTCCGAGGCAAATCTTGGATTAGGTTGCGGAAATCCAACAGCACTTGGAGAAATAAAGGAAGGAGAAACCGTTCTGGACCTTGGTTCAGGCGCAGGTTTAGACTGTTTTTTAGCAGCAGATAAAGTTGGAGAAAGAGGGAGGGTCATAGGTGTTGACTTAACAGAGACTATGGTCCAAAAAGCAACTCAAAATGCAAAAAAATACAAATATAACAATGTTGAATTTAGGCAAGGAGATATAGAAAATCTTCCAATAGATGATGATTCGGTAGATGTCATATTAAGTAACTGCGTAATCAATCTTGTGCCAGATAAGAAGAAAGCCTTCAAAGAAGCTTACAGGGTACTAAAGAAAGGTGGTAAAATGTACATATCCGACATAGTCTTACTCCAAAATCTAAGTGACGATTTAAGAAAAAATGAAATGCTTCTCGTTAGCTGTATCGCCGGTGCAATATTAAAAGAAGACTACCTTAAAATAATTAAAGACACGGGATTTGAAATCTCAACTACGACAAGTGATGAAGAAATAAGCATAAGGCAGTACTGGGGACTCCCCCTTGAAAGTCTGAGTATTGTAGCAAAGAAGAGATAAATTTATTTTTTAATATTATTTTCACTCTTTTATACCTAAATTATTTAACTGCTTTGTTGAATAATTCCTCTCAAATGAAGCGAAAAGCTTAAACCCCATAAAAACCCCACCTCTTTATGCAGCGCAACTGGAGCAAATACAACGAGAGTTTAGTTAAGAGGGGAGAATTTTACCTA
>JBDKUY010000011.1:25000-48357 GCA_039679445.1 Methanofastidiosum sp. | reverse complement strand
TGTGGAACGTAATCTTTATATTCTTCAAAAACGGTAGTGAGTATGGTCTGGATTTGAGCACACACCCAGACCAACCTTTTAACTAGATAAAATTAACCATTTTAAGGGCTATTTTGCACATACCTCTTAAGTATATTAATATGATTTATGCCTCCTGTTTCAAGCTCTAATTTATGGTATATAGAATCAGCAGCATTTTTAGAGAGTTGTTGACTAACGATTGTCCATGCCAATGATTCAAAATATTTTTTGTTAGGTTTTAAAGTACATGTACCTACTGTATTAATAATTTGGTTTAAAATAGGATCAGAGGATTTCAAGTAATTTTCGATGTTCTGCATTTTTTTATTTGTTGCCATAAATTTATTATATGGCGCATAAATTATAAGAGTACTGGAAATGTAAAGTATTTCTATAAAATATTGAATAGTGCATATTGAAAATTATTAAATTAAATATTAATGTCCAAAATAAAACACATATGTTTAATTTATTCGCATAATCTATCTTATGCGCAATAGTTTTGATTGGCCCTAATTTTAAGGCCAATCAAAAATTTGAAATAAAAAAATTAAAATAATATTTCCATTCTTTCATTTACTTCTAACTCTCTTCCGGAAAAGTAGCCCCATTCCTCTGTTGGGCCTAACACCAAGCCATAGTAAATTATGTCGTTCTCTGGCTTGCCATTAATTATTGAGCCGCCTGTCTCGTCCTCTACCCTTCTAATTTCAGAAACTTCAGTTGCAAACCAGTGCCAGCCTGTCGTGCTTTTCCATGCGGCTATTATCTCATTCCCTTCAACAAACTTCTTTCCATTCATTTCAACTATTGCTGCCGTTTTGCATCACCTGATTCTATTGGAGCTTATATGGACTTATACGTTGTCATCTTTTGCTTAACTATCAAAGAATAAATCTTTTACCTGTGTCGATTATTCGGCCTTCATCTATAAGGTCTTTTATGGCAAGCTCAACATCAAGCTCATCGATACTCAAAACATTCGATATTTTTGACTTTGATATACCGGGATCGGTCTTAAGTAGATCATAGACGTTTTCCTTTATGTTTTCTTCGTTGAGATCTTCGTAAAATGTCATGTTACCTTTCTCCTCTGTTACTTCGTTTGTTAAAACTTCTTCAGAAAACTCTCCCATAAGTTCTTCTGTTTCATGGAGAGCTTCCTCGACTTCTGAGATATTTACTTCTTCGTATGTTTCTTCTTTTGTGTCATTTGGACGTATAATCGTAGATTTCTTATTCAAAATATTAGGGCTATTAATGTTTATAGAAGGATTAGTTTTAGTGGAAACTGCTTTGGATTTATTACTTTTATATATGCGGTAAAATGCAGAGCCACCCCAATAAAGACCTCCTACGGCCATGAAAAATGTTCCAATAAAAATAATCAATTTGGAACCACTAAAAAATAGGCTTGGTCCGAAGGTCATATTTTCGGCAACTTCACCTCGATAATAATAACATTCTTGAAGGCTATCTTCTAAGTTAGATATTTGATGATTATTTTGCATTAACTGTTCTTCATTGTAAATTTTAGTATCACGTGCTTCTTGAAGTTGTTTTTCTAATACCTTACAATTATTGTCAAATTCTTCAAAAGTTTTTCTGGTATCCATGGTTGGGCCATAAGTGAGAATAGCAATAACAGACCCTAGAACAATCAAAACTATGCCCGCATTTATTAGGCCATTACTCATTGTATTCACCAATATTATATCAGTTTCATTATTTAAAAAGTTTTAACTATATATCCTTAACTAGAAAAATTAGAATAATCTAATTAATATACTCCCTCTTATGGCATATGGTATTTTCTCTTTCCTATCTGATCCAATAAGGTAAAATATTAGCCTTTCCATATTTTCCCTATTTTTTTCCATATATTTAAATATGTGTAAAATGATAATTATTGCAAGGGAGATAAAATGATATATACTGGAAGGTTTGAGATCAATCCCGCAACTTTACATGTTGAAAGGGTCAATGCAATGTCAATGATAGAAGGATTTGAAAAAAATAATAAGAAATATTATTTGTCAATTCTTACAGCCCATAAAAGGGCAAAATCATTAGTTAATAATTTTCAAAAAGTTCCTAAATTAATCACAAATCATATCCAAGAAAATCCAAAAAGCATATATCCCCTAAGCAGTATAGGGGTACAATTACATTCTGAAAAATATACTATTGATAAAAAATATGTCGCTATAGTCGATACAATCTATCCTATAAAAAATACAATATCTTTATGGGAAAAAATATGCAGTTCGGATATTTTTGATATATGGAAACCTGATGCTCCGTTTGAGTCAGTTCGTAATAAAAAAGATCCACAAATAATGTTGATTAGAGTCTGTGAAATTAATCAGGATATGGAACTATCTATTACTAAAAAAACAGATAGATATCTACATGTACATCCTGAAGAAGTTACACTAAAAAAATTCATACTTAACAATAACGAATTCAATTCAATCAGAAATAAAATAGAATTAATTCTAGAAAAAGAATATGGTAAAAGTTTTGAATCTAGAAAATACACTGACACGTCTAAAATAAAAATCTAAGGTGTAATATGATTAAAACTTGCCCTTTTTGTGACAGCACATTACTCCCAGGCGGAAAAATATGCCCTAAATGCGGAAAACATATTTCTCAAGTCCAAGACCCAGAGAATATAAATAAGTTGTCTGTTGAAACACAACATCTTAAGCCCAAGACAATAATAGGAAAGAAAAAAATAAGTTACATTGCTACTTTCATACTTGCTTTGATATTAATTAGCATTGTTTTTTATTCTGTTTTACCTACATATTTTTTTATAACTGGTGAAAATCTTTATAATAAAGGAAAATATGAAAATGCCATTTCTTATTTTGATAGAGCATTAGATATCAATCAGGATTATTCTGAAGCATGGACCTATAGAGGATATTCTTATTTAGAACTTGATAAATATTCGTCCGCTAATTATTCATTCAATAAAGTCTTGGAAAAGGATGCCTATAATCGTGAGGCTATTATGGGGGAATGGGTATCAAAAGGATGGATTGAAAGGTGGAACATGAACTTTGATGCAGCTTCAGCATGTTTTGATGAGGCAATCAAAGTATCGCCGGATAATCCATACGCTTGGTATCAAAAAGGATCTTTTCTCCAGAATACAGGAATTGGGGGGAGTATAGAATATTTTAACAAAGCTATTGAAATTGATCCAAATTACAAGCAGGCATGGTACAATAAAGGCTTTGAGTTAAGTCTCTCAAATCCCAAGGAAGCCTTAAGTTGTTTAGAGAAAGCATTGAAATTAGACCCATATTATACAGAAGCATGGTATCGCAAAGGATCAGTACTAATGAAAGAAAACAGAATTTCAGAGGCTACAATATCTTTTGACAAGGCAATATCTTTGGACCCCTACAACACCTACCAAATTGTACAAGTTGGCTCAAATTATTTTTTTAAACAGATGTATTCTGAAGCTTTGCGTTATTATGAAATGGCTATTACTATTGATCCAGATTACGCATATCCTTGGCTTCTCAAAGGTGATGTTTATTATGAACAAAAAGACTACGAGAAATCCTTAGAATGCTATGAAAAAGCTATCCTTATTAAATCAGATTTTATTAATGCTTGGGAAGGAAAAGCCAAGGTATACAAAACAATAGGAAATGACTCTGAATACAAATATTGCATTGAGAAAATAAAATCAATCAATCCTGAGTATATGAATTAAAAATTAAGATATATTTCCTCTTGTAATACCTAACATTCTCCCTAGTCCAGTCCGGCCCTAATTTTAAGGCCACGTACCTCTCGCTATGCCCTTTTTCTAAGTACTCAATGCACTTTCTTATCTGCTGGTCGGTATATTTGGAGTTCTTTCCGGCCCTAATCTCACCAGATATCGACAAGCGCAACCCCTAATTTTTGTGCCGAAAGATAGGGCCCAAAGCAGCATAGGCTAAGCGCATCTGCAAAGTCAGGTGATTTCTTGTCCTTCTCCCTCTTCACGATGATCTTACCCTTAGAATCAAAATCATATTTAATTGTGGAGAGCTCTGAAACGAGCTTCTTATAATTCTGGACTTTCTGGATCTTAATCTCTCCCTTTTCAAACAATGATCTAAGATTCCAGTAGGCCTGGGATTTCAGATTGGCAAACTTTGCCTCTTCTAAAAGCATTAATGGGGACTCCCCTCCCCTAAATCCTATCACGGGATAGTCTTCCTCTTTTAGATTTGAGTAGACGCCCGCCCCAACACCGTTTGAGTCTATTACAAGCTTCTCAGGCGGATCATTGTCCAGCTTGTTTTTTGCCCAGTTTGTGAGGGGCGATATCTCGAGCTTTGCCATGAACTCTATATCGTAAATATTGAATAGGCTGCTTTCAAGCGTGGCCTTGATGTAGACGCTGTAGTCGTCCCCCATCTCGGCAACGTCAAATCCCGAATATGTTGTGCCATTTCCTTTTCCCTCTGGATCGACTAGGGCCCTCTCTATCCAAGAGAGCGGTATCAAAGTGTTCTTATCTGCAGGAGGGAAGTTCCCCAGTACATGGATCTGAAAGAACGGGCTGTCGCTGCCATAATCTTCAGCCATCTGAGATATCCACTGTTTAGACACCCTTGGGCTAAGCCTGCCATCAAGATGGAACGTCCTCCAGTTTGAGCTTTTAGAATGAAAGATGTCATAGAAGAATCCCTCCGGCCTTGTGGGATTTCCTATCAAGAGGATCTTGGACGAGTTTACACCTTCTTGAGTCTGCGTCCCCTCGATGGCCTCAAATATCTCATCCGGCACCCCTGATGCCTCATCCACTATGAACATTAGATATGGGGCGTGAAATCCGAGCATGTTCTCCTTTTTGTCGCTGGCTCTCCCTATCATGGCCCAGTCGTCTCCATAGCTGCCGTCCGGCCTTATCATTAGGACCTCGGCATCCCTCGGTGGAAGATAAAGAAATGGCCTTAAAATCGGGGCTTTGGAAATATTGGCCCGGATCTCCTTCCAGAGTATTCGCTGCACCTGCTGCCAAGTTGGCGCAGTCGTGACAACAATGGATTTCGGCCTTGTGACAAAGAACCATAATCCCAGCTTTGCCGCTGTCCAGGTCTTCCCGGGGCCGTTCCCGCTCCTAACAGCTATCCGGTCATGTGCTGCCACGGCCTCAAAGATTGGCCTCTGAAGATCGTCCGGCTCCTCGCCAAAGCAGTCAACTGAAAATCTCACAGGATCGTCTATCCAGGATGTGAGGAGTGATTTCATGTCCATTTTAAGAATCAGGCCTCTCTTTCTCTAAGCTGGCCCTAATTTTAAGGCCAGAGTTTGATATCCTGGCTGCTGCTATCTCTGCATATTCCTTCTCAAGCTCTATGCCGATCCAACTTCTCTCCAAGAGCTCGCATGCCATGGCTGTGGTGCCGCTTCCAAGGAACGGATCCAAAACTATATCTTTTGACCTGGAACCTAGAACAGTCAGATAAGACATGAGCTTTACAGGCTTCACAGTTGGGTGGTAGTTGTGCCTTTCCGCTCTGTTCCTCTTTTGAGGAATGTCGACCGATTCCTCGTCATCGCACCACCTCTTTGGCCCTATGGATTCACACCCTGATTCTTTTTCACTCTTTGAGGGCTTCTTCACAAAGAGAAATGGGAATCTATCAGCTATTTCTTTAGGAAGTGAATCCACTCGCTCCTCAAACCACATGTCAAGATCGAACATGTAGGAGTCCTCGCTAAACGCCTTATCGCAGGCGATCAGATTTGATGGGAATCTAGAAAATCCGTCTTCATTTGGTATCGAGCAGTCTTTTAGCCACGTTACTCCTTTCCCGTTCTTTAGGGCCTGGTCGGTATGGCTCTTTTCCGATATCGGCTTCATGGCGACTATTACCACTTCAACGGCGGGCTTGGGCTGAAATCCTGCATAGCCTCCGGATAGTCTTTTTGCATCATCAGATGAAGGAAGCGTGAAATCAATCTCCCGCCTGCCACAGGAATAGTGCTTCCCCCAGCAAAGTGCGGACCTCTGCCTTCCCGGCATTTCAACAGGCTCTCTTTTAAGGCCACACCTTCTGTCGATCACTTTCGATATGTCAAGCGCTTTGGGAAATCCTGAGTGATATGCCCAGTAAATTGGGGTGAATCCGATCTCAAATCCCGCCTCCCCTAAATTTAGGGCCATTCTTAGAAGGCAGTCGAGCCTTGGTGCGCTCATGATAAATGCAAATGATCCCGGTTTAAGGAGCCTGTTGCACTCCTTCCAGATATCAACTTTCGGAACTGCCCTGTCCCAGTCCTTTCCTAAAAAAGAGTAGCCGTATGGAGGGTCTGTCAAGAGAAGATCAATCGATTCAGAAGGGAGCTCACGCATGACTTCAAGGCAGTCACCCTGATAGATCTTTCCAAGATCAAACTCATAGAAAGGCTTCAACTCGGATTATCCCTCTCCCTGTGGATCTCCTCTATAATGGCTGAGAGATTGATCGTTACCTCTTTTTCCTTCTCCCTTGACTTGGGTGTTAATCTGTACTCGGAAAGCCACTTCCTTATCGATTCACTTGTCTGATTTAGGTCGACATCTTCGCCTGACAAGAGCCTTGGGAGCAGTATGCACTTCTGGCATACCAGGGCAAGTGATATCTGATCGGCTGCAATCTCATCAATCTCAAAGCTCTCTATGATGTGCCTATAAAGCTTTGAATAAAGCTTTCTTTCCTTCTCCCCTAGGGACTCCTTGGATATCTTCAATAATCCTGTCATCTTCTAGCCGTGGTAGTCCATTCCTTCATGCTTTGGGATCTCAAAGGTATCGTACAAAACGCCCCCTAGGACCCCCGTCATGAATCCCTTGCCATAGTCAAAGACGAGCTGGATCTTCCTGTCCAGCCTTGTTAGAATCAATCTACCCTCGGTGTCCATGGCAATATTGAAGTTGTCACGGTCTATTGAGGTTAGTATGCCGTCAGACAACGGAACTACAACAAGATTGAATCCACCGGAGCACTTTTTTGGGCCAAGGGGGAGGTGCTGCCTGACAGAGTAGACAAATCCTTCTTCATTCTGGCTATGCGAAACATCAAGCACGAGCCTGTTCTTGGCCCTATCTCTTAAACCCGTATCCCTTCCTCCCAAGATTTGAAAAGCAGACGGGGCAGGTGAAGTTGTGCTCCGCCGGATGTTTTATCGTGTTGCCGCATGTCCTGCAGTAAAGCGGCCCCATGTCGCAGTCCGGGCATTTGAGCTCTAATCCGCATTTAGCGCACCTATGAATCTTTTCTTTCCGCTCGATAGCTACCGCATCCTTTGCTGCAAAGCCTAACGTAATGGAAGTGGACTTTTCTCCCCTCAAAATAAACGCTTGTTGCAGGCTCGCCGTTTGTCAGAGTGCACTTGATAGTCGGGAGGATCTCGCCTCTTGACCTGCATGTGGGGCACAGATGCTCATGTATCAGAAATGCCCCGCAGTGAGGGCATCTCTTCTTATCCTTTGAATAGCCGGTCGACCTGCAGCTGGGGCATTTCATCAGGCATCAGACCTTGTTACACCCGCTCCCGCAGTCTTTGTTATAGTCTGGGCCGGATATAATATTTCCATGCGAGTCGTATTCGTTTTGCGGGCTTGTGTACCCTGAATTCCCGCAGCCCGGATAAACCGTGCCGTGTTTTTTGCACCCGCATTTTTGATATATGCCTATAATTGGCCCTTCCCTGGCTTTCTTTAGGGATTCCTCGTCATCCTCTCCTTTGAATCCGGTGGCGTTGTATATATCATTTGCAACATTCAAAAGCCAAGCAGCTGGGTCTTGTTCCCTGTGCATCTGCCACAAGTATTCTTGGCCAACAAGTTTGCCAATATCCGTATATATCCTAAGCGTCCTTCTGGCCCAATGCGGCAGCTTGAAAAGAACATCAACATTTGCCTCCAGATATTCGGACAGCAGATTCTTTCTCTTTATGAGTTCAGTGTATGCGTTGATTGCATTGTCCATTGAATCTTTTAATCCGGATGCCAAAAGATACATGGCCTTCTTGTATTTGGCCCAGTCGATTTCATCCTTTTCCAGTGCTTCACGGCCCCCGTATTTTACCAAGAGCTTCCGCATTAGATCTCTTGCTTCGTCCATCTGTTTTTTGGTCACGCCCGTTGTGTAGTTCGCATCGAACTCCTGGCCAACCGTATCGTTGGCTTTCGCCCATTCTATATCTACGGGCATGGGATTTCCTCCAATACGTTTGGCGTGCCGGCTCCAGGGGCAGCCCACCTTTTCATCTTTCCGATCTCAATCCAATCGCCTTCTGTTATGAAGACTGAACTCCCGTCAGAATCTGTGATGGTGCAGCTTTCTACCTCTTCGCCGTTGTGGATTGAAGTCGTGCTAAAGAAAGTCCTCAAAGTTCCCCCTTCTTTTCGGCGAAGCTCCATTGAAATAGGGCCCTGCCCTTTTCCCAGATAGCCCGGAACTCCTTCTCGGTCACGGCGTCGTCATATAGCGCCTCATCGACCGTCTTAAAAAACTCGGCGAGCTCGTGGATCTTAGTCTTCACAAGCTCCCACCCTGCAAAGGCCCCTATACCTAGCGATACAAGGTATGGGAGGATCTTCGCAAGGACCTCAAAAACCTGTATTTCGGACATCTAAAGTCCTCGATGTCCAATATTATACATTGGTGTTTAAAAAGATTGTCCTTCTGAAATATGAAATTTAAAAATTGAATACTAACAATTAACTTTAAAAATAAAACTCAACCCAGTTGTAGGGTGTAGAAGAAATGAATGAATCCCAAAAAATTATTGCAAAAAATAAGGTATTTGAGGATTTAAAGGAAAAAATTTCTACCAACATAAAAGATAAGGAAAAAATCGTTTCTGAGAAAATCAATAAATTGGAGGAAATGAGGGAGAGAAGGTGCTATCCGCTGCTCTTCGATCTAGAGACTCCGCTTGATTCAAAATTAGTTGGAAAAGTATTCTACGATCTTAGGAAGAACTTCAAGGACTGTGATGGAACCCTTGATGTCCTGATATGTTCTACAGGCGGTGAACCCGATGCCGCATACAATCTGGCTATGCTTTTTAGGAAATACGGCTCAAAGGATCTTAATTTTATAGTGCCAAGGATGGCAAAAAGTGCTGCAACTATACTTGCATGCGCAAGTGATAAAATATTGATGACGCCTATCGCTGAACTAGGCCCGCTTGACGTCCAGATATTTCGTTTGGAATTTAAATCTGATGGAATAGAACCAACAGTCTTTTCGCCAATGCATGTTGAACTAACATTGGATATGATTAGAAAAGAATATAATGAGGGCAATGAAGCCCTTGCCAAGGCACTTCTCGAAAGGATTCAGTCCCCAATACTTCTAAGCTCGTTCATCAAAGCAAATGAGATAAGCGAGCAGTACACGACTAAGCTGTTAAATACGAGGATGCTTAAGGATCAGAAGGACAAAGTATCCGATATATCAAAACAGCTCACCAGGGGCTACGCTCATCACGGATTCTGTATCAACATAGAAGAGGCTAGGGAATTGGGTCTCGTTGTAGAAGAGATACCAGATGATCAGATTGATTTAATTAATGAGATACAGATGACAAAAGACAAAATAAATGAACTCAAATCAAGGGCGGCTAACTTAAAGTCTGATGAAGATACTCCTGAAGCATTTGTCTTGGATTTAGTGAAGGACGGTTTAGAAGAACTCCTTGAAAACTAATTTAATAATTTTAATATTTTTTTTACTTTAAGATGAATATTGCATAGAAAGATTTATTATAATCTTGTTCAAAAATAAATCATGATTGATATTGACACCTATTCTAGATTCAAAAAATTATCCGAGATTCAAATAAATTCTGCCAATGAAGAATATGTAAAAATTCATGTTGTTATTGAAATACTGAGATTGCTTGGCCATACTTCCAACATAGATTTTGAAGTAAATTACAAAAGTGATAGACCAGACATAATTTTAAGCAGTCCAGGGCAGCCAATAATAATTGAAGTAAAGTCTCCTAGTGTAAATATTAGAGATTATATAGATCAAATAAAAAGATACTCCCTTAATTTTAATCCTTTTCTATCTATTCTTACAAATGGAAAAATATTTTATTTTTTTAGTCCAGATATGAGGAAAAGAGCAAATTTTGAAGATAAATTAATTTTGTCATTTAAGTTAGATGATTTATCTAAGAAAGATATTGTAGATAAAATTGCATTGCTTCTATCTAAAAATATATCATTTGAACAAGCTTTTAGCAATCTTGAATCTATTGAGAAGGATATTGAAAGTGTGGAAACCAATATAGAAATAAAAGAAAAACTGAAATCATCAAAAGAACAAAGGATAATAGAAATAGAGGAGAAGTATCCCAATTTGTTAGATCTCATCAAAGTATTGGAACATTTGAATCCAGATATGAAAAAAGAGTTAAGAGAATATTTGGATGAGAAAAATAACTTAACTCCATTGGGCAATGAGATCTCTGGATTAAAAAATTATCTTCCTAATCTTATAAATTCTACTGAGTATTCTATCTATAAATCAAATATAATAAATAATTACTCTGATAGAAAATATTACATTAATCGGAAAAAAGAAGATTTTGAATTAGGGTATGTAAATGAGGCAGCAAATATCCTAGCCGTGCAAGAAGGCAAACAAATAATCATTTGTGGGCATAAAAGATTGCCCAATGATAAAGTTTTCCTTGTGCCAACAAAGTACCCCGATTCAAAAAAGTTTATGCCTTCCGAACACGGAGAGGAAATAATAAGTGCATACGGACAAAGAATTAACAAAAGTTATAAAATAGAAAATAAAGAAGAGATAAAAGAGAGTAACGAGATAAACTATGTTGCAATAGTTGATTATATCCCTAATGTCCCAGGGAGAAATGAACAGTTTTTACAAGAGCTATACGACATAGGAGAATTTAATTTATGGGACATAAAACATGGCCCTTTGAAATACTTCACAGAATCAAAGATGAGTGGAATTTTTTTGGTTCTTCGTTCATACAAAATGCCGTTTGCTATCTATAAAAATGAGGACTTTTCTTATGTATGGAATGGTAAATCTCAACATAAACCCAAAATAATTAGGGAAGAAACTAGGAAGAAGATAGTTGAAGGATTCAAAAACAGAGAGTTTACCCCGGTCTTATCTGATGATGAGTATAAAAAACGAGTAAATACAATAAATCAGATAGTAAGAAAATATAGATAAGATTGATTTTAACTAATAATCGAAATTATATAAAGAATAATATAATAACTTTAATAATAAAATATTTTCCATTTTAATAGTTGGCCCTAAAAACAACTACTCTTTCATCCAGTTCCAGAACTTATTGTTCGGCATGACGTGCCACTCAGTATCCCTGCATTCCGTCCTCACCGGCACCCAAGTGCCCTTGATCTTTTTCATCGGGCATATGTAGCAGGGGCCTAGGCTTTGTTTTTTCGGATTGTCTGAATAGTTGCACCTGATGTATGAGAATGATCTGCTGACATGAGATCTCTTGACGTGTGGGCAGACTATAGTGCCACAACGGTCCCGTGTCGATACTATTCTTATGCACCTGTCGCGCACCTTCATCTTCCTGATGCTCACATACTCAGGTATGGTCTTCTGGACCTGCATCCTATAAAAAAGTTCAAGTTTAGTTTGCGTCAAGTTGTTGCTCATGGCCTTAATTTTAGGGCCAAGTATATTATCGCTATCCTAGAGTGAAAATGTATTTAGGATTTATTTTTAGGGCCAGATTAGAATATGGAAAAGAATAATTTTTCCCTATTTTCCCTATTTTTTTCCATATTCTTATATATGGGGAAAAGACATAGTTTAAGTTGTAACAAGAGGGAAATAAATGAATAAGTTATCAGCTATTTTTTTGATGTGCATTTTGCTATTATCTGTTTTAGGAATATATGCAGACCCTACATATGTAGAGAATGATAACGGTTGGATAACAGTTACTTTTACTGAAGTTGGATCTGATATTTTTGTAATACCTGAAGGAGTCACAGAAGTAGAAGTTTTAGTTGTTGGTGGTGGAGGGGGCGCAGGTACACAAACTTCTCATAGCACTACATATGCAGGATCTGGAGGCGCAGGAGGGCTTATTTTAATGGAAGGAGATAACTCCTACATATTTTCATCTTCGGAGATTTCTAATGGTTATGTAGGCGTTACAGTAGGAGATGGAGGTTTAGGTTCTTCAAATGTAAATCAAAGAGCTTCGAATGGTGGAGATTCTACTTTTGGCCGTCTTACTGCAAAGGGAGGTGGTGGCGGAGGCAGTGGAGCTACAAGTGGCACTAATCAAGGATCTGGTGCGCCCGGAGGTTCAGGTGGAGGAGGGGCTGAATTTAACGGAGCCCTCCAATCTGGAGGGGCTGCAATACAGCCTTCTCAAACAGGTGAATCCGGAACTTACGGATGGGGCACACCAGGAGGAATATTTGGTGGCGGTGGAACTTCAGGTGCCGGAGGAGGTTCTTCAGGTAGAACTGGAATTCATAACTCTTCAGGAAAAACAGTTTGGGGAAATACATATGCATCGGGGGGAACTTGGTTTGGGGGTTATTTTGATGCTGCTCCGAATACAGGTAACGGTGCCAATGGTCCCGGCAGTTCTTCTTATACAGGAGGCGGTAGAAAAGGAGGTTCTGGCATAGTTATTGTGAGATATATCCCCCATTATCTTCTTCAATTATAGCTTCCCCTTCTACAGTGATTCAAAGCGGAATAATAACTGTTACAATGAAAGTGCTAAATAATCAAGACTTAACAGCGACAAATGTTATTCCATCTCCTCTTAGTATTACTGGAACTGGAAAGGTAATATTCTTATCTGGCCCTTCTCCATATTCAGCAACTATTCCCGGAAATTCTGAAGCTGAGTTTACTTGGACTTACATTGAAGATGGAGAAGGAACTATATTATTCAGCGGCAACGCCTCTGCAGATGGCGGATTGTCTTCGCCTTCAACTGATTCAAATGAAGTTACCATCAAATCACCAGCTTCACTATCATCATCGATCACAGCTTTACCCTCGACTGTCGTTCAGGGAAATACAATAACAGTCACCATGACTGTTTCTAACAGCGGAGATTCCACTGCCACAAATGTCGTGCCATCAGCCCTGGGCAAAACAGGGACAGGCAGTGCAGCTTTTGCATCTGGGCCAACCCCATCATCCAGGACTATCGCAGGCCACTCTGAGGCCAACTTCACCTGGACATACACTGCAGGTGATGTGGGAGTTGTGACATTCAGCGGCAATTCCTCTGCAGATGGCGGATTGTCTTCGCCTTCAACTGATTCAAATGAAGTTACCATTTACATCCCAAACAGAGTTCCATACATTATTGAGAACTTTGATGAGAGAGGGATTAAAAAAGATAATATTATAATACCCTACACATTGTATGATGAAGAATCAGATTTTTGCTCCTTATCAGTTGAGTATTACTACGAAGGTAGTTGGCATCCTGCTACAGAAGGTGTGGGGGGCGATGGAAGAGTTGGATTGGCTTCAAGCACTACCGGAGTGCCACACATATTTGTTTGGGATTCAAGATCAGATACTATGCAATCAATTCTGCATAAGACAAAGATAAGAATGAAACCAAATGATGGTCTTTTGGAAGGTCCGTGGACTGAAACTGGGATATTTAATGTAAATAATAAACGCCCAGATCCGAAAGTTATATTCGGCCCTATAGCAACTGCAAGATTAAAAGCAGTAAAAGAACTCCTAGCAATAATTGAACCAAAATTACCAGAAATTTCTACAGATGAAATTGAAAAGATGATGGATGAAGCCTATATGCATATTGAAAATGCTTCTAAATCAAACGATGAAGTTTATATTTCTAGTGAGCTAAACAAGGCTAAGAAATTACTAGAAAAAATTGAAAAGATATTAGATAGTTCATAATTTATCTCTAAATTTAAGGCCAATCCCCATTAAACGAATTGGCCCTATCTTTTAATAGAAGTTGGGAATGTAAAAGGATTGTTTAATAAAAAAATTAAAATCAAATATCTACTTCTATCCCGATACCGTTCTTCTTAGATTCATTATAAGCTAGTTCGGCAGTAATAATGTCTTCTAAAGAAAATCCAACAGATTTGAAAAAAGTAATATCGGAATTATCTCTTGAAATTCTTTTTAAAATTACATCAGAAATCTCTATAATATCCTCTTTGTTAATTAATCCATTTTGGAGAGGAATCACAATGTCCCCGGGCTCAGAAGTTGCACCTTCAAGAGTGTCAACAAAAACTTTTGCTCTTAATAAAAGTCCTTCTGGTATCTCTTGCATTGTTTTTTTGTAAGATCCAATAGCATTGATGTGAGTTCCTTCCTTAACAAAGCGAGAATTAAAAATAGGAGTGTTGGAAGTAGTTGCTGTGATCAGTATATCTGAGTTAGATACAACTTCATTTCCATCTTTGCATAGAATTATATTTGGATTATTTTCCGCAGTTAATCTTTGAGCAAATGAATTAAGTGAATAATCTAGTTTATCAAAAGCATATATTTTCTCTATCCCAAAATGAGATAGGTGCGCTTCACATGCCATTGTTCCCACCTTACCCGTTCCAATAATGCCCAAGGTTTTTGGATCATTTTTTGCCAGATACTTTGATGCCAATAAGGAAGTAACTGCAGTTCTGATATATGTTAGATAAGTTCCATTCATGATGCAGAGGGGGGTACCATCTTTAAGGGATGCTAAAAGATATATTCCTCTAGTATATGGAAGCTTGTTTGAAGGATTATTCTCGCATAATGACACTATTTTTACTCCAGACGTGTCTAGAAAAGAGGAGGGCATGAACAATACAGTTGTTTTATTTTCCTCAGAATCTATTGCCGTTCTGAGTGGAAATTTTCCTTTCCTTTTGTATGCAACAAAACCTGATTCAAGTGACTTGAGCACATTTTTATAATTAAGAACCGATCTAAGATCATTTTCCGAAAGTATTAACATGATTATTATTTGGAAACAATAATATAAATACCTATCCAAACATTTTTTAACAAAGTATATAAAATTCTTTTTATGGAAAACTCCTTCTTCCCTTATGACAATTTCAGGACAAATCAAGAGGAGTTCATCCAATTTGTTCAGACTAGTCTCATTCAAAAAAAGAATCCTATAGTGGAAGCTGCTACAGGATTTGGGAAGACTATCTCTGTTTTATCTGCAGTATTGCCTATAGCAGAAAAATATGGTAAAAAAATTGTCTATTGTTGTAGAACTCATAAGCAGATGGACAGAGTCATGGAAGAGTTAATGGAAGTTGGGAAGAAAGTAGAAGTATCTGGCATTTCAATAAAGGGCAGAAATTCTATGTGCCTTCACTCAACTATTGTTAACAATGAAATGGATACGTCGATGGCACTTCACGTGTGCAGATTGCTAAGAAAAGAAAATAAATGCGAATATTATGAAAATATGAAAGGAAAGGAGGATAGGGCTTATGAGATTGAGGTAAGCCTTTCACAAAAACCTTCTTTATCCCAAGATGTAGTGACACTTTGTATTGAAGAAAATATGTGCCCGTATGAAGTAGTCAAAGGTATATTACAAAACGTTGAAGTGATTTCCTGTAGTTATATGTATATTTTCCACCCCGAAATCAGAGATAATTTCCTTGAGGGTATCGGGGCAACGCTAGATGACATCATTTTAATTCTTGATGAAGCCCACAACCTTTCGGACCTTGCAATAAATCTTGGCTCGGACCAGCTTTCAATATATTCAATTACCGCTGCGATAAATGAATCAATAGAATTTGAAGAACCTGCTGTGTCAGAATTTCTAAATAAATTTTACGATGTATTTCTAGAGTTAGAAAATGATTTTAAGATGGAATCTGAGGATGAGGCCATAATATCTTATCAAGACCTTTTCACACGGCTTGAAGGATTGAAGGGTCCTTTTGTTTCAAAAAGTTTTGAAAAAATCATATTCGATCTGATAGTATATATGAAGGCTATTGGAGAAAAAGTTCAAAAGACTCGCCTTAAGAAAAATAAGATTCCCAGGTCCCACATTTTTAGAATAGCCTCATTTCTTGAAAACTGGTTTAATGCTAGAGGAAATGAAGGATACTGCTATATCTTTGAAAAAACTAAAACAAAAAAAGATGAAGATACATTAAAACTTGGGATATTGTCTCTTGATCCCAGACCTATAACTACGCAAGTTTTAGATTATGCATTTGGTACTGTTCATATGTCAGGAACCCTAGAGCCCCTGGATGCTTACTCAGATATTATCGGCATAAAGAATCCCGCTTTCAAGGTATTTCCTTCCCCATTTTCACCTTCAAACATAAAGGGTATGGTCACCAAAGGAGTAACCACAAAAGGAACGCACAGAAATGAAGAAATGTATAAGAAAATAACACTCAAAGCAATAGATGTTATCCATTCTGTGCCTGCAAACGTTGGGATATTCTGCCCCTCATATGAAGTCGTTGATGGTCTGCTTGACTCAGGAATAGCTTTGATGTCTGATAAGCCGGTGTTTATGGAAAGGCGAAACATGGACTCCAGAGAAAATGATAGTTTAGTCTCTGACTTCAAGCATCACTCTGGGAAAGAAGGTGCAGTCCTATTAGGAGTAATGGGTGGCAGAAACGCCGAGGGCGGTGACTACCCGGGAAATGAGATGAACACAGTAATAATTGTTGGTGTGCCTTATGCCAGGCCCACGCCAAGGATAGAAGCACAAATAGAATACTACCAAAAGGTCTTTTATGGAAAAGGAAAGTATTATGGATATTATCTGCCAGCTCACAGAAAATTAAGTCAAGCAGCAGGCAGAGCTCACAGACTTCTGTCGGATAAAGCCTTGATTGTCTTCCTTGATGAAAGAGTCGCTAATAAATTTGTCTCAAAAGATATACCTAAATGGATAAGAGATAGCCTAGAATATATCCCAGACTCAGAAGAAATCCTAAAGGAAAAGGTAAAAGAGTTCTTTCAAAATCACATAGATAGATTTAAAAGTTAGGTAAAAGGGTATTGGTAGGGATTGAATGAAGGAAATTGATTGCCCTGTATGTCTAGAAGTTATAGAATTTAAAGAAGTAAAGGATGGATTAAACATAGAGTGTCCATTCTGTGGTGAAGAGCTCATTCTAATCAATTTTGAAGAAGAATGGGAGCTCATTGAGAAAGAAGAGATATTGGGATGGTACGAAGAGGAAGAAACCTTTGAGGACAACCTCGAAGAAGACCTTATTTACGACAATTAATCCCATTAATCCTGTGGTGATTTGGTGGGAGATTCGACATCATTTAATGAAGAAATAAATAATCTATTTTTAGAAAACAATCTTATACTTACTGTTAACTCTGTCCAAAGTTTATCTTTAATCGAAAGAAAAAGATATACAGAGTTAATTGATTTTTTAAAAGAGAAGGGAAAGTTATTTGTTAACGATAGTGACCTTGAGGATTTTTTGAATTATGATCAAGAACCTGAAATACCATTAGTAATTGAAAAAGAAAAGATAGAAACTAAATTAGAAGAGCCTAAGGCGGAGATTAAGAGGTCTATTAATGGTAAAAGAATACCTGCCAAGGAAAATGAAGCTCAGATTAAATTTACTAAAAACATAAAACAAGAAAATGTATCACAGGGGTCTATAGAAGACTTTGTCAAACTTTTCAATGATAGATATACCAAAATGAAAAAGATGTTTAGAGAAAGACCCTCTACAAGAGATTTCATGCCTATAGGCGAAGCTTTGAGGGCAAAGAAAGGTGAAGAAACAAGCGTAGTTGGCATGGTAACAGAAAAAAATGAGTCAAAGAAAGGAAATCTTATTTTAACAGTTGAGGATGATACAGGAAGGATTAAAGTATTCTTCTCAGGTTCAAAAGAACTTGATGAAAAAGTCAAGTTTATCATGCTTGATGAGATTATCTGGATTAAGGGTGCTCTCGGAGATGGAATAATATTCGGAAAGGAGTTTGAATTTCCAGATTTACCTCTCTCTAGGGAAGCATGCAGAAGTGAAGTGGATCTATGTTCAGTTCATATTTCTGATATACATGTTGGCTCAAATGCCTTTCTAGAAAAATCCTTCTTAAAGTTTGTAAAGTGGCTTAATATTAGAATGGGCTCGCCTACACAAAGAGAATTGGCCTCTAGAGTGAAATATTTAGTTATTGCTGGGGATCTAGTCGATGGAGTAGGAACATACCCCAATCAGCAAAAAGATTTAGAAATACTTGACGTTTATGACCAATATGACAGACTATATGAATTGCTGTCTATGGTTCCTGACTGGATACGAATAATTATGTCGCCAGGAAATCACGATGCAACTAGAAGTGGAGAACCCCAATTACCTGTAGAAAAACAGTATGCTGAAAAGCTATATGAATTACCAAATGTGGATATGGTTCCAAATCCTTGCTTTTTTGAAATGCATGGCGTAAAGACTGTCGTCTATCATGGAACAAGCATATATGATTTTGTCGAAGGAATAGCTGGGGTAGGGCATGACAAGCCTGTGCCAGCAATGAAAGAAATGCTCAGAAAGAGACATTTGGCGCCAGTGTATGGTGGCAAAACCTCTATCTCTCCTGAAGAAAAGGATTACTTGTTGATTGATACTCATCCAGATATCTTCCACACGGGACATATTCATGTAAACGGTTATGGCAATTATAGGGGAACATCAATGATTAATTCTGGAGGTTGGCAAGCACAAACTGACTACCAGAAGATGAGAAATATTATGCCCACACCAGGTCGAGTTCCAATATTTGATTTAAAAACTCACAAACTATCAATTATGGGATTTTGTAATGAAGGTGGGGGATATTGATTGATAGAAGCTTATTTTAACTCTTTAGAAATTGAAGCAGAAAGGGCTTATGAGATTGCCCAAGAAGCAAGGAAAAAAGGATTAGATCCATCACCGTCTGTTGAAATACATTTGGCAGCAGATATGGCAGGAAGAATAGAAGGAATAGTGGGGCCAAAAGGAGTTGCAACTAAAATAAGAGAGCTTGATATGCAGGGGCATCCTAGAGAAAAAATAGCAATTATGATTGCAGATGAAATTATTGCTGAAAAATACTCAAAGAAGAATTCAAAGGAAAAACTAGCTGAGCAGGCTGTAAGGACAGGCCTCGCAATTTTGACTGAAGGTATTGTTTCTGCTCCATTGGAGGGTATTTCTGATGTTAAGATTAAAACTAATTTTGATGGTACTGATTATCTAGCATTATATTTTGCAGGACCAATTAGGTCTGCAGGTGGTACAGCGGCGGCATTATCAGTTCTTTTAGGGGATTATGTAAGAAAAAGACTTGGCCTTTCTAAATACAAGGCAACTGAAGAAGAGATACAGAGATTTATTGAAGAAATTGAACTGTATGAAAGAGGAAAGACCCATTTACAATACAAGCCCTCGAATAAGGAAGTTATAGTTTCACTTTCAAATATACCAATTGAAATCACTGGAGAAAGTACAGAAGATATTGAAGTTTCAGGATATAGAAATCTGCAAAGGATAGAAACAAATAAAGTAAGAGGCGGAGCCCTACTTGCCTTAGCCGAAGGAGTTATCCAAAAATCAAAGAAAATTGAAAAAGTATTGAAGGTGTTCGAGCTAGAAGGGTGGGAATTCATAAAGGATTTGAAAAAAGAAGAAAAAAAAGAAAGCGATGATAATACAGAAAAAATAAAAGCAAACTGGAAGTATCTCTCAGATTTGCTTGCGGGAAGACCTGTTATCGCTCATCCGAGTAGCAAGGGCGGATTTAGACTAAGATATGGCCGCAGTAGAGACACGGGATTTGCTGCATGGGGTTACCATCCTGCCGCTATGCATATAGTTAATGATTTTATAGCCGTTGGAACTCAGCTAAAAACCGAAAGGCCCGGCAAGGCGACAGTTGCTATGCCGGTAGATTCTATACTACCGCCTTTTGTTAAATTTAAAGACCAAAGCTGTGATTGGATTTATTCTTATGAAAATATAAAGCCTGAAGATGTTGAAGAGATAATATTCTTGGGTGATGCTCTTATCGCGTACGGGGATTTTGTAGAGAATAATCACCTGTTGATGCCTTCGGGCTATGTAGAAGAATGGTGGGCATTAGACCTAGAAAAAGCTTTGAATGGAAAAGAAGGTAATGGAGAGCTCAGAAATATATTAGAAGGTAGAAAGATTCCAGAGGCAAAAGAGGCTATCGAATTATCAAAAAAATATGGGATCCCCCTACATCCAAAATATAACTTGTTCTGGAGTTATATATCAACAGAAGATTTTGATTATCTAATTAATTATAGTGGATATACTATTAACGAGGATTTAATCATTTTTGATTTGGAAGAAGGTGCCAGAATAAAAAATATTATTGAAAATTTATGTGTGCCTCATCAAGTATCAGACGGTAATGTAAAAATAGAATCCCATATACTAGCACTTGTTCTTTCAGGAAAACAAACATATGGGGAAACAGTTTTAGAAAGGGTATCAAATTTACTGGGGATTAAAGTCAGAGACGCTATACCTACCACTGTTGGTTGTAGGATGGGAAGACCTGAAAAAGCCAAAGAGAGAAAAATGAGCCCCCCTGTTCACGTGTTATTCCCGATTGGGATGTCAGGTGGCTCAACTAGGAGTATAATTAAGGCATCACAGAAGAATTTCATAGAAGTCGAAGCTGTAAATAAAAGATGTCCAAAATGTAATACTAAAACACATCTCACAAAATGCCCAGACTGCGGGAGTATGACAAAAATGTATATGTCTTGCTCTCATCAGGCATGCTCTTACGAGGGTTCAAGTGTCGTTAGTGAAAAGTGCCCAGAATGTGGATCACGCCTTAGAGTATACTCAAAGAAAAAAGTGAATTTAAAAGAAGATCTGAGTCTAGCGCTTTTAAATTTAGGATATGAACTCCCAAAGGAAGTCAAAGGTGTTCAGGGTATGAGTTCAGAGTATAAAATACCCGAGCCTCTAGAGAAAGGCATATTGAGAGCTTCAAATGAAATTTATATTTTCAAAGATGGAACCTGTAGATATGACGCAACTGATGCTCCATTGACCCATTTTATTCCAAAAGAAGCTAATGTGAGCATTGAAAAACTAAAAGAACTTGGATACATAAAGGACTATCTTGGAAAAGAACTAACAGATGAGAACCAAATCCTTGAATTAAATGTTCAGGATATTATTGTACCAAAGGATTCAATTGCATATTTGTTTAAAGTTACTAAATTTATTGATGGAGAGTTAGAAAAGATATATGGATTGAAATCTTATTATAATCTTGAAAATGTAGAAGACCTTGTAGGCCAATTAGTAGTTGGATTGGCACCCCATACGTCAGCTGGGACTATTGGGCGCATAGTTGGATTTACAGATACTAAGGTAGTTTATGCTCATCCTTATTTCCACGCTGCTAAGAGGAGAAACTGTGACGGAGATGAGGATTCAATAATGCTTTTGATGGATGCATTGCTTAATTTCTCCAAATATTATCTCCCACAAACCAGAGGGGGGCAAATGGATGCACCTCTTGTATTAACTACACGAATTGACCCAAGAGAGGTCGACAAAGAAGTCCATAATATGGACATTTGTGATAATTATCCTTTAGAATTCTATGACGCCACACTAAAATATCTCCACCCAAAAGCGATAAAGATTGAAAGAGTAGAAAATAGATTAGGAACAGATCGAGTTTATTCTGGACTTAAATTTACGCATCACACATCTGATATATCTAAAGGTCCAAAGTCCAGTAGTTATACAACTTTAAACTCTATGGAAGAAAAGTTGATGTCTCAATTTGATATTGCAAAGAAGATACGGGCAGTTGATGAAAACGATGTTGCAGAGAGGGTTCTAAAAACACATTTTATACCGGATATCAAAGGAAACATAAGATCATATGGAAAACAAAAAGTGAGATGCACCAAATGTAATACTACATATAGAAGAGTCCCTCTTACTGGCAAGTGTGCAAAATGTAGTAATAAACTTATATTAACAGTTACAAAAGGCTCAATCTTAAAATATATGCAATTAAGTATAGACATAACTACAAAATTCAAGATAAAAGAATATACATCTCAAGAAATTAATTTAGCAGATTCTGAAGTAAAAATGAACTTTAGAGAAAAACATAAACAGCTATCAGTATCAGATTTTTGTTAAATAATAAAATTAATGATAAGGTATCAGATTATTTTAGATATTTCATCGGCAGTTCTTTTCATATCTAAAAATACAAGCCCCAATTTGGCATCTTTTCTAGCTAGGGCAGTTAATACTGATTCTTCGCCTGCTCCCATCATTAGAATATACCCATTTACACCTTTAACAAATACTTGTTCTAGAGAACCTCTTTTCAGTTCTTGAGAAGTTCTCTCGCCAAGCGATAGCATTGCGGCTGACATTGCAGCAACTCTATCTTCTTCAACATCCTGTGGAAGAGCACTTGCAATGATGAGTCCATCTGTGGACACAACAGCAGAAGCTTCAACATCAGGAGTAGTGGCCTCAAGTTCTTTTAATAATTCAATTAAATTTTGAGTTCTTGACTTCTGAGCCATATAATCCCCAATTTATTAATCAAAAGGCCATCTATATAAAGTTAATGAATAAACAAATCAAAACGACAAATACTAAAATATTATTTTATACATTTAAATTTTAAATTAAAAAAGAATGCATAGCAAAACTTCGTCAAAATCCTATCGTTTGACCTCGAACAATTTCGGAATAATGAACCTTAGACTATTAGTATCGGTAAGCTGAATACCTCGCCCGAAGGCTTGGTACTTACACTACCGACCTATCAACCGGATCTTCTATCCGTGTCTTCGTCTCTAACTAAAGTTATAGTCACCTATCCCCTTTTGCTATTAGAGAGTGGTTGTCTATTTTCAGGGATTATTTCGGGCTTAGATGCTTTCAGCCCTTATTAAATATGGCGTAGCTACCCGGCGATGCCTTATCAGACAACCGGCACACCAGAGGCCACGGCAGTCTGTTCCTCTCGTACTGGGACTACCTTCCCTTCAGACGACCAACACCCCCGATAGATAGCAACTAACCTGTCTCACGACGGTCTAAACCCAGCTCACGTTCTCCTTTAATGGGCGAACAACCCCACCCTTGGGTCCTGCTGCAGACCCAGGATGGAAAGAACCGACAGCGAGGTAGCAAGCCCGGGGGTCGATGTGGGCTCTTGCCCCGGACGACTCAGTTATCCCCAGGGTAGTTTTTCTGTTAGTCCAAGCCCCCATCAAGGAGGCATTGG
>JBDKUY010000011.1:0-20000 GCA_039679445.1 Methanofastidiosum sp. | reverse complement strand
ATCTAGATTTAAACTTCTTGGATCTCCAATCTTTTCAATTATATTGCTTGCAGTCAATACTCCCATGAGCTTCCCATCGTTTACTACTGGAAGTCTTAAGACCTCCTTCTTGTCCATTAATTTTATTGCGTCTGACAGTTTTCGGTCTTTATCTACTTTTATTGGGCGTTTCATTATTTCTCTTACATCCATTCAATCACCACCTTCAATTCTTAAATAACAATAAAACATAAAATAACAAAATAAGTTTTTAACACCTATTCTGGCAAAGGAAATCATTTTATCACCTACACCAAAATATGGGTTAATAGTTCTCTTCTTCCATGATTTCCTTGCAATCGTCACATACAAACTGTCCGTTGACAAGTTTTAATGCAGATGTATATGTGCCACACATCTCACAAATGCCCCCTTCAGGAGGCGGCGTGGCTATAGCACTATCATCAGGTTCAAATCTCCACTCCTCAAAGGATAACGACAATATATCTCTGGGAGTAATTATTGCCACAGGTATGCCTTCGTCCATAACTACCAAATTTCTAATCTTCTCTTGGGTTATTAATTCTGAGGCGTCTCTTATCATCTTACCACTGCTAATTGTAACAACTGGCGAAGTCATTATTGTTTCTAGAGTTACTTCTGAAGGTTTTCTCTTTTTTGATACAACCTCTCTTAGGATATCCCTTTCAGAGACTATACCAACAGGCTCACCTTCGTCTACTACCACTACTGCATTAGAATTGTCTTTAGTCATTACTCTGGCTGCACTTGAAACAGTGTCTTTGGGTTTCATCAGGATTATATCACGTTTTATTACCTTAGATAGAGGTACATCAAGCATCCAAACACCTACATTAACAAGTTCATTAAGTGTTATAAATATTTAAGTCTTTGGAGTAAAGGTTAAAAGCTGATTAAAAAAATTGTCTTTGTGACTAAATGAAGAATATAAAGATATTTGGTTTAAACTTAGACCCTGATGAAAGAGAAGAGTCAGTATTTAATAAATTATCAAATGCAGGCTCCGATACTACCGACCCTTATGAAATTGTGTCCGGAAAGTTAAAAGATTCCAATGAAGTAAAATATACAAAAGCGGGGAAAGTAGATGTTGAGCCCTGGTTGATACCTGCTCCAAAGAAAGAAGACCTTTTCATGATGGGTGTTGATAATATTGTAGCTTTTATAGATGCTGACGGATGTAGAGAATATGCTTCTAAGGTAAAAGAGTTCATTAAAGAAAAGGTACTACCAGATATTCCGCTGATGATTGGTGTTGACCATTCCGGGACAGGTGGATGCATCGAAGCATTGGCAGAAAAATATGGAAAAACAAATATCTCTGTAGTAATGCTCGATAGCCATTTTGACGGCATAATCCCTACCCAGAGATTAAAATTAATCCAGCACGATATTGAATTTAATCCAAATACCAAATTCTCAAAAGATGATCCTTATTTATATAACAGAGTTGACAGTTTCAACGCTGATTCTTTCCTTTACTTCCTTTTAAAAGAAAAGAAGATACTACCTAAGAACCTCTTTGTTCTAGGAGTTTCAGACTACCCTCCAAATGCTGCGAAAGATGCAAGAGATCCGCGAATAAGGGAATATTTCGAGTTTTATAGAAAGTTTGAAGATGACGGCGTCACCGTCCTGCCAAAAAATAAATTGAAAGCAAACTTTGAGATGGCGCTCAAAAAAGTCTTTGAAAAAATTAAGACCCCTTATGTCTATGTTTCAGTCGACATCGATATTGGTTCAAGACAAGCTTTGACTGGTGCTAGATTCTTGGACTACCTTGGTCTTGAAGAATCTGAGATTTACAGAATTATAGATAGATTGAATAAATATATCAAAGAGAAAAAAATAGAGATTGTAGGTGCCGATGTAATGGAGATAGACCAGTCTAAAGCTGGTCAGAGATTTGGCAAGAGTTATGATAAAACTTACGATATAACTTTAGAAGTAGTCAAGAGAATATTCCAGTAAATAAATTTAAGAATAAGTTTATTATAATTAAATTAAAAATAATAAAAATTTTTTATCTTTATCTTGCAAGAGTTATCTCTATTGCAGAAACATTGGCACTTGAGTTGTCATCTCGTGTAATTGTTTCTGTTGATGTAGATATTTTTTGTACGTTAACGTCTACTACAAATTTGTTTCTGACAATTTCTGCTACGTCGACTGCTCGTGAAATGGCTCTTCCTCTTGCTTTTATTACTACATTGTCTGTTTCTTTTTTGTTAAGCTGTGTTACAACAGCTAAAACATAGTTCATTACAGGTTTACTTCCGACAAATACGATATTTTCGTCTGACATTTCTAATCCTCCTCTACGGTTATTGCGTTTGCTGCACATTCGTTAACACAGAGGAGACAAGCTATACAGTCTTTTTCATTAATTACTACTGCTACGTCTCCTTGTATTTCAAATACTTCTACGGGACATGTTGATACGCAAATTCCACATCCTGTACAGTCATCGTTTACTGTTACCTTTGACATTTGATGACCTCAAGCGCTTTTTTTAATTTTAATATATAAGTTTACCCGTTATTTCAACTTTACTGCCGTTCCGTATGCTAACATCTCGGCAGCACCCGTCATTACAGCGCTTGTGGAGTATCTTATGTTTATGACAGCATCTGCACCTATGCTTTGTGCGTCTTCCATCATTCTTTTCAATGCTTCACGCCTAGATTCTGAAAGCATTTCAGTATACTCAGTAATTTCTCCACCGACGACTGTTCTAAGGCCAGCAACAATGTCTTTACCAATGTGTTTTGCTCTAATTGAGTTACCAGATACTACCCCGATTACTTTTTCAATTTCGCTACCTGGTATGAAGTCCGTAGTTGTAATTATCACGCTACCACCTAAAACTCTTGAAGGTAAACCTTTAAATATTTAATCCAAGAAAATTGAAATTTCCTTTATCCTATCCCTCAAATATGCAGCTTTTTCGAAATCTAAGTTATTTGCGGCCTTGATCATCTCATCATGAAGATACGCCAAATACTCTTCTGGATCTTCAACTTTTGATATTTTGTAATCTTCTTGATCTTTTTCAGAAAACTCGATTTTTTTCTTAATCGTTTGTGGAGTTATATTGTTCTTAATATTGTACTCTGTCTGGATCTTTCTTCTCCTTTCAGTTTCGTCAATTGCCCTTTTCATTGAAGATGTGACTTTATCTGCATACATGATGACGGTGCCAGATACATTTCTTGCGACTCGCCCCATAATCTGTATCAAAGAAGTTGTAGATCTAAGGTATCCTTCTTTGTCTGCATCTAGAATTGCAATCAAAGAGACTTCTGGGAGGTCAAGCCCTTCTCTTAGTAGATTGATACCTACAAGACAATCATATGCTCCAGCTCTAAGTTCACGTAATAGCTCTACCCTCTGTAAAGTATCAATTTCAGAATGGAGATATCTTGCATTTATCCCCAATTCAATAAGGTAGTCAGTTAAATCTTCTGCCATCCTCTTTGTAAGGGTTAAGACTAGCGTTCTTTCATTATTTTCAATTCTCTTTTTGACTTCAGAAACAAGGTCATCAATCTGTCCTTCTCTTTTTTTAATAATTACAACTGGATCTATCAATCCTGTTGGCCTCACAATTTGTTCAACAACTTTATCGGATATACCTAATTCATAATCAGCGGGAGTTGCAGAAACAAATATGACTTGATTCAAAAGAGATTCAAATTCATTGTATCTTAATGGTCTATTGTCAAGTGCAGAAGGGAGCCTAAATCCATAGTTGACAAGTGTTTCTTTTCGTGATTTATCCCCTTCATACATTCCTCTAATCTGGGGAACTGTAATATGGGATTCATCTATTATCAAAAGAAAATCCTTTGGGAAATAGTTAATTAATGTGTCAGGTTTTTCCCCTTTCTTTCTTCCAGCAAAATAACGAGAATAATTCTCAATCCCCTTGCAGTACCCCATTTCCTGCATCATCTCTATGTCATATTTAGTCCTTGTTTCTATTCTATGCGCCTCTATGAATTTACCTTGAGAATTTAAATCAGCCAATACTACTTCAAGTTCATTTTGAATTTCAGTTATGACTTTTCCTATAGTGTCTTGAGGTATAAGGTAGTGGCTCGCAGGATAGATGTAAATATTTTCAATTTCTCCCATATCTGAAAAATTGATAGGATGAATTTTTCTGATTTTTGTTATTTCGTCACCAAAAAATTCTACTCTTACTATATAATCTGTGAACAAGGGAAAGAGCTCAACTACATCGCCTCTTGCCCTGAATGTTCCACTTTTAAAATCTGAATCGTCTCTCTCATACTGCATCAAAACTAGTTTTTTTAGAAAATCATCCCTATCAATCTGCTCATTTTTCCTTATGAACGTACCCATCTCTTTATACGTTTCAGGGGAACCAAGACCATAGATACATGAAACACTTGCTACGATTATGCAGTCGCTCCTTGAAAGAAGAGAGGCTGTTGCAGAGTGCCTCATTCTTGTTAATTCTTCATTTATAGAAACATCTTTTTCAATATAGGTATCTGTATGGGGAAGATATGCTTCAGGTTGATAATAGTCATAATAACTGACAAAATATCCAACAGCATTCTCTGGGAAAAATGCTTTAAATTCAGAAAAAAGCTGGGATGCTAAAGTCTTATTTGGAGAAATGACAAGTGTGGGTTTATTAAATTTCTCAATCAAATTAGCAATTGTAAATGTTTTTCCTGAACCTGTAACACCAAGAAGTGTCTGGTATTTGTATCCTTTTTCTATGCCTTGGTTAAGCTCATTAATGGCCTGGGGTTGGTCACCGTTTGGTTGAAATTCAGAATGAAGTTTGAAGTCTCCCACATTCAAAAAGAAGTGGATTATTTTAAATAGTTTTTTAGTGTGAAGTTTTAGTTTCTATTATCAAAATTAATAAGAAATGATGTCAAGAGAAGTAGTATAGCCCGATGTCGGCCTCGCTGTACTGGCCGGTGAAGGCGTACTTTTCTGTGCCTGTGGCGTTTGCATCTTCTCCAAACGGCTTGTAGTCGCTCTCGAAAGTTGGCTGACCGCTAGAATCAGTCACAAGCCTTGTCGAGCCCAGATGATCTGAGTGGAAGTATTTCACAGTTGCGCCGGTCTTTTTGGCGATCCGCATGCCGTTTGCGTAGAGGTAGTCTATTGACTCTGTTGAAGTCTCCTCATGGATGACGTTTATGCCGGCGTAGACGTATGTTGTTGTGACGCCTGTGCCGCTGTTAAACGATCTCACCCTTCTTCCGTTGGGATCGTAGGTGTAGCTGAATAGCAGATTTCCATCCTGCCTCACTTCTTTCAGCCTGTTGTCATAGTCCCAGACATAGGTGTAAGAGCTATTGCCCTCTGTCTTTGAAGTGAGATTCCCGTTTCTGTCGTATCCGAATGTTGTGGATGTCCCGCCTTCTGTCTTTGAGAGTAGCCTCATCATATTGCTGTAGGTGTAGTTTGTCGTGATGGTGTCCTCTACCTGCTGCCTCGATAGAGTTATGTTTTTCTGGATTTTATGTATAAATATGAAAATACTAGAATAAAAATAACAAATATAATAGAAATTACATATCCACATAAATTGCCCACCCAAAAAGTGCCCATTTTTGCCCAAAAGACTATATTCACAATCGAAAATAGAATCCCCATCATGAAGACTTCCTTTTTTATCTTTAGATGGGAAAGAAAGCTAAGAGAATATTTTAACAAGTTGACATAGCAATCAGGATCTTTCTTTTCTATGTCGAGTTTGAACTTTAATAAAACAAAAAAATAAGCTAATGCTGGGACAATAATGCTTAAAATTTGAAATAAAACTGTTCCCATGCTCCATTGATTTGAAAGTCTGAAAAAATAAGTATACAAGCCGAGTCCGCCAATAAAAATCCATAAACCAATACCATAATTGCTGATTGTGAAAAATTTATTCACTTTTCTCTTTATTGAAAATATTATATCAATAAATAAAGAAAAAATAAACGTCCCAATAAGGACGTATATTTGAAACTCTTTTGGCGTTATTGAATCTAAAAATACCATTAGTTCACCGGCCATAAAATTCTTCCCATGTTTGTGTATAAGGTATTACGCCATCTTTGGTAAATACCCCGCCTGCATTTACATAATCCCATCCTGCGTTGGGCCCGTATCTGACATGGAATATTGCGTCTGCTATATTATCACTTGGTCTACCTTCGAATAATCCTATAAATGAATAAATAGATGTCAGTGCATCTGTTGCATTTTGAAGAGTTTCTGCATATTTTGCGGTTGTTGATACAGCACCTGCTACAGTCCCAACTCCAGAGGCTAGTGCAGAAGCTACTAAAGTGTCTCTAGCAAGTCCATACATAGCTAACTGAGTAACAACACCATTCAATCTATAGTAGTCGTTTGGAGTTAGTCCTGGTGCTACATTAAATCCCATGTTTTTCCATGTTTCAGATATACTAGATCCGCCTTTGAAATTGATTGTGATGCCAGAAAGATTTGTCATCACTTCACCAAATTTTGCAATCCATTTGGCGCTTGTGTGTTGGGCATCAGACCACTCCCAGACAAATGGGCTTCCAGTTGCAAGCAAATTCTGTAGTCTCTCTGAAATATTACTCAAGCTGCCATATGCATTTTCTAGAATTTCACCTGTGGCCTGGCTTACTACAATCTTTCCATTCTCGTATAAATCAACCCACTCACCATTCTGGAATTCATGCTGACATGCCATCCCACTCGGATCAATATATTTTAGCGGATTGTTCATGCAGTAGACGTATGGATTCTGGCTCTGCGAGCTAATCATGCTTCCTTTTATCGGGTCCTCTGATATAAATCTTCCGAGCGATGCGTCATACCAGCGTGCGCCGAAGTAGTATAGCCCGATGTCGGCCTCGCTGTACTGGCCTGTGAAGGCGTACTTTTCTGTGCCCGTGGCATTTGCATCTTTTCCAAAAGGTTTGTAATATCTGCAAAGGAAAAGAAAAACTAGAGAATAGAGTTTGCAGAATTTGAACATATCAATATAAACTTATGGTTATAATAAATCTCATGGCTCTTTTAGTCATATCAACAGTACCAAATGAAGACATAGCTTACAATCTATCAAAGATCTTACTAGAGAATAGAGTTGCAGCCTGTGTTAATATAATAAAGGATGTAAATAGTATCTATTGGTGGAAGAAATCAATAGAAAACTCTAGTGAGATAATTCTATTAATTAAGACAACTGATGAAAAATATCAGGAAGTGGAAGATCTCATTAAGAAGAATCATCCTTATGAAATTCCAGAGATAATAGCTTTTCATATAAAAAAAGGATTCAGCAAATATCTAAAATGGATAGAAGATGAAACTAGGTCTCTTCCTTAACTTCAAATACTTTTGAGCAATCAAAATCAGAATATTTATGACATGAAAAAATCTTGTCACCGTAGTATATAGTTTCAAAATCAAATAGGTCAGGTGATCTATAGAATTTATCATATACTATTAAGAGATCTTCTTCATCGAGTTTAATCTCTTTATCATCTTTAGTTTTAACATAGAAATAATTATAACCTTCATCAAATCCAATTCTCTTTATTTCTTCATATTTGATGGGTGCTATTTCTGGTATGGCTTTTATCAGTTTTTCATAGAATGGCCCACCATTTTTTATGTCCAAGAGAATCATCTTGCAAATCTTAACTTTTTCATAATAACTGTCTTCGTTATCTTCAGAAATCAATAGGGGTTGTTTTCTTTCTTTTTCCAATTCCTTTAGTGCAGCTAATTCCTCAACATGAAGAATATTTTTGTATATGCCAAAAACTACCCCTTTCTCTCGGAGTGTTTCCAGTCTTTTTAGGAAAGAGTCAAGATCCCATATCAGTTCTACGTCCATGCAATTTGGATTAAGTATAAGTTATTTAAATGCCTTTTCAAATTTATCTTTATGGAACTTAATGAGCTTGTTAGTTATATGGACGATTATCTTAGAATTAATGAGATAGATGATGTATCTGCAAACGGATTACAAATAGAAGGAAAAAAAGAAGTCAAAAAAATATGTCTGGGTGTAGATAGTTCTCTGGAAATTTTCAAAGAGGCTTCGAAAAGAAAGGCCGATCTCTTGATAGTCCACCACGGGCTAATCTGGGGCGGATTAAAATGTATAAGGGGCCTTGTGAAAGAAAGAATTTCTTATCTATTAGAAAATGGTATTTCCTTATATGCCGTACATCTACCTCTCGATATGCATCCAGAAGTTGGAAATAACATAGAGCTAATAAAAATATTAAATCTTTCTGATCCTGCACCATTTGGGGCCTACCATGGAGTAAAGATAGGATTCAAAGGAAACTATGAAAAAATGAAAACTATAAAAGATATATCTAAAACCCTAGAAAAAACTCTTCCTGCAAAAATTGATTCTTTCCAGTTTGGTCCCGATAAGATTAGATCTGTTGGAATAGTTAGCGGTGGTGGGGGGTCTACTTTTGAGGATTGCATCAAAGAAGGATTGGACCTATTTATTACTGGTGAATCTTCGCACACAATTTACCATATTGCAAAAGAAGCTGGAATAAATTTAATATTTGCAGGACACTATGCCACTGAAAAGCTCGGGGTAAAGGCTCTAGGAAAAAAAGTTGAAGAAAAATATGGCATAAAAACAGAGTTTATAGATATACCAACAGGCCTCTAACAAACTATATCTGAAAGCCTATCATTTTTTATTGCGTTTTTTATTTCAAGCGCTATTCTTCTTCCTGTTGACATTGGTTCGCCGTACTTAATATAAGTATAAGGGGAATAAGGTGCAAAAAGATTTGTACCTGCAACTATCCTAGCTGAAATCTCGAATATGAATATTTCTTCCTCCGGAGATATTACTCCTTCAAGACAGAATGGGCCAAATAGTCCTTTTTTAGAAATTAAATCTTTGGACTTTTCAACTACCCTCTCACCCATATCAAATATCTCTGGAAGTAATGATTCTCTAACAGTTATAGGTATGTTTCCAACTACAACATAACTTGGGTCTATCTTCTTTAGCGCAAATTGATCTCTTGCGGAGATTCTTCCGATAGAATCTACATTGCTTTCGTATCTTTTATCGAAGCTCATTATTTCAAGTTCATTGTTTAGCGGACTGTAAAAATAATGGAAATAAACTGGCACCCCAATGATATATTCCTGAATTACATATTTTTCTTCGGTGTGATCGGCAATTTTTTCATAGAAATCTTTTGTATCTTTAGCAAGGAAGTATCCCTTTCCACCTTGTGCCCCATAAAACTTTACAATTACTGGTCTATCTATTTCTTCAGGAGTATCGAATATTCTAGGAATTTTTATATCTGCTTCAGTTAACCATTGCCTCTCAAGTTCTCTTGAAGACTCCCATTCCAGTACATCTTTATTGCCAAAGTACATTACCTTCATATCTTTGAAGTCATCTATTTTCATATATGCGATAAAAGAACCGTGAGGTATCAGGATAGTATTTCTTTTCATTAATTCTTCTTGTAAGGAAAAAAGCTCTTGAAAGTTATCAACAGTGATAATTTCATCGGCTACCCCGAAACTCCTGTAAACTTTTTCTGCACTCTTTTTTGCAATACAAAGGGTCTTAAATCCCTCATCCTTTGCACCCTTTAATATTTGAAGAGCAGAATGACTCCCAAGTGTCGCAATAGTATAATCATTTACAGCCATTGAGTATTAACTTAACTTATAATACTTAAAACTTTCTGTAATTGAAAAGAGAAAATTATTTAAATTGACTTTCCGAGAGTGCCAAAGTGAAGGAAAAGAGAGCACTTATTAGCGTTACAAACAAAAAAGATTTAGAAAGTTTTGCAAAAACCCTATCTAATCTTGGTTTTGAACTTGTATCAACTGGAGGCACATTAAAATTTCTTTTGGAAAAGGGGATAGATGCAACCCCAATTGAAAAAGTTACAGGATTTAAAGAAATGATAGGGGGTAGGGTAAAAACTCTACATCCAAATATCCATGGTGGAATTTTATACATCAGGGACGACAAAGGGCATGAAAAAGAAATAAGTTCAGAAGGGATAAAACCAATAGATATTGTTGTATGTAATCTATATCCTTTCCAAGAAACAGTGACAAAGAATCCTTCTCTTGAAGATGCCATTGAAAACATTGACATCGGCGGAGTAACTCTTCTAAGGGCGGCTGCTAAAAATTTCAAATATGTAACTGTAATTGTGGATCCATCAGACTATGATAGTATCACTAAAGAACTTTTAGAAAAGGGAAATACTTCATATGAAACAAGAAAGAGATTATGTGTCAAGGCTTTTTCCCATACCGCCGATTATGATAGTGCAATTGATTCTTATCTTTCAGAAGTATTAACTGAAAATAAGAAATTGAGACTTTCATTTGATTCTGGTAAGGATCTAAGATATGGGGAGAATTGGCATCAAAAAGCACGTTTCTTCAAAAAAGATACTGTCGAGCCATCTGCTTCAAACATGAAACAGCTCCATGGAAAAGCACTTTCTTATAATAATTACCTTGATATTGAAGCTGCGCTAAATGCTACAAAGGAACTTTCCCAGTACAACGCAGCAGTTGTTGTAAAACATCTAAATCCTTGCGGTATTGCTACAGGAAAGACTCTACTTGACGCGTTGAAAAATGCTTGGGATGGGGATAGAGTGTCAGCATACGGTAGCATAATAGCTTTGACGAGAAAAGTAGATTTAGAAACAGCTTCTTTTCTCAAAGGTAAATTTGTTGAAGTAATAGTTGCTCCTTCTTTCGATGCGGATGCATTAGAATTTTTGAAGAACAAGAGCAAAGATTTGAGAATCCTTGAAACGGGAAAACTTTTCACTTCTGAAGATAAAGTTTACAAATATTTGATTGGTGGGATTATTGAACAGGACAGACCAAAAGGTCTTTATGAAAAATGGGAATGCGTTACAAATGAAAAATTTCCCGATAGTAAAAAGGATTTAGGCCTTTTTACAATTATAGCAACTAAATATACAAAGTCAAACTCAATTGTTTTGGGGATGGAATACGAAAAAGGCCAGTTTAAGGTATTAGGAAGTGGAGTCGGACAGCCAAATAGAGTTGACTCACTTAAAAAACTTGCAATACCAAAAATATATGAGAATCTTGAAAATATGTGGAATGAAGAAAAGCCAAATATTGACAAAGAGGTCTTTTTCAAAGAAAAGATATCAGAGTGTGTTCTAGTTTCTGATGCCTTCTTCCCGTTCGATGATACTGTTAGAGTTGCGGCCGAGCATAATATAAAATTCATTATCCAGTCTGGAGGCTCGATAAGGGACAAAGAGGTAATAGAAACATCAAATAAATTTGGCATCTCTATGATCTTCACTGGAATGCGATACTTCAATCACTAATATCTACCATATCCTTGGGATTAATCTATATTTAACTTCTTTAGTATATTCAAGATAGCCATCTAGTTCTTTCTGTAAAGCTGTATCTTCAAGATAAGTTCTTACTAATAATGGCACGATTGTAAATAAATTAATTGTTAACCCCCAGAAAGATCCCAATACCAAAGGTGTTGCAAAAGTATACATTATTCCGCTAATGTAGCCAGGATGCCTTACATATGCGTATGGTCCACCTTTACATACTTTGTGTCCTCTTTCTTTTTGGATTCTAACAACTGTAGAGAAAAATTTATTTGATTTCTTTGCCTATAAGAATATTGATTGCCCAATATGTAAAGAAGAATACCAACAATTACACCAAATAAAGGAAGCTTCGGAGTCCAGCCAAAACGACCAACATCTAGAGCAGATAAAATTATCATGACAAAATAAGAAGGGGAGGATACCATGAAGTATATTTTGTCCCAGCTTTTCATTCCCTCTCCTGGCTTTAATCGTTCTGCAATTAGCCCAGTGTTATCTGATAAATAATAATAAGTTAGTAAAACAAAAAGGATATTCAATCTATTATAGATCCAACCTTGCCAATAATTTAAACGACCTGCACAAATAAAGGTAAGGGTAACTATCAAGCCATAACTAAGAATTCCTCTAATTATGATTTTATGACTTAATTTTGTTTCGGACATGGCTTAGGATATCGTTATAATTATTTTTAAAGTTAAGGTTCTTTATAGAATATACTTGTTATCCATCTTCAATTTATTAAGAAAATCTAAATTGTCATAATCTCTAAATTTAATGATAAATATATTTAAATATCAGATATAATAAAGTCAAATATGAGTACCCCAAGTGATACCTCTTCTAGTTTTTCAAGAGAAGGAAAAGTTAAGAGAGTTTACGATGTTTCTGATAAGGAAATTGAATTTGAATTTACTGACAGGATATCTGTCTTTGACAAAATAATTCCCTCTAAAATTCCTTTCAAAGGAGAGACACTTTGTAGGGAAGGGGCTTTCTGGCATAAAGAGGCAGAGAAGTTAGGATTCCTAACTCACTTCATAAAAATAACAGATAAAAACAAGATGTTGGTCAAGAGGGTCAACATCATTCACAATTATAACAAAATTGATCACAAGACAAAAAATTATCTTATCCCGTTAGAATTTATTTGCAGACACTACGTTGCAGGTTCCCTCCATGATAGGATAAATAAGGGTAAGATAGACCCAAAAGAACTTGGATTTAGTAAAAAAACAGTTGAATATGGGGAAAAATTGCCTGAGCCCTTTATTGAAACATCAACAAAGCTTGAGCCTGTTGATAGGCCATTGGAAAAGAAGGAAGCTTTGAGTATATCTAAACTTACAGAAGAAGAATACAATAATATTCTTGAAACAATAATCAAAATGGATTCAAGAATGTCAAAGATAGTAGAAAAAGGTGGCTTGATTCATGTTGATGGAAAAAAGGAGTTCGGGATGAATGAAGACAGAACTCTAATGTTTATTGACGTCTTTGGAACTGCAGACGAAGATAGATTCTGGGATAAAAAACTTTACGAAGAAGGGCAGATGGTAGAACTTTCAAAGGAATTTGTAAGGCAATATTATATTAAGACAGGATACAAAAAATCGTTATACGATGCAAGGGATGAAGGTCGACCAGAACCAGATATACCTGCATTACCTGAAAATATGGTGAAGGATGTATCCAATCTTTACATAAATATGTATGAAAGAATTACTGGAGAAAAATTTAGGTGATTTATTTGAAGGTAGAAATTAAAGTTGGATTAAAAGAAGGAATTACAGACCCTGAGGGTCTTAATATCAAAAAATCCCTGAAATTACTAAGTTTTGATAATGTCGAAAATGTTGAAGTAAAAAGAAGCTACGTCATAGAGATAAGTGGAAAGGATGAAAAGAAGATCAGAGAAGACGTTGACATGATGTGCAAAAAACTCCTGATTAATCCTGTAATCCACGATTATGAAGTGGAAATGATAAAATGAGTAGCAAACAAAATGTTTTTGAAATTAATCTTGACTTGCCTGACGAAAAACTTCTAGAGTTAAGTAGGAAGATAGGGATAGGACTTTCCCTAGATGAAATGAAGTCAGTCAAAAATTACTTTAGAGAGCAAGGTAGGAATCCAACCGATATTGAAATACAGGCTATAGGCCAGGCATGGTCAGAACACTGCTGTTACAAATCATCAAAGAGTTTATTGAAAAAATTTATTTTTAATATTGAGGCTCCACAGAATATTTTTGTCATAAAGGAAGACGCCGGAGTAGTCGAGTTTGATAAAGATTACGCTTATGTTTTGGCTCTAGAAAGTCACAACCATCCCTCAGCAGTTGAGCCTTATGGAGGGGCTGCTACTGGAATTGGTGGGATTCTTAGAGATGTTGTATGTATGGGGGCGCAACCTGTTGCTCTAATAGATCCCATATTTTTTGGGCCACTAGATTTACCTTACGACCAACTACCAAAGGGTGTAAAACATCCCGAATTCATATTTAGAGGAGTAGTTGCTGGAATTAGGGACTATGGGAACAGAGTAGGAATCCCAACTGTATCGGGATCTATTTACTTCCACCCAGGATATACAGGCAACTGCCTTGTAAATGTCGGATGTGTCGGAATAATAAAAAAAGACGATATTATTCACAGTAGAGTCAAGGAACTTGGGGATATCTTCGTTATGGTCGGTGGGAAGACCGGCAGAGATGGCATTCATGGCGTAAACTTTGCATCTGCAGAGCTTGATGAAGAATCAGAAACATCTTCACGTTCTGCAGTCCAAGTTGGGGATCCGATAACAAAAGAGCCATTAATTCATGCTTGTCTTGAAGCTAATACAAAAAAACTTCTGAACGGTATGAAGGATTTAGGCGGCGGGGGCTTATCGTGCGTAGTAGGAGAAATGGCCCACGCTGGTGGCTTTGGAGCTAAGGTCAATTTAGAAAAGGTATTGTTAAAAGAAAAAGGAATGAAACCCTGGGAAATATGGGTATCAGAATCCCAAGAAAGGATGATGCTTGCCGTTTCAAAAGAAAATCTGAAGAAAGTTCTTGATATTTTTGACAAGTGGGATGTTAATGCAGCCATTATTGGTGAAACAATTACTGAGAGGAGAGTCTTAGTATACTACGAAGGAGAGAAGATATTTGACGTGGATTCAGAATTTTTAACAGGTGGACCACTATATGCAAGAGATGTCAAAATAGTCAAAAGAGACCAGAAGGATATCCAGACTCAAGCACCTAAAGATGCAAATGAAGTGCTAATTAAGATGCTTTCAGACCCAAATATCGCATCAAAGGATTGGGTTATTCTTCAATATGACCACACTGTTAGAGGGTCAACTTCACTTACTCCACTATATGGGGATGTTGTTAATTTTTCACCACAAGATTCTGCTATCATAAAGCCAGTAGAAGAGCTTAACAAGGGATTAGTTATCTCAACAGCAGTAAATCCGTTCTTATTGGAATATGACCCTTATTGGGGGGCAGCCTCAGCTATAGATGAAATTTACAGAAATATTGTTGCAGTTGGCGGTAAACCTCACTCCTTGGCAGATTGTCTCAACTTTGGAAATCCCGAGAAACCTGAGAGGTTCGGGGACTTTTATCAAGCTGTGATGGGATTAAACTTTGCTACAAAAGATCTCCAGATATCATTTTCATCGGGCAATGTAAGCCTTTACAATGAAAGCATGGTTGGGAGTTGCCCTCCAACACCAACTATCGTTGGAATCGGTATAATTGATGATGTAAATAAAAAAATCAGTTCCAACTTCAAGAAAGAACAAAATTCAATATATCTTATTGGTAATACTGAAAGAGAATTTGGCGGTTCATTATACTACAGGATTTTAGGAATAGACGGGGGAATTGCCCCTAAAATGAATCCCGAGAACTTGATACATTATTCAAATGTCCTACTTGATTCAACGCAAAAAGGTATTGTGAAAAGCTGTCATGATTTAAGCGAAGGAGGCTTAGTCGTTGCTATTGCTGAAATGGCATTTGGCAGTGATTATGGTGCAGAAATTGAATTGCCAATTATAAAAGGTATGAGGGCAGATGAATTTATCTTTTCAGAATCAAATACCAGGTGGGTAGTTGAGGTTAAAGACGAAAAAGAGTTTGAATCACTGTTTAATAAAAATAAAGTACCTTTCTTAAAAATTGGAAAAGTATCAGGAAAATATCTACGGATAAAACAGAATGGGAATACAATAATAGATGCTCCTGTTGAGAAATTAAGAGATAAATGGAAAAATGCAATCTGGGAGCATATGGGGTGATTCAATGGACAGGTCTGAAATTAAAGTTTGTGTTTTAAGGATAGAGGGAACAAACAATGAAGATGAGATGTACTACGCTTTCAAGAGGTTAGGGGCCTCTCCTGAACTTGTTCATTTGAAAGATCTCAAAGATATATTTGATTATAACTGCCTTATGATCCCCGGAGGATTTTCTGCCGGAGATTATGTAAGGGCTGGAGCAATATTTGCCTCAAGGATAAGAGCAAGGATGGCAAATGACTTACATAGATTCATAGATGAAGGCTGGCCTGTAGGGGGGATTTGTAATGGATTTCAAGTTCTAGTTGAGCTTGGAGTCCTACCTGGATTTAAAAGAATGGATTATCCTGATGCTTGTCTATTTTTGAATAATTCTGCAAGATTTGAATGTAGACCAACATTACTAAAACATGAAAACAAAGGCAAATGTGTCTTCACAAGAAATATACCTAGAGGAGAAGTAATGCTTGTTCCATCGGCTCATGGAGAAGGGAAGCTACTGTTCCCAAGAGAAAAGGAAAAAGAGTACTTTGATAAATTATTTGAAAATGATCAAGTTGTATTTAGATATGTGGATAAAGACGGAGAATACGCTGGATATCCTTGGAATCCAAATGGCTCGGCACATAATATAGCCGGTATTTGTAATGAGGCTGGAAATGTATTTGGAATGATGCCACATCCAGAAAGGGCCTATTACGATAAAAATAAGAATGGGATTTCTGGTATGAAACTCTTTGAATCAGTTTTAAAATATATAGAGGAAAAATAAAAATGTGCGGCATATTAGGTACTTCGTCAAACAATTCTTCATATGAATGTTATAGAGGTCTTTTAGCTATTCAGCACAGGGGACAAGATTCGGTAGGTATACTATCATTTGATGGGATAGTCCATCTGAAAAAGGAAAAAGGCCTTGTATTGAATGTTTTCAATAAGGATGAGTTATCAAAGCTTGAAGGGTCTAAAGCCATAGGGCATGTAAGGTATCCAACAGCCGGTACGAATACTCTTTGTGAAGCTCAGCCTTTCTTTTTGAGTTATCCTTATGGAATCGGTCTTGCACATAACGGGAATATTACGAATTATCAGGACTTAAAGGTGGAACTTGAAGGGAAGCATAGATGCATTCATTCAAAATCAGACACTGAGGTCATGATAAATATTCTTTCTGAAGAGTTAATAAAAAATGATACTTTTGAGGCCATCAAAGGAACTATGGAAAAAATTGATGGCAGCTATTCTGCAGTGATGATGTTACCAAAAAAACTCATAGCTTTCAGAGACCCATATGGAAACAGGCCATTAGTATTCGGAGAAAAAACGAATTTGGATGAAACTGCCTTTTCTTTTTCTTCTGAAAGTGTTGGTCTTGACGTGAATGGTTATTCTCTTGTTAGGGATTTACTGCCTGGTGAAGCTATAGTTGTTGAAGATAATAATGCTGAAAAGAGATTATTATGTCCAAAAGGTAGGGCTCACTGTATGTTTGAATGGGTCTATTTTTCAAGACCAGATTCTGTTATAGAGGGCAAAAGTGTCTACGAAGCTAGAATGGAACTGGGGAGGAACATAGAATTTGAAGGAGAAGGTGATGTAGTAATACCTGTACCTGACACTGCGAGAACAGCAGCTTTAGGATTTTCTGAGAAGTATGGGATTAAGCAAAGGGAAGGTTTGATAAAAAACAGGTACATTGGAAGAACTTTTATCATGCCAACTCAAATATCAAGAGATGTGGCAGTAAGAGATAAACTAAACGTCATAAAAGGAGAAATTAGGGGAAAAAGAGTAATTCTTGTTGATGATAGTATTGTTAGAGGAACAACTAGCAAGAGAATAGTTACAATGCTAAGAGATAATGGTGCCAAAGAAGTTCATATGATTTCTACTTGCCCCCCTATAAAACATCCATGTTATTATGGCATAGATATGCCTACTGAAAAGGAGTTAATTGCAGCGCGAAACACAGCCGATGTTGCAGAAATGATTGGTGCGGACTCAGTTACATACCAGACGATAAAAGGACTAGTAAAGGCTATTGGACTTAAAAAAGATGAACTATGCCTTGCATGCCTTAATGGAGATTATCCAACACACATACCTGAAGAAACAAGGAACTCCCTCACAAAAACAAGGGAATGTGAGAGAACTGGAGATATGTAGGATAGTGATATTTTGAGCGAAGTATGGGCTGTTGTTGGTGGAGGAGCAAGAGAGTGGGCTTTGGCAGAATCAATTACTAGATCTAAGAATGTATCAGAAGTCCATGTACTCCCTGGAAATCTTGGCGGGGTATTTGAAAAAAAATGCGTCTGGCCAATTGGAAACAATAGAGTCAAGATTAAGAATTTTGATGACGTAAAGCAGTTTTTTATCGATTACAAACAAGAGATTCAAGAAAATAACGGTAGGGTAAAGAGACTTGATGATCTTAATGATATTATTTCTTATCTTTCCGAAAATAATATTGACATGGTAATTGGGGGCCAAGAAAAATACCTATCACTTGGACTAAAAGAAAGTTGCAAAAAAAAAGGAATACCTTGTTGGGGGCCAACATCTAAGGCTATGATAGTAGAAGCAGATAAATGCAACACCAATGACCTTATGAAAAAATGGGGTATACCGTGCCCCCCTTTTGAAAATTTTTATAGCCCAGAATCAGCAAAGGCTTTTCTGAATGAAAATTTCGGTAAAAACGGAAAGAAATACGTTGTAAAGTATCCATATTTACTGGATGGAAAAGGGTCAAGAGTGTGTAATACTCTTGAAGAGGCTTTGAGCGCTGTTGATGACTTTATGATATCTGGTGTTATTTGTAAGCCCGTGGATAAATTGACCATAGAAGAAAGGTTCTATGGCGAAGAGGTAATGGTTTTCTATGCAATTCATGAAGGTCGTGTGAAATATCTTGGAAGTGCAAAAGATTTCCCGGAAAGATTTGATCCAGAAGATACTTTCTTGATTGAGAGATTCAACAAGAGAATGGGCCACCCTAGTGAAATGGTAAACTACATAACGGGCGGGATGGGTGTTGTCTCCCCACATCCACTTTTGAAGAACAGAGGAGACTTAGTTAAAAAAATTGAGGATACCATAGTTGTTCCGTTTTTAACAAATCTCTTAGAAGAAGAAAAACTAGCTTTCAATGGAATAATCTACTTTGGTCTATGTGCCTTAAAGGAAAATAATTCTTACAACTTTTATGTATTTGAAATAAACGGGAGAGATGGATCACCTGAAGCAGAGGGTAGGTGGCCAATAATAGAGACTTCTCTTTATGATATAGCAAAAAAGAGTTATGAGGGAAAACTTGAAGATCTAAATGTCAAGTTTAAAGACAATGTTTGTGTTGGGGTATTTACAGTAAGCGGAAGCTTCCCTTGGTTTAGGGGGTGTGGATTTGAAGCTTCTCAAATGCCTCCTGGATATCCCGGAAAACACCTTACAGGCCAAGTGATAGATTATTCTAACGACATCCCCCACAATTCATTCCACAGGCATGCTGGAACATTTATTACTCAAACTGGTAATGTTGCTGTTGGTGGAGGACGAGTTATACTTGGTGGCGGACTGGCAAGTACGTATAGCGAGGCAAGCAAAATAGCATACAACGTCATATCAGATAAATATATGAGATTTGTTGGTAAAAGTTTCAGGAAAAAAATTGGAGAAGGTATCGACTAATCAATATTATACTATTTTAATATCCTTACCAACTCATTTTTAGTTTAATTTAATAAAAGTATGTAAATGTTCCTTTTTATTCCAGAAATTAATATTTTTTTCATTTATTTACATAATCAACCTTATAAACTAAAAGTACATTTTATTTTTAGGGCCATTAATGGCCAAACAAAAGGAGTAATTAAAATGTATGGTGAAAATAGAGGGGGATATGATAGGCCTCCTCGTGAAATGCACAAGGCAACATGTGCAAGTTGTGGACAGGAAACTGAAGTTCCATTCAAGCCAGATGGCACAAGACCTGTTTACTGCAAGGAATGTTACCAGAAGAAAAACCCAAGAAGGTATTAAGAGTATTTTTTAGTAAAAGGTTATTTTCTGAAAATTATAGGAAAGTCCTTTTATTTTTTATATTTAAATACTCTCTAATCAATTAATTTAGAATACTATTCTTAGAGGTATGTGCAAAATAAGATGAAATAGCCTAGCAGCCCATTTGCTTTTCTCGTTTAAACTTTTTATTGTATCTTCTGTAACTCGTTTTCGTTCAATCGATCGAGTTATAGATATTTATGAAGATGT
>JBDKUY010000010.1:0-16740 GCA_039679445.1 Methanofastidiosum sp. | reverse complement strand
TTCAGAAAACTGACATGTTAGCCATATCTACATCTTTGGGGCATTCCAATCTCTAGTCTCTCAAGAATGGTCCGCTTCCCTAAGCCAGAAATCTTATACTGATAGTCGCCGACTTTAAGCTCCTCAGTTGCTTTACCAAACTGTTCCAGGTGCTCAGATGCAACTGATTGGGATATCTTTTCTTTAAAGCCACTCACACACTCCCTATAATCAAAGATTTTGTTTAATGGCTCAAAATCAAAGTTAAATGAAACGTCAACAGGCTTTTTATTTGAAAAGTTTAATAATTTGCCATCAAAGGTAAGATTCCATTTCTTTTTAGATTGAATCTTATTAAATGTCAAGTTTTTAGCTGAAAGCACATCATTTTCATATTTGTCATCTTTTGATACTGCCCACTCAATTGAATATTCTTCGAAGTTAAAACTACACTTTTTTTATAATCAAACTTTGTTGCTTTGAGAAGCTCAGATATTTTCTCCTTGAAATTATTATCAAAGATAAACTTCTCATATGCCTCAGTAGTTATAACAAATCCGTATGGAACTTGAAATCCTTCGGCCTTTAACAAAGATAAGTTCAAAGCTTTGTTTTCAACTGAATTAAAGTCACCCTTCTTGATATCAGAAAAAGGCAGTCGACATCCGACATAAAATCCCTTCTTTTTTTGTCATTTTGTTACTATATTTATAAAACTTTGTTATCCCTAATTTTTTGATATTGGCCTTAAAAATCTTCAATTATTTCCATTAAAAATAAATAACAGACTTCTTTATGTTGTTCATGCATACCCCAAAAACTACTCTATGCACTGTATGTAGGGGCCATAAAAAGCTCTGTGGTAGGGGGGTATGCCCAATACTTGAGAAGAAGAGGATTAGGGAATCGATAGCCCCTTTAATCAATAAGGACATATTTGGGGCATCCCCTTCAGCATTTTTTGTTGGAGACTGGAACTATCCCAAAGTTTTGGTTGGCCCGTTAGTTCCGCCAGTGCACGAGGGTACTGAAATATTTGACCTGCCAGAAGGCTGGCATGGCAAAGAGCTTGATGAAATTATAAAATTTAGATCACTTCTTGTAAGGTCAAAAGAATTTCTAAAGGTCACTGACGCAAAAAATCCCAAAGGGTATCTAGAAAAAAGTCAGGAAATAGTCATGTCAAGGAAGCCTGTTGATGTTGAGCTAATATTGAAAAAGACCCCTCACTTTGCCCTAGAATTTTCCCAGTTTTCACCACCCACAGGGCCTTCTGGTTTTGTTGAGAGTTTTAAAATTGCAGAAAATCCAAAAGTTCCTAGGGTAATCGATAAAATTAATTCAGATGATATCAAGGCATCAAAAGGGATATCGCTACTTTATGATAAAGATATACCTGTTTCCCACATTTCAAAACTTCTATCTGCTGGGCTTCTAGGGGAGCAGAAAAACAGAAAACTTGTTCCAACAAGGTGGAGCATAACAGCAACTGATGATTCCCTTTCTAAGTTCCATCTAAAGAAGGTAAAATCCTCTCCAGAAATAAATAAATTTGAAGTTTACTATGATGAAGATGTTGGCAACAGATTTGTTGTCTTTTTATTTCCTTCAATGTGGTGTTATGAATTTCTCGAGTGCTGGCTTCCGGGTTCACTGTTTTTAGAGAGCTCACTTTCGCCAAATGTTATATCTGACCATGAATTATTTGATGGGAGAAAAGAGTATGCATCCCTTACTGCTGGCGCATATTACGCAGCAAGATTTTCTGTGACTGAGCACCTTTTTGAAAAGGGGAGGCAGGCAGGTGCTTTGGTATTCATGGAGGTCCACCCAACATATCATACTCCAGTTGGTGTATGGCGTGTCAGAGAGATCACTAGGAGTGCTTTACAAAAAAAGCCAGATTCTTTTGACACAGAGGAAGAGGCGCTAAAGAAAGCTTCAGAAGTTCTATCTCTTCCTTTTGAGAAATACAAAGAAAAGAGCAAAATTTTAGGATTCAAACACAAACAAAAAACATTATTTGATTGGATTACTCCATGAGAAAGGTTTTTATCCTTTTTACGCTCTGATATTCTAGGTGTTTTTATGGATATTAGGGAATTTATCGCTCATGAAAAGGGTATTATCAAAATGGATAGGGAGCTAGAAAAATATGAGATGGCTAAGATAGTTCATGAGAATCCAGCTAAAATATTACAATTCAAAGATAAGGAGTATGATGTTTTTTGTAACATCTGGTCTACAAGAGACCGTGTGGCAAAATACCTTAAATTGGACAAATCGAACCTACTTTTTTCACTGAAAGAATCAATGGATAAGCCAACACCTTACAAAATTGTTGATAAAGCCGCATTTCTTGATAATGAGATTAAGAATTTCGACCTTAGAAAAATTCCAATTCAGTATCACTATCCCCAAGATGGTGGCCCTTACGTTACATCTGGTGTTGTTTTTGTAAAGGATGAAAAGGGCAATAGGAATATGTCTTTTCACAGGATGATGGTTACAGGGAAAGATACATTCACAATAAGGATAGTGCCAAGGCATCTTTTTGCCATGTACAATGAAGCAAAGGCCAAAGGTAAGGATTTAGAAATTGTTATGGTAATAGGATTGCCTCCTTACGTGCTATTGCCTGCTGCGATGTCAATATCCTATGGAATCAATGAGCTTGAAATTGCAAATACATTGAAGGAAATGGGAATAGGTAGTGAGCTTACTGCTTATAGATTTAAAAACGGAATAGATGTGCCGACATCGTCTCAGTTTGTTTTTTGCGGGAAGATAACTCTAGAAGAGGGGGATGAGGGTCCATTTGTTGACATAACAGGAACATATGACTTTGTTAGAAAGCAGCCGATTGTAAAGATAGAAAAGGTCTATCAAGCAAAAAATGCATTTTTCCATGCACTAATGCCAGGCGGCTATGAACATTTTCTTTTGATGGGTATGCCCAGAGAGCCCATAATTTATGAGGGTGTATCAAAAGTCGTGCCAAAGGTCTATGGCGTCAGATTGACTGAAGGTGGTGACTGCTGGCTTCACGGAGTTGTGTCCATTAAAAAGCAGAAGGAAGGTGACGGGAAGAATGCCATAATGGCTGCACTTGCATCTCACCCTTCAATGAAGAGAGTTGTTATAGTTGACGAGGATATAGATATTTATTCTGATACAGATGTAGAATGGGCAATTGCAACAAGATTCCAGGCAGATAAGGATCTGTTAGTTGTCAATAATGCAGCAGGATCCAGTCTTGACCCATCTATTAAAGGGGATGGCACTTCAGCAAAGATGGGGATAGACGCAACAATGCCTTTAAAGAACAATGAAGGATATAAAAGGGCAATTAATTTTCTTAAAAAATAATTTATTATTTTTCTCTTAAAATAATCACTATTGAAATTAAAATCAAGGCCCCCCCTATTATAGTGCCGTGGGTAACAGTTTCTCCTAGTATGAGATATGCAAGAATACCAGCTAGCACACCTTCCGCCAATACTATGACCGAAGCTTTAGTTGCTATAATATTTTTTAATGCAATGCTATACAATAGAAATGCACCGGCGGTGCATAAAAATCCTAGTATGAATAGCATAGAGAGTGAGAAAGGGGTAAGTATTTCAGAGCCATAGAAAAATGGGGACATTATAATAGTTGCAAAGATGAACATCCATAGAGTAGTTGTGAGGCCATCGTATTTTTTACCAAGTGCCCTTATGCTTATCGTATAAAGAGCCCAACCAAATCCAGAAAATGTCGACATCACGTTCCCATAAAAGTTAGTAGTAGTGTTAATAGAAGAAAGATCATAATAAAATATTATGAATCCTCCAGCAATACCAATCAAGACTGCAATTGCTGTCTTCTTTGAGGCCTTCTCTTTTAGCAATAATGCAGAAATTATAAGAACATAAAGGGGTGCCATCTGTTGCAGAAAGACTGTATTTGCTATCGTGGTAGTTTTGAGTCCAATTGTATACGTATAGATCGTGAATGACAGTAGGATTGCAGGAACTAAAAGGTGAGGGATGTCCTTTAATTTTATTTTAATCTTTGACGATTTTTTAGTTAGGACTCCATAAGCCAATAAGACAATTGATGCAAAGAGGAATCTATATGCAACTATCATCCCAGAATTCACTTCTGGTATCCACCTCACAGGTATACCTATAAAACTCCATAAAATGACGGCAAAAAAGGTGTATGATACGCCCAGATAATTATCTTTAGGATCCATTAAATCAAACCTTATTTTTTAATATTTCTCTTTTTTAGGTATAGGATGTATACTAAGAATATTGCGAGCACAATGGACAAATAGAAAATCCAGGGGGGTATGGATTGTTTAGAAGTATCGCCAAGCCAAGTGAAGAGATTTTTTGCAAATTGCTTGTTATTCAAGTCCCCTATTTTGCCGTTATCAAAGATAAATGAGCTTCCTACAACTGCCACCTTACCATTTCCCTTTTCTGAAACTGCAGCTACAATGACATTTTCTCCTCCAAGTGGTTCACTTCCAAGAGCGAATGTATCGTTGTCACCTCTTGCTATTGCTATGGCATTCTCCTTTAGTTCAAGAGAAGCTGGCTTGTATAGTATAATTGAAGTTATGCCATCATTTATAGGATGCTTTGCAAGATTGTGGATTATTGGCGTACAACTGCACCCCTGTCTGTTTGTGGGATCATCTGTTCCATTTTTCATTAATCTAATCCCAAAAGGTTCAAGAAGAGTATTAACAGATTCTCTTGTTGGCTCAATCATATCCATCTCATGAGAACCAAGAATTAGGATGCTTCCTCCGCTTTCAACGAATTTTGTCAGTGAAGTTATCTCATTTTCTTCCAAAGGATTGTTCGGATTCCACAAAAGAACTATATCTACTTCTCTAAGCGCCTCATCTGTAAAAGGTGTAGTATTAATTTTATTCTTAAATCCTAAGGAGTCAAGTTCTTGAAAGAGGATCCTTCCTGTTCCTTCTGGGTCACCCCACCAGTTGTCTGTGTCGTGATATTTATCAATCAATATTGTTTTTTCAGCAGAAACAAAATTTATAGATAATAATAATAGTACTAATACAAGAGCATATTTTTTCATAAAAATAAATATAAGATTTGATTTAAAAGCATTTTTAATTATTTTTTCTTTTCAGCCTCTAAAAATCTCCTTTGCGCCATAATACAGTTATCATAGATAACTTCTATCCCGTTATCCTTACAGAATATTATAGCTTCCTCAGATTCAGAGCCAGGTTGCATCCAGACTTTTGTTATTCCAATTTCTTTGCATTCTTTGACTATCTGTTCTGTAATATGCGGGGGAACTACAGTGTCAACAACATCAACTTTAACAGGAATTTCAGAGAGAGAATGATAGCATTTATCTCCCTCTACTACATCTGTCCTTGGATTTACCGGGATGACTTTGTATCCAGAAGCCCTTAAATCTCTGTAGATTATATTCCCATATTTGTCCCTGTTGTCCGATGCTCCAACTATGGCAATGACATTTTTTTTGTCAAGGAAATGTTTAAATTCCATAATATCACATCCTCTTGATTACTTTTTCGAGTCTATCCATGGCCTCAGAAAGGTCACTCTGCGGAACATCCGCAAATGAAAATCTCACATAGCTGTCCCAGTCCTTTCCAAAAGAAATTCCTGGCACACATAACACCTTTGCTACTTTCAATAAAAACTTAGCAAATCCTAATGAATCCATTCTGCATGAAGAAACATCTGAAAATGTGTAGTAAGCACCTTCCGGAAGATTAGAAGGAAGCCCAATCTCATTTAGCCTCTTAACAACAAAGTCTCTCCTCTTTCTATATTCTTCAGTTGTGGCTTTTACAAAATTCATTGAAGTTTCGTCATTAACAGCTTTTAATGCTGCGACCTGTATAAAATCAGGGGCACTTACAACTAGGCTATTGTGTATCGGTAGAATATTATTGATAATATCTTCTGTGGAATGCATATAGCCTATCCTCCAACCTGTCATTGAATATGCCTTTGAAAATCCTGATAAAGTGATTATATTTTCCTTTCCATACTTTGCAATGCTTTCATGCTTCTTTTCAAAAACGATGTAATCGTATATCTCATCTGATATTGCAAGAAAATCCTGATTTACGGCCATATTTTGGAGTCTCTTTAACTGTCTTCCATCATAGATTTTACCTGTCGGATTGTTTGGAACATTAATCAACAAAGCTTTTGTTTTATCGTCGATAGAATCTTCTATCGTTTCCATGTCAAGTGAGAAATCACCTTTTTTACAAGGAACTTCAACAACATCTGCTCCTACAAACTCTGACATTATCCTAAAAAAAGGATGCGAAGGAGTTGGGATGATAACTTTGTCGCCTCTTTCTGCATAGCTTAGAAGCGATATAGATATGCCCTCACTTACCCCCACCGTTACAAGCATCTCTTCAGGTGTGGCATCGATTTTGTTATACTCTCTCATCTTGTTTGCTAAAGCCACCCTTAACTCTTCAATTCCACGTGAAAGAGTGTATTTTGTGTGACCCTCATCAAGTGCCTTCTTTGCGGCATTTATAACGGGCAAAGGTGTCTTAAAGACTGGTTTTCCCTGACCCATATTGATTAGGCCTTCTACTTTTTTAGCAAGTTCATTCATTTCTTCAATACCTGATAATTTTATCTTTGAAACGCCAGAAGCAACTTTTACCATACATGTTAATTAGTAAAAGTTATATTTAATAATTTTGGTATAAACCTTAAAAACAAATCGCATCTAGTTTTAATCATGATAGCAAGTATAATAGGTGCTACAGGATATACTGGTGGAGAATTATTGAGACTTCTTTTAAATCATAATAAAGTCGAAATAGGGACACTGACGTCGGAAAGCTATGCAGGGAAAAAAGTTTCTGATGTCCATCCAAATCTTACTGGATTAGTTGAACAGAGCTTTGTTAGTCTAGAAATGAACAAGATAATAGATGAATCTGATATTATTTTTGCAGCCTTGCCGCATGGTGCATCAAACGAGATTATCTCAAAAATCTATTCAATTAATGAGAATGTTAATCTGATAGATCTAAGCGGTGATTTTAGATTTGATGATCTAGCTGTCTATGAAGAGTGGTACAAAATAAAACACACCGATCCAGAGCTTAATAAAAAAGCTGTTTTTGGTTTACCTGAGTTATATAAAGAGAAAATAAAAAAGGCCAAACTTATAGCAAATCCAGGGTGCTACCCAACAAGTGCAATCCTTGGCTCAGCACCTCTTTTGAAAAATAAACTTGTAAAGACTGACGTAATTGTTGACTCAAAATCTGGAGTCTCAGGTGCTGGAAAAAAATTGACTGCCAACACACATTTTCCTGATGCCAATGAGAATTTTTCAGCGTATGGCATTGCTACTCACAGGCACTCCCCTGAAATTCAACAGGAAATGGAAAAACTTTTCGGAAATAAGGTTAATCTATCTTTTACACCACACCTTGTTCCGATCAACAGAGGCATACTCACAACAATCTATATGACTTTCAATAATTTTATGGAAACAAAGGATGTCATTACTCTTTACCGTGAATTCTATAAAGACTGTCCATTTGTCAGAGTCTTGGACGAAGGAAAGTTTCCTCAGACTAAAGCAGTTTCTGGTTCCAATTACTGTGACATAGGGATAAAATCAGATAAGAGGACAGGCAGGGTAATAGCAGTTTCTGCGATCGATAATCTTGTCAAGGGAGCATCAGGGCAGGCTGTACAGAATATGAATCTTATGATGGGTTTTGATGAAAAAGAAGGGCTCAAGGTAGTTCCACTATACCCATGAGGTGTTTAAAATGTTTGATGAGCTTTACAATAATTTGGATGAGATAAAAGAATTGAAGGATAAGTTAGTTGTGATAAAATATGGTGGCCATGCCATGAAGGACGAAGAACTAAAAATGGCCTTTGCCAAAGACATATCTTTGATTAAGTCACTTGGGGCATCACCCGTTATAGTCCATGGCGGAGGGCCTGAAATAACCTTAATGCTTGATAAGCTTGGCATAAAATCTGAATTTTACAAGGGACTTAGGATAACTGAAAAAGATGCAATGAAAGTTGTAGAAATGGTTCTTCACGGCGCAGTAAACAGAGAACTTGTTACTTTAATAAACAACGAAGGCGAATATGCAGTTGGTATTTCAGGAAGGGATGGCAGCATAGTCAATGTAACTAAAAAAACAGTTGATGGGGTTGATCTAGGTTTTGTCGGCGAAGTTAACTGCGTCAATACCTGGCTTTTGTGGACACTAATCGATGAAGGTTACATACCAGTTGTTTCTCCAATAGGGGAAGGTGAAAACGGAGCATATAACGTGAACGCTGATGAATTTGCATACTCAATTGCAGCAGCAATGGGCGCTGAAAAGCTATTATTGATCACAGATGTAGATGGAATATACCTTGACTCAAATGATCCTTCCACAAGGATCCCTCTTTTAACTGAATCAGATGCAAACGCTATGATTGAAAAAGGAAAGATATCTGGAGGAATGATTCCTAAAGTTCTTTCATCTATTTCGGCATTAAAAGAAGGGGTGGGAGAAGTTCACGTAATAAATGGAAAGTCAAAACATGTCATCCTTCAAGCATTAGTTGATGCTGAAAGCTGCGGGACAAGAATCGTTCTATAATTTGTCTTCAAGAATAACAGATTCTATTACTAAGGTTCCATTTAGATTTTTTATTATTTTTCTTGATTTTTCTATTATTAGTTTCTTTTTGAATATAGGAGCATCTGTGACAAAAGTTTCATATTCCCCGCCCTCTCCAGCAATATGCACCCCATATTTTTTGTTCAAGATTTTTAACTTTCCGAGAATCTCTTCATCAATTATTCTCCCAAGAAAAGATTCATCAAGGCCAAGTGCAGAAACTGAAACAATAACAGCCTTGAATCCATTTTTGATCAATGTTTCCATATATTCGTTAGTATCTGTCTTCCATAGAGGTGCATAGTGAAATATTTCATAATAGTCAGCAATCTTTTGAATCCTTTCTCTCTGGTAGTTTGACTCAATTGCACCTGTTATTATCCCGTCGATTTCTTTATTTTTTACAAATTCGCCAATAATATGGTGCAATTCTTCAACTTCCTTTTCTTTTTCACCTTTGACATTTTTTCGTATCAAGGGGATGTCCATAGCTTTTGCCTGAAATAGTGTCAAAGAAATATTGGGAACGTGAAACATGTATGAATCGTCTCTTTCTGACTCTAAAGAGAGAAGACAAACAACATCGTGGCCTTCTCTCATTGCGAGATAGGTAGCAAAAAGGGAGTCCTTTCCACCAGAAAATAGGGATAACATTCTCATAAGTCAAATAAACTCAAAAAATTTAAATACTTTCTGCCGAATTAAGATTTATGAAAAAGATTTTAGGATTCTCCGTATTTCTAATTATGCTTCTTTCGATATTTTCCCCTTTAGTTTTTGCCGATAATGAGAATGTATTATTTTATGGGCAAAGTTTTGGAAAGATTGAAGATTCAATTAAGATTAATTATAACATTACTAAATCCCAAGTGATCCCTCAAAATATTTCTCAGTATAAGGTCATTACAATAATAACTCCTGACAAAGGAATATCTTCTGAAGAGATACAAAGACTTCTTGATTTTGTTAACTCAGGTGGCACTCTATTGATAATTGCAGAAGATTTTACAGAGGCAAGTTCAATAACTCAGATTAATCGTCTTCTAGCTTCTTTGAACATAGAAGTCAATGTCGATAGAGTATATGATGATACAAACTTTGCAAGTTATAATACAAATGTTTTGATACAAGGAGATGATAATTACCTTCCGTCAAAAGGTGTTTCCAAAATTATTTATGTTAGTGGCTCAACGCTTAAAGGAGAATTTGATGGCGAGCTAAAAAGCAATACCACTTCTTATTCTAAAAATTATGATGAATTTCAAACTTATGGGAAGGGTCAAAGACCCCCTGTTTCTGCATCTGTTAAATATGGGGAAGGGATGGTAATAATAGTCGGAGACAAATCTCTTTTCGAAGATACTTATGTAGTTCAGGAAGACAATGCTCTTTTTGCCATGAATATATTTGACTTTGCAATGGGAGACGCCAATGCAATAGATCAGAGAGTCCAATACAAAGAAAATTATGATCAAGAATCAAATTCATTTTTGTCATATTTTGATTCTATGAAAAAGAACGGTTTTTCCGAGATTAAACCCACCGAAACTAATAGAATTACTTCCTTAATTCAGCAAGCGCAGAGTTACTACTCATTCGGTCGTTATAGAGAGGCATATACTACACTCTCTCAGGCAATAACTCTTCTTGAATCTCAAATGGATTTCATTGATGCTGAATTCGATGAAAAGCTTCAGAAAGCAAAAAATATAGAAAGCGAGGCAAGAAGTAAGGGGATTACAGTTGCCGACGAGGCGGTATTCAATGAAGGTGTTTATTATCTAACCCAGGCTGAAAAAGAAACTAATCTTAATAAGAGAATTGAACTTATTGATAAGTCGATTGAAATACTTGAGGAGTTTGGCCGGGGGGATATGCAAAGGGCAAAAATAGAAATTGATACAGCCGATAGTAAATTAAAAGAAGCAAAAAATACACTATTTTATGAAAATGACGTTCAAAGAGCAGATGAACTTTTAACTGAGGCAAAAAGACTCTTCAATAGAGGGAAATATTCTGATGCTTTTTCAATGGCAACAGAATCCCAGAAATATTCTGAGAGGGCGATAGGAAAATACAATATATTTAAAATCATACTTGGTCTCGGGCTTCTATTGGGTGTATTGCTATTAATGATCATAACAAAGAGGATTTTATTATGGAAAGCAGAAAAGAAAAAATAACTTCTTTTTACAAAAATGAAATATTCACAACAATAAAAGAAAATAAAAATCTAATGCTATTATCGTTAGGATTGTTTCTACTAGGATCTATTTCAGGATTCTATACATTTAAGGTATTATTGAACAACAATCCCCAAGTAATTGATTCTTTCCTAAAGGAATTCCAGGACATGTTTGGGCCCTTAAAGGAAATAACTTCACTTGAATTATTCGTTACAATATTCTACATTAACACAAGAACGTCATTTTTGATAATGATGCTTGGAGTTTTTGTCGGATTCTTTCCTTTTCTGTCACTTTGGGGGAACGGAACTGTAGTTGGGCTACTTTATGGAAAATTCATTGCAGAAGGGGGAAATTCTTTAGTTTTCTTAATGGGCATTCTACCTCATGGAGTGATTGAAATCCCTGCAATATTAATAGCGGCATCCCAAGGATTTAGACTTGGAAAAGAAATTATTTCTCCACCTCCGGGTAAATCAAGGTCAGAGTCCCTAAGAGTTAATATCAGGAAAGGATTAAAATTATTTGCACTAATAATCCCACTATTACTAATTGCTGCTTTAATTGAGGTATATCTCTCTGCTTACCTCTTTAACGCAAATCTATGAGAAAATATTATTCTTTTCTTTTTTACTAAGAATAATCTTGTTTCTTATTATCCAAAAATCTAGATGGAAATTCTTTTAAAGGACTTAATTGAATTATTTTCATGGACGACAGAGAAGAAAACTATGAGCAAGATGAAGAATACCAGAGTGCAGGTACTGAAAAACCTTTTGACATTGTTCACAATAACATCGGTGAAATGGTCAGCCTAGTTCTGAAAGATGGTAGAAAGATAGATGGAACATTAGCAGGTTATGACCTAGAACTTAATCTAGTCATGGAAAATGTCAAGATTTTTCGTGGACAAGATGTTAAAGAGAGGGGTTTGATAATAATTAGGAGAAACAATATTCTCGCAATTGGGGACCATGTTTTAACTTGATTATATATTTTCTTTTAGGAATATTCCCTTATATACAGATTCATCAGTCAATGTTCTCATAAATACTAGTTGCAAAACTCGTGCATCTTTGAAAATCTTTATACCCTTCTCATTATCTACTAAAAGTAAGGACTCGCTCCTCCCACTGTAACCTCTATCCCAAACAGCTGTTCCAACGTTTGCGCCGCATCTCAATAGAGTTGAGCGAGGTCTTCCCAACGCAACAATATTTGGCGGGATATTTACAATCTCATTGTAAATAATCTTGTAAGCACCTTTTTCAAGAAAAACAAATTCTTCAACAAAATCTATTTTTTTTGTATCAGAAAGCTTTCTTTTTTCATTACTGAAATCTACAGTACCCCCGGATATAATACTGTGTACCTCTCTAACTGTCATGTCAAATCCATTTGGGGTAATCTGAGTATCTAGGTCTATATAGTTCTGTACCAGATTATTCTTTGATATAAGCTCTCTAATTTCATTTCCTGTAAGAACACAACTTTCCATAAATATCTTTAATTGAAAACCTTTTATGTATTTTGGATTAATACTTGATGTGGAAGATAAGAAAATAAAAACACTCAGAGAACAGCTAAAGAATAAGATATCCGAAGAGGATATCCGAAAAATAATGAAGGGCTACGAGCAAATTGGGGATATTATAATTCTTACAATTCCTAAAGAATATCAGGAACTAAAGGATTTTATTGGTAAGAGTTTTTATGATAGCTTCGGGTGTCAGACTGTTTTAGAAAAGGGTTCTGTTTCAGGAGAGTTTAGAGTTCCTTATTATAAAAAGATTATCGGGGGTGGATTTGTCACAATCCACAAAGAAAACGGGATTCTCTACAAAATAGATCTGTCAAAAGTCATGTTTTCATCTGGCAATATAGCCGAGAGGATAAGGATGGGCCAAGTTTCTTCTCCTGATGAAATTATAATTGACATGTTCTCAGGCATTGGATATTTTACATTACCGCTATCAAAATATGGAAGGTCTAGGGTATGGGCTTTAGAAAAAAATCCTGATAGCTATAATCTTCTCTTAGAAAATATTCACCTTAACAAAGTAAGTGACAGGGTCATACCAGTAAATACCGACTGCCTTGATTTTAATCCAAACTTCAAAGCAGACAGAATAATTATGGGATACTTCTCAGACGATGAAAAGTTTCTGTTAAAAGCATTGGGCATGATAAAAGATGGTGGGATAATCCACTACCATAATACTGTGCCTGAAAAATCTGAGTCTTCCTTTAAAAAAAATCTTGATAAAATTTTTTCTGATAGAGGAAGAACTTTAGAGTCACTTTATTACAGGAAAATTAAAAAATATTCACCTGGTGTATGGCACGTTGTTTTTGATTTTAAAGTCCATTAATACATTTTTCTACGCTTGAGATCGTCAAATGCCCCAGAATAAGTTTGCCTTTCCTGTGTAATTCTGGCCTTTTTTATCATCTCAAGGATTATCGTCTTCTGTTTTTTTATTTTTCTTTCTCGATTATCCAAAAATAATACAAATAATCCAAGGAAAAAAAGAGTCGCAATAACTGCTGATAATACTAAAAGCATTGTTGGATTATCAATTAAACTGAAATATACGGAAAAATATCCACCTAGAATAAGTCCTAGGCCCAGTATTGATAAACCAATCAGCCTTTTTATCATTAGAAGTCTCCGATTATTTTTATCCCTTCGCTTCAGTTTTTATAATTTATGGTAAAAATCGCCTTATTCTTTTAAAATAAAAATTATTATTAATCAACTCTTTATCTTTCCGATAACTATTTTAAAGACAAAATATTTATCAAAATTGTGTGTAAGCATACAGAGTATGAAGTCCTTAAAAAAAGAGGAAGACAAGAGTTGAGGAAGTGCAATCTTTGTGGCGAAGTATTCCAGACTGTTCTGGACAAAGAGGTCTTAATTAAAGTCTCAGCTGTAGTCTCCTATTTTGAGCAATCAAAAAAAATATTAATCGATGTTGCTGAAAATAAACTATTTGAAGTTGGAGAATTGATTGAAATAAAAGGAAAAAAATACTACGTCAATCATATAGATGCTAAAAGGAAAGCCGATTCTGCGCTAGCTAAAGATATTAAAACACTATACCTCATACCGGAGGATATCCCTGTTGTGCTTAAAATTACTTTAAGAATTCAATATGGCCACCTTTCACTTAGGGCTTTTGCAGATAAGGATGAAGTATTTTCAAAAGGGGACAATATTACTATTGATGAACAGGATATGGTCATTGATAAAATATTGGCGACACATGGATTTGAACCATCAGCATCCGCATCCGAGATAAGAAGATTATACTGCTCGCAATCCTCTAAGAGTGGAAGGAGTCTTAATGTCGATAAGTGATGAGTCAAGGAATAAAATGGTTTCTTATCTTGAAAAAATTAATTATATTAAAAGCGAATCTGTAAAAAATGCTTTTTTAAAAGTCGATAGAAGTAATTTCATTCCTGAAGATCTAAAAGACGAAGCATACAAAGACACACCTCTTTCAATTGGCTGGGGGCAGACTATTTCTGCTCCTTCAATGATAGCATTGATGCTTGAGGTGTCAGAGCTTAAATATGGGATTAAGACCTTAGAAATAGGAACTGGATCAGGTTACAACGCTGCATTAATTGCTGAGATATGCGGCGAAGAGAACGTTGTCACAATAGAAAGAATTCCTGAAGTCTTTCAATTTGGACTAGAGAATCTAAAAAGAGCCGGATACCATGTCAAGATAGCTCTTGGAGATGGCACAAAAGGTTATGAAGAAGATGCACCATACGATAGGATAATTGCAACTGCAGCAGCACCTCAAATCCCACAAAGCTGGAAGGACCAACTAAAAGAAGGGGGCATGATAATAGCACCCGTTGGTAAAGAGAGATACTACCAAGATCTTTTAGTATTAAAAAAGAATAGAGACGGCACATTTGATACCAATAAATATGGCGGGTGTATATTTGTACCTCTAGTTGGAGAGAACGGGTGGAAGGAACAATGAGATTCACCGAATATGGGACTATTAAAAAAAAAGCAGTCAATAGATTTGCTTTAATCTATCCTGATGTATACCGTGCCGGAAATTCAAACCTTGGGCTTCATTACGTTTATAACATTGTTAATGATAAGGAAGGATTTTCAATAGAAAGATTTTTCTTAGACTTTGAAAGATCTATTGAAACTCAAGACATGCTAAAGAATTTCAAAGCCTTATTGTTTTCACTAAATTATGAATACGGAATGATTAATCTCCTTAAAATTTTAAAAAAGAACAATATCCCTTTATTGAGAGAAAATAGAAAAGAGCACCTAGTCATCACAGGTGGCCCTCTCAATGTGAATCCTTTTGTATTGAAGGATGTTTTTGACATTGCATTTATTGGCGATGCAGAAAAATCACTCGTTGAATTTCTAGATATATATTTTGGGCTGGATGATCCTAAAAAACAAATAGATGAGTTTGGCAAGATTGAAGGGCTCTACATACCTGAGATTCATAAGGATAATAAGATTAAAAGAAGGGTAGAAAAGCTTGATTACCACCCACTTTACGAGCCTATCCAGTGGGGCGACTTTGAAGAATCGTTTAATAAAACATTTCTTTTAGAGGTATCTAGGGGATGCAGAAGCAGATGTGCATTCTGCCTCACAGGCAACGCTCTAGGGCCATATCGAGAAAGAAGTAAAGAAGAATTAATCAGCATAGTAAAAGAGGGGCAAAAGAGAACTAAGTTTGAGAAGGTTGCATTGATAGGGTCAGACATGCCTTCCTCTCTCGATGAGATTATCAAAAGCTTAAGTGAATTGGGATTTCAGGTTTCTCTACCCTCTTTAAAACTTAGGGACATAAATGAGAGGACAATCCCCCTATTGGGCCAAGATACTATAACTTTAGCACCGGAATCCTCTGAATCAATCCGATTTCAAATAGGAAAATGTTACAGGGATGAAGAGTTTTTTGAAAAAATCAATCTAATAAAAAAATACTCTAAATCTGTAAAACTTTACTTTATCTTTGGTCTTCCTGGAGAAGAACAAAAAGATTTGGATGAAACTATAAATTTCATAAAACAATCAAAGAAACTAATAAGAACAAAATCATCATTTAATCCATTTGTTCCAAAGCCCCATACTCCTTTTGAAGATCACATATTTGATTTTGCCGAATTAAAGGAAAAGATGAAATACATTAACTCAAATATAAAAGATGTTAGAATTGAAGACTTGAAGGGCGCATTTATCCAATATGTTATATCCCTTGGGGGAAGTGATGTTGGTAGGTTTATTATTGATGGGGTAGAGAATGGTACAAACCTAACCTATTCTTCCTTCAATAAAGCACTTCAGAAAGAAGACATAGTTGTTCCGTCAGAAGAAAAGGAGTGGAAGAGAATTGAAGTATCAATTTGATTTAGGGCCTCTTTTTAAGAGATTAAAAGAATTGGATATAAAAAGAGTGGGGTTGGTATTGCCTGAAGGATTAAAAGTTTATGCAGATTATATCTCTAGCGAACTTAAAAAACAAGGATATGAAGTAATAATTTCGGGGAATTTTAATTATGGCGCTTGTGATGTCCCCGATCTTGACTTTGATGAGATATGTGACTGTTTAATTAATTTTGGTCATGCACCTTTACCTATTGAAAGCAATATTTCAATGTTATTCATTGAAGTCGACTTCGTTTTTCCATATATGGGACTCTTAGAAAATAATATTGATTTACTTAAAAAAGAAGGGAAAAAGATAGGGCTAGTGTCAACTGTAAACTATGTTAAGGAACTTCCAAAAGTAAAAGAATATCTAGAAAGTGAAGGATTTGAAGTATTCATTGGAAAAGGAGATAGGAGAGTTGCATATGCAGGGCAGGTTTTGGGTTGCGACT
>JBDKUY010000009.1:0-5603 GCA_039679445.1 Methanofastidiosum sp. | reverse complement strand
TTTGTAAGATACATTTCACAAAGCTCTTTATAGCTAAGTTTGTCCCAACAGGGCTGGATAATAAGAGGAACGTTAAAAGAGTTTTCCTGAATAAATTTCTTTAAAAAATCATAATCTCTTCTGTCGGCGATTACAGCCTTTATCTGGCCATTTCTTTTTTTTATTGCATTTATTATTTTGGTGAAAATAACTAAATCATTTGTTTCGTTATTACTACTTGGAGTCTTAATATCAACACTTATGAAATCAATTTTCAGTAAAACGTCATCGTAGATTGAGCCATTTGTTTCAATAGTTACGTAATAATTTTCTTTGTGAAGTTTATCAACAATTTCTTCTATATCTTGAAGTAAGGGTTCCCCACCGGTAATGAGAACAGAATTAATACCATTGTTTAATTTATCAATTTCTTCTATTATTTCATCGGTGCTTCTTTCAACTGCATTATAGTTGGCATATTTTGTATCGCACCAACTGCAGTCGAGATTGCATCCAGAGAGTCTTAAGAAAATAGTTGGCTTACCAATTTCTAATCCCTCCCCATTAAATGAGACAAATATTTCAGAAACTAAGAGATTTTTCATTGGAAGACCTCTACGTAAGAGCCTTCACCTTCATATAATCTAATAGAAAAAAGCTTAACTTTAGTTTTTTCGAATTCCTTTTCAAGTTTTAAGAAAATATCCTTTGCCATATTCTCTACTGTTGGTTGAGGGTATAAATCATTCAAAAAACAATGATCCATCTTACTTACTATTTTTTCTGTGACTATTTTCTTTAAATCGAAAAGGTCCATGACCATCCCAGTTTTATCCGGGGTACCTTCTACTGTAACAATTAATTTGTAAGTGTGGCCGTGAAGATTAGCACATGCACCATCATAATCAACTAATTTGTGCGCTGCATCAAATTTGAAGGTTTTACTTAATCTAAATTTCATGATAATCACATATAGAAGACTATACACTAAGAAACTAAGATTAATTTATAATGATTTCTCTTTAATTGGGTTATACTTCAACATTTACTTGCCTTCAACCCTTTTTCCACTTCTTTGTATATCTTCCTTAGTATTTCAGTCCTATTGTCTGAATTCAATATGCTTCTGCCAACTACAATTACTGATGAGCCATTGACAATTGCTTCTTCTGGAGTGCATATCCTTTTTTGGTCAGAAACTTTATCGTCTCTTAATCTTACTCCAGGCGTTACATATATCATTTCTTTACAAAGATTTGGCCTAATAATATTGATATCATTGGGGGAGCAAACTAGCCCGTCACACCCATTTTCTGATGCCATTTTTGCATATTGGACTAAGGCTTGATCAAGAGGTTTATCAATTAGAATATCTTTTAGGGATTTTTCATCATGGCTTGTAAGAACTGTTACGCCTAAAATATTTGGCCTGATATTTCCATAATACTTGACACCGTTATTGACGCCTCTAACTGCAGCCTGGATCATCTCTTTCCCACCCATCGAGTGAATTGTAAACATCTTGACGTTGTGCTTGACCAAAGCCTTTGAAGCACCTTCAACAGTGTTAGGTATATCGTGAAATTTAAGATCTAAAAAAACATCCCTGTCATAGCTCTGTGGAATTTTAATTGAAGATGTTCCTTCAGAAACAAATAATTCTTTCCCGATTTTGTATACCCCAACATATTCACAACTCTCTTCAACTAATTCTTTGGCTAAATCTAAATTATCAACATCAAGCGCTAAGCATATCCTCTTTCGAACATCCTCTTCCATAATCATTTGCTTCGCCACTCCCTTGGGTCCTTTTTCCAGATCTCTATTTCTTTCTTATCGTGCCCAAGTTTATCTGATTCATATTCAAGTAATCCTTCAAGGGTCAAAAGACTTTGAAATGGAACATCTAGTTCTTGGAATAATTCTATAGATTCAGGAAATTGGTAAGAGAATATAGAACAAGCATTCAAGGATTTTGCAGAAGACTCTTTCAGTAAATTGATCGCCCTTCCAAGGGACCCACCTGTTGAAACAACATCTTCTATAACAAGTATATTTTTATTAAAATCAATGTTTCCTTCAATGCTCTGTTTTTTCCCATATTCCTTGTGGGAAGACCTGGCATATCCAAATGGCACATCAAGTTTATCAGAGAGCCAAGCGCCCCATGAGATACCACCTGTTGCAATGCCAATCACAGATTCAATATTCATGCCTTTTATTTTATCTAAGAATCCGGATATAATCATTTTTCTCTCCTTTGGGTAAGAGATTAATCTTCTTGTGTCGCAGTATATCGGACTCTTTATCCCTGAAGAAAAAGTCAATGGATTTACTGTATCTATATGGATGCTTTTCGTAAGGAATAGTATGTCATAGAGTTCTTTCACTCTATCACCTTTAGTTTTCCTCTAAAATCTTCTAGAGATTTGTAGCCTTTCTTTTCCATTATCACCTTAAGCTCTCTTGATACCCTCTCAAATATTTGTGGCCCTTCCTGTGCAAAAGATGTCCCAAGTTGCAGCAAAGTAGCACCTGACAGAATAAATTCAAATGCATCAATGCCGCTGTATATCCCACCTACTCCTACAATTTTGATTTTTTTATTTAGAAGTTCGTCGAACTTCCTGACGTTTGCAAGTGCTGTTGGTTTGATATATTTTCCACCAAGCCCGCCAAATCCTCCTTTTGGCTTTATTAGAACTTTCTCAGTTTCCCAGTCTATGAAGAGCGCATTTCCAATAGAATTAATGCTTACTATAAAAGAGATTTTGGAGCTGTTGAGAATTGAGGCCATCTCTTCAAAATGAACAAAATCAAAGTATGGCGGGAGTTTAACACCCCACGGCTTTTCTGAAATATCTCCTACTATGCCCATTATCTCTTCTGACATTTCAAAGTCATATCCTATCTGTGGCCTTCCAACGACATTTGGGCATGATAAATTTATCTCTAAGATATCCACATTTGAAGAGTTAAATGCCTCAACTATTTTTTTGTACTCTTGGCTATTTGCACCGGCTATACTTGCTATCAAGGGCTTACCGTAGGATTTTAACTTAGGTGTTATTTCATTATAGTACTTGTACCCTAGATTTGGTAGCCCCATTGAATTAATTGACCCCCATTCAACATCAATATACCTTGGCTCAGGGTTACCCTCGCGTATTTCAACTGTACAGGACTTCATTACAATCCCACCAGAAGAAGAAGTTGCAATATCTGTCAGTTCTTCTAAGGTAGCGTCTAGGGGCCCTGATGCGTTTATTATGCAGCTATCAAAATGAATCCCCAAGATATTTGCAGAAATATCAATCATTTTATCTCCGTCCCCAGAATTTTTCTTGGATTTGTCACGGCCATTGTAGCTAAAGCATGCTCTGATATCCCTTCATTGTTTAGCAAGTTCATGTAAGTCTCAAGACATTCACTTGATGATGGATTTCTTACCTGCCCTGCATCAGAAGATATGATACAGTGCTCGTACCCAACTTCTTCAATATTTTCCTTTATTGTCTTAAGGGGATAGTCTTCTGGATGGTCCCTATCTAGCCACATAATATAACAGTGCTCAATGTATGCCCCTTTTGAGGCAAGCTCCTTCTGAACGTCTATAGGCATTGCTATGTCTCTCTGCATTGGGTGGGTAATGATTGTAGGGATTTCCATTTTTAATGCTTCACTTGCTAGGACATAACTTTCCTGCCATGACAAGTGCCCTGTTGCTAGAATTCCATTATTTTCTTTTATTGTCTTAAGGACTCTATTGCATTTATCAAATAATCTATAATTCCAGTCTGTGACTTTTATTGCTTTAAGTTCAGATTTTAACCTGGGTTTAAATTTTGGATCCTTGACCCACTCAGGAGGTATTTCGTATTCACTGTGATTATTCAAAAGATGGTTTTCCGCATGAATTGTGGGAAACCACACTATAATTGGCGCACCCTTTGACATTGTTGCAGAAGCATATATTGCACTTGGATTAAATCCTCCCATGAAGTAGTTCAAAGTTATCGATCCTATTAGAAAAGGGCCATCTAATTTATTTTCAACTGTATTTATTGCAGATATTGTTGGGAATGCGTGAGATTTTAATGCAATCCCTGTTATCCTTCCTTTTTCATTTTTTAGTAGGCTCTCTACTGTATCCCTTCTTGGCAGAATATCTGGCCCTATGTGGTAATGCATGTCAATTGAATCTCTAACTATTGATTTGATATTAGGCATCAGTTACTCCTCCTTTCAAGTTTATTTCTATCAAGAGAAAGAATATTTCCATTTTTAATGACGCATGGTATTGTTTCATCACTGTTTAGAATATCAAGCTTTGACATGCCATCTGTGATTATTATGTCGGCTTGTCTTCCTTCTTCTATTCCGTAATTTAATCCCAGAAGTTTTGCACCGTTTGTTGTTGCCATTGATATGGCGGCGCCTATATAATCTCTTGTGGTCATCCTTGTTGCTGATACTAGCATGTGAAGTTCTCTTATCATGCTGCAATTTCCAAATGGATAGAAAATGTCTCTTACGTTATCAGTTCCTATTGCAACGTTTATTCCATTGTCGTAGAGTTCAGTGACCCTTGTGATGCTGTTTGATGGCCTTATCCAGAGGTCATTTATTTCAGCAAATCGTGTAATCATGTTTGCACTAGGAGTAACTATAACATTAATATTGAGAGCTTTCATCTGCTGAATCATCTGCATTGCCTTTTCTGATGGGAATCTTGAAAGTGCTATTGCGTGAGTTACTGTTACCCTTCCATTGAAATTCTCTTCTTTCGTCTTTTTTATTACCTCTGGCAGTATTGACATTCTTGGGTCATTAGTTTCATCTACCTGGATATCAAGATCCTTATTATACTGTTTTGCGATCTCAAAAAGGATTTCTAGATGCCTTTTCTCATTCCCCTTTTCCTCTACAAGTGGGAGTCCACCAACTACATCTGCCCCAAGTTCGATTGCTTTTTCCATTAATTCTCTTTTTTCTTCATCAACTACACCTTCCTGCGGGAAGGCAGAGATTTCAAGATAGACTCTGTCTTTGAACTTATTTTTTATTTTCAGAAGAGATTTAATCGGTACAAGCCCTGCCGTTGGGTCTACATCAACTTGCGTTCTTATTGCCGTTATCCCTTTTGATAGCATCCGTTCTATTGTGTCCGTTGCTCTTTTTTCAATGTCTGATTCTGAATAAGAACTTTTCAATTTTTTTAATAGAAGCCTGTTTTCTTCAAGGGTCTTACCAAGATGATCTTCTGTCATCTTGTCTAATAGATTTGATTTATCAAGATGACAGTGGGAATTCACAAATCCACTTATTACATAATGTTTATTTGCATCTATGTTTATTTCGCCATTATTCAATTTGCCTATTTTTTCTATTTTGCCATTATTAATACCAATATCAGAAATAGTGGTATCGTTAATTCTTGCATTCTTGATGACAAGACTAAATTCGCTCAAATTAATACCTCCTTTGAACAAGAAGGGGATAAGAAAAACTGTTTTGAACTTTTTTTAGCGTTTTCAGTCGATTCTATAACAACCTTTCCAAATCAATCCAAGAATCATATATAAGGTTTTGGGTTTTGATTTCCAAAATTATTGGGTAAGATT
>JBDKUY010000008.1:0-24232 GCA_039679445.1 Methanofastidiosum sp. | reverse complement strand
TAAAAGAGCGAAGAAATATTTTTAATAATCTCGAATCAACAATTGTTGTTACTTCTTTGGATTTAGATAGATACAAGAATAATAGGAATTCTATGGGCTTAAATATGCATCCAAATGAAGTTTATTCTGGTGATGCAAGAAAATTACAGCAGAATATTATTGTATATGCATGCGGCCATGAGATATTAATAGATTGAGATGTGCACATGAAAAAAAGATGTATATTCAATAATAATTTTATTAACTCTAAAAAATCTCAAATGCACGTAGTCATGGCCATAATGTTAATTGCTATATTGCTAGCAACTGTTGTATTCTTTTGGAGAACATCTGAAGATTTTTCTCAAAGTTATTCTAAAAGTATAGATGAAAAAAGTTTTCAAAATATAGCTACGTATATAGAAAATACGGTAGCCCACAACGAAATTGCTTGGATTGAAAGAACGCTTGTTCAAACAAATATGACTATTCCTCTCTCAAATGATGGCGAAAAATATGTGGGGGAAAACGAATTTTTTAGAATTGAATATAATACTTCAAAACCCAATCTATTATCCTTGTCTTCAAAAGACATATTAGCAGAAATTAAAGACACAAAGAACGTATACTTAAATACAAGATTTTATCTTGATGGCAATTATAATATTTACTCCAATCCAACAATTCCTGCATTAAAAGACAAAAATATAATAGGTGATTTCTTTTTATATAAGATTGAACCGATGGTATCAGGAAGAAGTCAGGAATACATAGTTTATTTGACCCCCACATTCAAATCTGCAGTAATTGGAGATGCGGATCAACCACCTGAATCTCTGGCAAAGTCTTGTTTTCTTTTAGAATATCCTAAAAGTAATTGGAGTGAATATTATAATAGTGATGAAAATACTTATTCAGTTTATCCTTCAAACTATTTTATAGTCAATTCAAAAGATAATGGAATTGACGGTAGATATATTAATTATTATACTAATATTTTCATTCCTTCTGATTCTGAGATGATCGACTCATTATCTGAAAGTTCCACTAAAGACATCTTGAATAACTACATAAAAAGTGGTGGTTCATTAATAATGCTTTCACAAACTCCAACTCAAAAAAAGAAATATGATTTTCTTCCAATCAACATTACATTTGACAAAGGTAAATATGATACCATTGGAGTTTCAAAACAACACAATATTACCCAGAACTTAGAACCTTATGAAATTGCTGGAAGTTATTATTCTGCAAATGCAACAATACTTGACCCTTTTGTTGATGGTCCAGCAAATGAAATTTTATTAAGAGAGGTACCTTATTCGCCATACCTTAATAACAATCCTTCTCTAATTCTTTCGACTTGGGGGGCAGGTAAAGTAGTTGCGACTACCATTCCTATTGATACAAAATCAGTACTTGATACAAAAGTAAGGGTATGTAAATGGTGGGATCCCAGTGTGCTTGGACAAGGCTACGACTGGCATTTTAGAAGGCTTGTAATTGTTGATTCAGGTAATTTTACTAGAGTTAATGAACCAATAGAAATAGTAATTGATCCAACAGCAGATATTAACAAACTTGCTAAAGAAGAGTTTTTAAAACTAGAAAATATACATCTAGATTTAAATTCAATTCGGGTAGTTGAACTTTTAGAACCTGATTATTGTTCAAATAAAGTTTCCATACCTAGTCAAAGTTATATGTATAGGCCAAATCTGGAGCATCCAAGATATCAATGCGCACCTGTAGATACTCTTACGCACACTTTATTTTTTGAGTTAGATAAACCTGCTAATATCAAAGTAGTCATGAACTTGCCAGCTACTTCTTATTCTAAAGATGAGCAAAATATAAATAATGAAATTAGAGTAAAAGTAAATAATGTTTCAGTCACTGATCCAATTGATTTCCAAACTGAATACGAAATAGCAAATAATAGACCTACAGCAGGATATTGGAATGCACAAGATGGAACTTGTAGTGGGGGACAAGGATGCTTAGGGCCGAGACATTATGAAATTGAAATACCCGATAAATATTTTCATAAAGGAGACAATAAAATAGCCCTCTCTATGGAACATTTAACGGGCAACCCTCCCTTACCACCATCATGGCAGAATGACTGGGCAGATTCATTAACATGGTATAGGAATGTAGAATTTAGTTTATATTCTTATAACGAAGCCAACTCCTCTTATGAATTGACTTGGAAAGAATATCAACCAATGCACGTTTATTTTTCGATGGGCGCCACCGCCACATATTCTGGCGAAACACCTGGAACTTCTAATTCAATCACGCCTAAAGGAAGCAAAAGATATTATGAAATTTATTTTGATATTGAAAATACAAATCCTTCAAATAATAAACCCATACCTATATATAGAACAGAATCCGATTTAGTTTCTTTTTTGTCATCATGGGGGTCACCTAAATACATTGATAGAGAGCCTTCTTTTCCTTCAATATCTGGTATTCCAAGTATGGTCTACCCGCATATTCAAAATATTTCCTCGCCCTCTACAAAAGACATCGATGGGGACGGAGATATAGATATTATAATTGGTCTTAGAGATGGAAACATTGCCTTAATTGATGGCCCAACTGGAAATATAATTTGGAAAAAACCATTTGATAAACCTAGAGGGCCAACTGGAAATAATCCTGTTACTGCTTATGGACTGTCAATTGTGGGCTCACCTGCAGTTGTAGATATTGATAATGACGATTTATATGAGATAATTGGGGGAAGTGTTAATTTTGTTGCAGTCATAAATACAAGTGGCAATAATAGATATGTAAATTTATCGCTTGGAGATACAAATATTACAGTTCTTGATAATAATGGAAATCCAAAATGGAAAGTGCCCGTAATAGGTAGTGTAGTTTCTGCTCCCGCTATTGCCGATATCAATAATGATGGATATAAAGATATTGTTGTTCAAACTTTACAGGCCACAGGAATAAGGTATCAATGGTATGATCGCCCTAATATACGTATAAGAATTAATCCTTCTTCAGATTATGACAATAGAACTGTTACCTTAACTAATCGTCTTTATGTCATTTCAGGTAATCCTAATCCGGATGGATCACACAGTGTTTTGTGGTCTGCAATTGAATCTCCTGGAACATATCGTCTAAAATATTTTATTCCGAATCCTGTCAATTCAAATAGGCTTGATTTGATGTTTCCAAGTTCTTCGCCAGCGGTTGGTGACCTTGATGGAAATGACTATGGATTGCTTGAAATAGTAATGGGGAACGTAGATGGGTATGCCTATAAATATGAAAATACAGGCCCACCAAATAGAACAAAATCATCAATTTCGTCCAGTGTAACTGGAGATTTTACAGCTTTATTAGGTTATATTGTTTCTTCTCCAACTATAACAAGAACAGATAATCAAAATGACTATAATGATGCTGTTTTCTCTTTCGTAAGAGATGGTGGAGACCAATTGTATCTTTATATCTTAGATGGTCAAACTTTTGTCCATACAGAAATCACTGAAATCAATGACCAAGATGCAAAACATCCGGCTGGCCATCCTGTGGTGCATTGGCCAGAGGGTTACCACCACAGAGGCCCACAAGTTACCATACCTATGGGCAATTACATTTGTATTGAACATCTTGCACAAACCCATACTGTATTTGGAAATATAACTCAAGCAGGTACTACTAACAGAACACAATCTTATGCAACACCTGTAATAATTGAATCTAACAGATATAGCACGGATATCCGAACTCGTGAAACTGGCAGATTTGATATTATTATTGGTGCAGAAAATGGTTATTTATATTGTCATGCTTATACTGATACAGACGGAGGAACTGATGAAGGAAATAATGAAGCCCAAATTAGTTTTGATAATAAAATAAAAAGACTCTGGACATATTATCAAGGTAGTCCTATTAGGTCTTCTGTTGCTGTTGATGATATCGATAACGATGGTAAATCCGAAGTTATTTTTATTGCTGAAGATGGCACTCTTTCTGCACTCAAAATATCCGATAATTATAGTTCCTGGAATACTGAAAGAGGAAACCTTTATAGAACAGGAGATACAAAAACAAAGAATAATTTACCTACATATACAATGGCATTAACTGAAAATATCGATTATGGGGACAGTCTAGATCCTTATGACGATAAATTTAGAGTTAATGCCGATTTTAATCTTTCATATCCAAATGATATTAATAGATTTGACGCTTATATTAATGATAACTGGATTAAAATAGATGCAAATCATAATAACGATGTATCTGATGAGTTAGTTTTATATAAAAAAGATTTAACTCGATTGAATCTAGAAACTTATGAAGGCAGGTTAGTTGATAAAAATTACCAAATAGAATCAATATTTGGAGATATTATAAAAGGCGAATATATTGTAACTTACTTTGATAGAGGAATTATAAAACTTTTCAACAACATTATGGCATATACATCTGCGCCAACAAAAAATATCCAGATTGAAGAAGGAATTTGGGTAAATCTAGATTTACCAAATACAATTGGTACAAGAGAATATATTATTGAAGGAACTGGAACTCATTTAACGATTTATGATCCTTATAATGCAGACGTTAAATACATTAAAGAACTTAGAGGAATGAGCATATACGGGACAATCTCAAGTTCTTCAAAAAATAAATATGTTGTTATAACTAGCTATGGTGCTTATTTGTCGCCCAATCCACAGGAGGGTTAAAAATAAAAATCTTATTTAAATTTAAAAAGTCTAGAAAAGGGCAAGATATAATTGACAATATAGTTGCCCTTGGAATATTTACCATAGCTTTTCTTTATGTAGTATATATTGCTGCAAATTCATTGAATCCTTATCTTGAAAAAACTGAATATGTGGATGTGCAACTGACTGCAATTTCTTCTATAGAAAAAATAATGTCTGATCCAACTTATGGCCTTGTTTCAAGAAATCATGTGTTATCCTATGACAAAATGGTTGACTTTGTATCAAATGAAGATACATCAAGGTATCCTTATTGCCCTTTAGAATCGTCGACTAATAGTTATATTGGTCTATTACGAAAACTTGGGTTATTAGACTATTCAAATGAAAGGTCCGTTTATGATCTTCAGATAGTAATATCTTCTACCCATACAGAAGTTAACACTATAGCTACAATGACGCAGAGTGATCTCAATGAATACAATTATTCACTTCCCGATGGGGTTTCTCCTAATGATGCATATCCGCCACATTTTAATACTGAACCCACGTCTTTGGGAATTAGATATTATGAATTCTTAGTGGTAGATGAAGATAATAACAGTGAATATGATCATCTTTTTATTGATATAAATATGAACAAAGATTTTCAAGACGAAGTTACAAATGAGATTTACGGTCGTGATGAAAACAATAATCCAAAGTCGGGATTTATTAAGGGAGATAATTTCATACTTGATTCTAGAAGCTATATAGTTACAGACATCTTTAAATCAGGAGATGGAGCACAGATTCTGAATATTGACGCAGCCGATATAGTTCTGGGTGCAAATAGAAGTTATTCAAATATAGTTCTTGTTATATCTCGACTTGTCTTAGTGGAAGAATATGGAAATTTGACCGAGAAGAGAATGGCTGTGATTATGTGGGAGGGAAGTAAATTATGTTCATGAATAACAAATCTGTAATGAGAACATTTGAGGCAATAATCGCAGCAGTTATAATGATATTGGGAGTTTCATTCATACTAAGTGGTGCAGGGACAACATTTTCTTCTAATCCCTCATGGGAGGTAATAAATGCAAGAAACTCTGCAGAAGATGTTTTAGTAATATTAGAAAAAGGTGTAATCAACAATCAAAGTGAACTTGGTTATTATATTACAAATAGAGAGTTCAATGCTCTTAGAACGAAACTTGGATCTCTTATTCCTTCAGGCTATGCTTACAAATTTAATATCTTTGAGATTTCGAATATAGTATATATAAGCACGCATGGCGAAGCTAGTCAAGACACTAGTAGGCCTGGATTTCTTACAAATAGTTACAAAGTAGATACTCTAGAGAACAACAATACTATTTGGAAATTCCATGAAACACAAACAGGATGGCCAGGAGATTACACAATATATTTTCCCGATGGGGGTAGTGTAACAATATATGGTTTGCTAATAGTTGACCTAATTGAAGAAATACCAGGCTACGATACGGTGTATTTAAAACTTGAGAGAGGAGACCCTTCAAATCCTTTAGATTTCTCTACTTCAACGACAAAACTTTCAAGTAAAACCCCTCTAAAGGTAGGAGATTTAGTTTCTTTTTCATCATATTCGGGCGGTGCCACTTATGAGTATACTTATCAGATATCCAACATTGCAAGGGATGGTAATTCTATATCTTTTGTATTACTTGATGAAACAATGTACATTGATTTAATTGGAACTAATACAACAGTCAATATATTCAAGGATACTTTTAGATTCACTGTTCATGACAGTGTTAGTGCAGATACACTTGACATTGAAAAAAAAATCGGCGAGCCAGATCATTTTTCTACTTATACTAAAGGCTTAAGGCAAGGGGACTGGACTGTATTTGGAGATTATTCAGGAAACATTAAGACTTTGTCTTATAATGGATTTAAGGGCCATATTATTATCAACATTATTCCCTATAAGAAGGATATAATTATTCTAGAAAAACCTGGGGAAATGGATTCAATTATCACTGCAAAAAGAATTGTTTCTACTATGGATACTAGCGGTAATGTCAGAGCCTATTATGTATCTTTAATAATGGGGAGGGAGAAATTTTGAATAATAAATCCCAATTTTTTATCTTTGCTGCAATCCTTGTGGTAATATCTCTTTTAGCTATCCAATATTCACTTATATCCTATAAACAAGTATCGCAGTCTGTGGAAGATATTAGCTATTCGGATATTCCCTTTATATCAAGTTATGTAGAGAGTTCTCTTAGAGATACTTCTAATAATGCATTCGAAGAAATATATAGAACTGGAAAACTTGATTCAATACACAATGCATTTGCAGGTATATATTCTGCACATTATGCAATTGAAGAAAAAGAATTGAATTATTATCTCTCAAGGCTTGATGTGGGTATAGAAGTAACTAAATCAAGTAGCATAACTTTTGATGATGATGTTTTATTTATTGGACCTTCTATATTTGAAGTTGGTAATTTCAATAGAAAAATATTAATTGATACGAGAAAAATTTCAGATTCTCCTAAAAGATATCTGATGAGTTCAGACATAGGAGAGTTTGAAGTCGCACCATTAAATAAATTATCTGATGCTACACCTTCAAATCCTTATGTAATACATGGGAACGGACAAATAATATACAAGGAAGGTAATTATTCCTCCGGTTCAAGAATAGTCTATAATAATAGGGCATATACTTTAGGAGAGTATAGAACTTCGTATGCAGGAATAAATAACATTGAAAACAGAGCTCCTTTCTTAGAAAACTATTCTTTGAATCTTGGAAATGACGGAAGTAATTATGTAAATATTTTAGACCAGAATGGAAATCAAATCAATGTCGATGGCGTTTCTAAATTTTATGAAGGTGACGTTTTCTTATTAGATAATTACTTAATTAAAATCACAGATATTAAATATATTTCAAATGGACAAAAAGATGACTATGTCAAATATACAATATTCAACATACAAATTTCTCTTCAGGAAACTGAAAGAAGAAAACAATCATTTGATCCTAATGAAGCCCCTGGATTACGATACGGGTTAATAGATATAATGGCAATTAAAGAGAATGGTATCAGAACTACAGAGATCGTAACAGGGGATACAGTTATTATTTCCTCTTCTATTCATAATGATCTTGAAAGTCCTATAACAGACAAGGATATCAATGGCTCAAAAAAACTGGGCAGTTCAATAAAGATGTGGGAAATAATTAATGTTTATTTAGTTCTTGATGAAGGAATCTTTGAATCTGAGGGTTCTAGATATAAAGTAAAAATAAATACGCTAACTAATAAAATAGAAGGGATTTATGAATTGAATGGAACTAACGAATCACTTATTGATATTCAAAGATGCAGTAGAGATTCAATAGGAAATCTAAGATGTGTTTCTGCTTATCCGATTGAAGAAGGATTTCAATTTAATTTGAGAGGGGAAGAATATGTTGTCAGAAGTATCTCTAGCAATTTAGTTAGTTTTCTTAGAAGAAGCACCGATACTTTAGAAGCTATGGTTGATCACCCTAAAACAATTTATGGAGATTTCAGATTAGGTGGCAATACATATGAAATACGTTTAATCGAGTATGAGCCAGACAAGGTTGATCCATATCAAATAATTCTTGAAACCCTCTCAGGAGAAGATATGTCCTTAGAGATTGGAGACCCAGTGGTATTGGATAATTACGTTTTAGTATTGGACGGTGTTACTTTTTTAAATAAAGATGACAAATGGCACGTTTATTTTAAGTATTTTGACATGACGCCAGAAATGAAACAATTTCCAATTGGGAAAACAAGGCTCTTTTATGGATGGCATGACGAAGAATACAAAGTGGTCAATACATGGAAATATAGCTATAACGATACAACTGAGAAAATAATAATTGAATCTACTAATCCCTCTTTTTCAAATGATACCAACGGGGCAGTAATAACTGACGATGGAATACTTGCAAGTTTTTCATCTATTAACAGCGAAAACTTTTTTGAATATGATATGTATTATCCTCAACAGGGCCAGCAAGTTTGGCTTAGCGACACTAAAACAAAATTTGAAGAAATAAATACATTAAACAAATATATAAAAATCAGGGTAGATGAAAACAAGAATGGAACTATTGATGACGGTGAAGGATATATTTATGTTAATGGCTCTAATAAAATACTAGAAAATGATGTATTTTATTGTGGCGGAGTGGGATTTCAAGTAATATCTATAATTCCATACCACAAAGATGAACCTGCAAGAGTTTTACTTAAAAGAGTTCCATATTACCAATATACCCCAATTCTAGAGCGGTCAGGAAGGTCTAATATTGAAGAATTTACTACTTTGTTATCTACATACCGATATAATGTAAGAAGGCCAGGTGATTACCTGCTCGTATTTACATATTCATTTGAGATTGATGGCGGCATTAAAAAAGAAACAAGTCAGTATTATAACTTTAAAGTTTATCAATAGTTTAAATATATCTTTCAATACCGATAACTATTTATATGCATTAATAGAAACTAATAATAGAGGAATTAGTTATGAGAAAAAGAGGGGCTCTCAAATTAATAAAAAAACTCAAAGAATCTGACATTTTACTAGATAGTGAACCAAAATCTAGTTATGAGAAGCTCAAGAAAAAGAGTGAAGTTGACTTTTTAAAAAAAGAAGGCGCATCATTGGGTAGACCTGGAACAATTTCCTCCTCAGAGGATATATTGACTGAAACAAAGAAGGAAATATCCGAAAAAATAAAAAGCAAAGTCACAACTCAAGTCGCATCAACAGTAGGCAGTGCAACTTTTGTTATATCTGGTCCTGTTACCATACAAGGTGGTAGACTTCCCTCGATGGAAGAAGAAAGGAGAGTAATAATGAAGGATCAAGATATACTTGTCATCCCCCAGAAATGGAAAAATCAAGATTATACAGGATTTAATGAAAGATATCCTTTAGTAGAGCCATATGCGTATGCAAGGATAAAATGGGATGAAAAAATAACTAAATTGGTATATCTAATTGAAGAACCTGAACTTTCTGAACAAGAAAAAACTAGACTTTTGACAATTCAAGGGATAATTCAAGAAGAGCTTGAAGTAGACTTCAAAAGTCTTGAAGAAAAAAGTGAATTAATTAATTATTTAGAAAACAAGGCTTTGGAAGTTGTTGACGAATTAAATCTCAAGTTATCTCCTGACGCTTTTGAAAAAATAATGTATTATTTAAGAAGAAATTATATTGGGCTTGGTTCGATAGAACCTTTGTTTCATGATGCTTTAATAGAAGATATAAGTTGTGATGGAACAGGAATCCCAATTTATGTTTATCATGCGAAATATGGATCTCTTCCTTCAAATATAGTTTTCAAATCAGATGACGATGCCAACAGTATAATCATTAAGATGGCACAAAGATGCAATAGACATATCTCAGTTGCAGAACCTTTACTCGATGGAAGATTGCCAAATAACTCTAGGGTCCAGGCCACATTTGGAAGAGAAGTCACACAACATGGTCCTACTTTTACTATCAGAAGGTTTAAAACAGATCCACTGACTCCTGTACAATTGATAAATTACAAGTCCTGCCCACCAAGAATATTTGCATATATGTGGTTGGCGCTTGAACACTCTTATACAGCTTCCACAATTATCTCCGGAGGAACAGCTACTGGTAAAACTTCGATGTTAAATGCTCTTGCTATATTTTTACCTCCAGAAGCAAAAATAGTAACAATTGAGGATACTCAAGAGTTAAATCTTCCTCAAGAACATTGGTTACCTGCAGTCACGAGGTCTGGTTATGGTGCCTCTACCTCGGAAGGAAAGAAACAAGGAGAGGTTGACATGTTTGACTTACTAAGGGCTGCATTAAGACAAAGGCCTGATTATCTGGTAGTTGGTGAAATTAGGGGGGCCGAAGCTAATGTCATGTTTACAGGCATGGCCACAGGACACCCTGGCATGGGAACAATACATGCCGATTCAATGGAAGCTTTAATCAATAGGCTTACCACAAGGCCCATTAGTCTTTCTCCAGCACTTCTTCAATCATTAAATATTTGTTTTCTATTAACCCATGCAAAAATAGAAGGAAAAGCAATCAGAAGAGTCAAAGAAGTAGTTGAAATAACCGGAATGGATTTGAAAAAAGGAGAACCTATTTACCAAACTGTTTTTAGATGGGATCCGGGTTCTGATGAATTTATATATGATGCAAAAGAGAGTAGCATAGTAAAAAGAATATCCATATCTCGAGGCATGACTCAAGAAGAAGTCTGGGAAGAAATAAACAGGAGATCTCTTGTTTTAGGCTGGATGGCTGAAAATAATATAGTTAACTTTAGAGATGTGGGGGATATAATAAAGGTATATATGAGAGACCCGGATATAATCTTACAAAAAATAAAAAGTTGAGCCTATGCTAGGCAGAAAAAAAGAAAAGGACATTGCAGTCCAAGAAATCGAAAGATACGAAAAAAGGGGCTTCTTCATGAATTATGGGAAGGCAGCCCATAAAAGATTTGGTTTTTTGGTAGACAAAAGGCTAAAAAGTTTTGAAGAACTCCATGACCCTTTGAGAAAAGGTGACATACCCTTAAATCTTGGTGCTTATGTCAGTGCAATGATGCTTACTACCGCTATTGCAGGTATTATTGCTTTATTAGTATCAATTATTATTGTTCCTCTGTTTTTAGGAGATTTTATAAATGAAATTATCTCCCCCGGTAAGCCTGTTGATTTTGTCTTTAACTTAGTCTTAATTATTTTAATTTCAGTTTTAACTGCTGTTACGACTTTTCTAGTCTTCTGGGTTTATCCATCGTTTAAAGCTGGAGAAAGATCAAGAAAAATTAACCTTGCACTCACAAATGCTGTTAATACCATGGCAACAATAGCTGGAACAGGAGTTCCCCCTGCCGTTATCTTTTGGTCACTTGTAGAGTTTAGGAGATATGGTGAAGTATCAAGAGAATCGGAAAAGATTCTAAATGATATTGAAAACTTTGGACTCGATTTAGTTCAAGCTCTTCAGAGGGCAGCTAACAGATCTCCTTCTCCACTCTTCAGTGAACTTTTATGGAAGATGATAGCCACCATAAGAACAGGTGGAAATCTCAGAGAGTATCTGTATCTTGAAGGAAACAGATTAATGGAAGTTGAAAGAATGAAAACTGAAGCTGCGATAGAAACTATTGGTTTAATAGCGGAAACTTATGTCACAGCTTTAGTTGTAGGGCCAGTATTCATTATTATCATGACAACAATTATGGGTATAATGGGAACCCCAATGTCACAGGTAAATTTGATTAATAATCTTGTCGTATATTTTGGGCTGCCTATCGGCTATGCTATATTCATAATAGCAGTGGATCAGGTGGCTCCAAAGAGATAATGCAGGTGAAAATTTGAGAAAAAAAAACTATAACGTGTATGTAACGATTGGCAGTATAGCTGCAGGGGTAATTCTCAGTTTATTAGGATTCTTCATTTTAAATTTAAGTGAACTAGTTATTGCAGGTATAGCTGTTGCAGTTGGTCCTTATCTTATTTTAAAAATGAGAGAACAAGCGTGGATTACCGAAATCGAAGATCAATTTCCTGAATTTCTAAGGGCACTTGCTGATTCTCAAGCCGCCGGAATGACCCTTCCTCAAGCCATAAAGATGGCGCAAGAGGATGATTATGGGAGACTTACCGATGAAATAAAGATTATGGCCTCAAAGATATCATGGGGGATCCCATTTGATGAGGTCTTAACATCTTTTTCAGATAAGGTAAAAAGTGAAAATGTACAAGGGACAGTATCACTTATTGTTATTGCCCATCATGCCGGAGGAAATATCATAAAGATTTTAGAGTCTGCAGCAGAAAGTGCAAGGATGATGAGAGGTCTTGCAAAAGAGCAGGCTTCTAAATTAGGCCAGTATACAGGCATTATTTATATTTCTTATCTTGTCTTCCTTTCAGTAGTTTTCTTACTTCAGACCCAGTTTGTTGAAATATTCTCAGAAATAACACTTCCAACTGCCAAAGAGTCAATTGATAAAGATGTGTTTAAGACTACATTTCAAAACATGCTCATTATACATGGTGCTTTAGCAGGGCTCATGATTGGAAAGATGACAACAAATTCTTTATTTTCGGGAATTAAACACAGTATTATTTTAACTGCAATTGGATATCTAACATTTAGATTTATTATCGGCTCTAGTCTTCTATCAGGTTTTCTTTGATATTATTTTTTTCTATTCCCCACCTTGTCCTAACAGCCATCCCTCTATCAAATGCCCTAACCTCTCTAGGGGAAAGCATTAAAGTTCCTGTTCCTAAAAGATTGTCTTTCGAGTCCACAATAAGAATTTCTTCATAAGCCCTAAGATTTTTATCAAGATCCAAAACAAACTTTGAAAATACATTTGCACCGTCTTTTATGAATGGTGCAGCTTCATCATCCACAATTATCCTGTATTTGGGGTATGGTATTATATCCTTCAATCTTTTTAGCCCCTCAATATTTGGGGTAAATAATCCATCTCTGGCCCTTATAGTTGCAAGCATAGTTCCATTTTTATCAAAGACGTAACGGATCATTCCAGTTTTTGATCTTTTAACAACGACATCGTGGAAGAGCTTTTCTCCAACATTTGGCCCAAACTGATATTCTGCAATTACTTTTACTATGTCCTCGTCATTTAGTTCAGGGTCCCCTCTACCTTTTCTTTCTTCTTCCATTTCACATTGGCCAAAAGGATAAGTAAACTCAAGTTCTTTTGGGAATTTTCCAAAGAAAAGATGCTCATCGTATTTTTTAGATTCGATGTGTTTTATCCTTTCCTTAGTTCTTTGCATTATTGGCCTTAAATTGGATTCTGTACCAGTATAGAATATCGAAGATCTTTTTGTAAAGGGATCATATTCTTCTAAAAGATCATAATAATCTTTGATTCTTCTGTATGCAAGTAGTAACCTCGGATGGCTCCTGATTCTAGTTTCGACAAGTTCAAATAAATTTCCTTCGTGTATGGCTTCCTTAATTATTTTAATTTCTTCAAAAGTTGCATACAAGTTGTGACTTGAAAGAAGTTCTAATCTTTTTTGATCATTTTCATTAATTAGCTCTTGAGCGGTATATTTTCTGCAAACTGGGCAGTTACATGGTAAATATTTCATTTCATTAAGTTTTTTTGTACCATAAGAAGTTAAATATCTTGAATCCTGTGCATAGAGAACATATGCTGCGGAGTCAAATAGGTCGCAACCTAAAAGAACTGATAATGACAATAACATTGGATGGCCGGCGCCGAAAAGATGAACTGGTCTTGAGGGCGAAAGACTCCCTTTTACTGTTAGAATAATATCAACCAATTCACTAAATCGGTATTCCATCATTAATGGAACAACACCACCTATCGGGTTCACTGTAAAAGGTAATTTACTCATTTCCTCTGCTGATTTTTTTCTTAGATCTAGGTGAGTTCCTCCTTGAATTGTTCCATTTAGGGCTATGTCAAATTCGATTGCTTCTCTTGCCCTTTCTAGAGTTATCTCTAGGTCTGAAAGGGTCTTTCTATGGGGTTCATCGGGATGAGTTGGTATATCAAGAAACGTTCCGATATCAACTCCAATGTCTTTTTGAAATTGTAGTATCTCTTTGTTTTCTATTTCTATATCGCCATATGCGGCCATCTGAAAAGAGCCGGAATCAGTTTCTATAACTCCGTTAAAATCGAGCATTTTGTGAACTCCTTTTTCAAGAGCATCTTCTTTGAGTTTTGGAGTTCTGTAAATAATATATGAATTTGTGATTAACATTTCTGTCCCATAATCGGCCATGTCCTTTGGGGCAATGACTATCTTATTGGGGTTAATAACAGGCATTAGTGTTGGGGTCTCAACTTTTTTTTTGCCTATCGATAATTTCCCTATTCTGCCTAATCCATCTTTTGCCTTTATTTCAAACATTTATCCGCCCCCTACAGGAGAAAAAAGAGCTATCTCAAATCCTTTTGATACTAGAGTTTCATCTCTACCTGTAAAAGAATAGTCTTTTCCATTTACTATAATCCTTATCTCATCCTTTAAAAAAGATTCCTTCAAGAGGGGATATTTTTCTGAAAGAAGATTCTTTAGTGTGCCAATTTTAATTGATTCAACTTCAATAATTTCTTCTCTTTTTAAAGTGATATCCTTTAAATCTCCAAAATAAAGAATCTTCATAATATTTAATATGCCCCGTGATTTTATAATCTTAACTCAAAAGGCATTCTTTCTATTTCTATTTTTCTCTTAAGAGGATCAACTATCTCAATACCTTCTTTTTTTGATAATACACAAAGTCCCGATAAATCTTCTGTGGAGCAGAGAAGATGCTGATCGGGATGAGTACCTGCCTCTATGCATGAATCCAGAACTATTTTATCTCCGCATCCAAAGACCAATTTAAGTCTCTTGGAAGCAGGATGTCCCTTATTTAGGACTATAAGTGGAAAAGATAGCTCTCGCAGGGAGTATAATGCCGAAATCATGATTGCCTTGATTTTTTTGTCTTTTGCGAAAGATGAAACAACAAGGATATCATCATTTCCAGTTCCAAGTACTATCTCTTGCTTATCAGTTTCCAATAAGAAGGATTTACCTTTAGATTTCACTATTCCTAAGAAGTAATCGTTATGAGATAGAAATAATATCTCCTCATTAGTCAAAGGAAGAAATAAATTATTATCCAATTTTTATTACCTTGTCTGAAGAGCATTTTGGGCATTTTGGATTTTTTCCAATTCCTTTATACTGTGTACCGCATTCGGTACAAACATAGCCTTCTGGGCCTTCGGGCATATCCACATCAAAACTTCCACCAACACTGCAAATATCAATCACCCATTCGTAATAATGATTATGTTTTTATATGTATTTTGATTATGCCTTACTTTACCAAGATAACAATCTATATCCATAATATCTCTATTTTTGTAGATATCTCAAACCAATTCAAAAATTTTATATATCATTTTGATTTTTGAATTATGATTTTCATGGATAAAAATATGAATGTTATTTCTGGAAATATTGTAGATCCAATTCATCGTGAAATATACCCGGGCAAAATAATTATTTCAAATGGCAAAATCTCAGAAATTCAAAGAGACGATAATATTTATTCAAATTTTATTATACCTGGATTTGTCGATTCTCACATACACATAGAAAGTTCAATGTTAATCCCTTACGAGTTTTCTAGAATTGCAGTTATCCATGGAACTGTAGCGACTGTTTCAGATCCTCACGAAATAGCCAATGTCTTAGGAATAAAAGGAATAGAGTACATGATTGAGAATTCTAAACTATCTCCTCTGAAATTTTATTTTGGGGCATCCTCCTGTGTTCCGGCAACATCTTTTGAAACAAGCGGGGCTTGTCTTGGGGTTAAGGAAGTTGAAGAGATATTTAGAAATGACAATGTTAAATTTTTAGGAGAGGTAATGAATACATTTGGCGTCATAAATAATGATAGTGAACTAATAGAAAAGATAAATGTCGCAAAAAAATATTCTAAGAAAATTGATGGCCATGCTCCAGGATTATCTGGAGAAGCACTACAAAAATATATCAGCAAAGGGATTACTACAGATCACGAGTGCGTTCGTAGAGCTGAAGGGCTTGAGAAGATAGAAAAGGGAATGAAAATACAGATCAGGGAAGGCTCTGCTGCAGAAAACTTTGAAGCATTAATTCCTCTTGTCGATACACATTATGAATCCTGCATGTTTTGTAGCGATGATAAACATCCGGATGACTTGATTAAAGGGCACATTGATCAGATGGTGAGAAGGTCAATAAATTACGGTATTGATGTTTTCAAAATATTAAATGTTTCATCTGTAAATCCTGTTATGCACTATGGGCTTGATGTTGGGCTGCTACAAGAAGGTGATCCGGCCGACTTCTTAATTGTAGATAATCTAAAAGAATTGAATATCCTTACAACCTATATTAATGGAAATGTCGTTTCTCATAAAGGTAAAACAAACATCGAACACAGGAGTTTTGAAACAATAAATAACTTTAATGTAGAAAAGAAAAAGATATCAGATTTTAGTTTATCCAATAAAAGAGGCGCTATAAACGTTATTGAAGCAATTGACGGTCAACTTATTACAAATGACATAATTATTGAACCAAAAATAGTCAACGGCAATTTAGTATCTGACGTAGAAAGAGACATATTAAAAATTGCAGTTGTGAATCGCTATACTGATTCCGAAGTTCCAATTGGATTTATAAGAAATTTTGGCCTAAAGAAAGGAGCAATAGCTTCTAGCATAGCGCATGATTCTCATAACATAGTTGTCGTTGGTGTTTCTGACGAAGATATATGTAACGCCGTAAACATGATCATCGAAAATAAGGGGGGCATTGGATGTGCCTGTGGAGAAAATAAGATCTTTTTAGAACTCCCAGTTGCTGGCATAATGACATTTGAAGAATACTCTAAAGTTGCAGATAGCTACAGGCATGTTACTAACTTTGCCAAGTCTTTGGGATGTACATTAAATGCACCTTTCATGACTTTATCTTTCATGGCATTACTAGTTATACCAAAAATAAAGATTGGAGACAAGGGATTATTTGATTCAGAAAAATTTAGATTTATTGATTTGTGTATAAGCTAATATTTAAATATAATTTTTAATTGTTGCTTATTTATTAGAAGATAAATTAGGATTAATATTATTTATTATGCATATATACAAATGAGTTATGTCTTTATAATCCTAGTATAATAATGTCTGCTACCCCTTTATTTCTACTGGAAGTTCGTCCAGTTAAATAATAATTTCTAGTTGCATTGTTTTTTGTTTGATCTATTGACATAGAAGTCTTTATCGAGATAATCTAAATATATTTCTCTGTCTCTTCCAGTAAGCTCATCTTCAGTTATATACAAATCCTTGTTTTTCCGGATATCAACTCTTACAAATCTAAGTCTGCTTTTTTTATAGAATCTTTTTTTCCCAATTTCGTCAAATATTTTTTCATTTATTTCCATTGAAGTACTCTCTTTATGGAATGTCATATTCTGATAGCCATTAATTGTGTAAATCACAAGAAATATTATTGGAGGGAATAGCATAAGAAGGGCTATATTAACAAAATTTGTTATCGGAACAGAAAGTGTTAGGAGTATAATTACTGCAGCGAGAGATCCTAATAGTAACCATCGTAAGAATCCAAATTTATCCCTACCTAGAGAATTCAACTTTCGTGTAAGTTCATTAATTTCATTTATCCTATCATAAAATATTCGATAGTTTGTCAAATCTTTCTGATCGATTATTTTTACCTCATCCAAAAGACAGTATAGATTCCTATAGTAGGGCTCTTCTATGTAACCTTCAGACCAACTACATAATTCATCTATAAATGCAATGTCGTTAAGCTTTTCATATAATCCTTTTAAAAGAATCTTATTTTCCGAAAACGATTGCGCAATGTCTATGAGGGATATGCATCTTGAGTGTCTTGAAATGTGATGAACTCTTATTGTAATCAATATGATTTTGCCAAACTATGAACTTAACGATGTAATGGATAATTTAAATAAAAAAATAGATTTTAGATACAAAAAGAATATAGTTGAAGTATTTTCTCCTGATTTCATCGTTTCTCCATTTTTACAAAAAGTAGAAAAAGAAAATTCATCTAAAGAAGAGGAGCCAATAGAAAAACTCATCGATACTACTAGGCCTTATTTGAAAATTGATAAGAATAAATTAGCTTTGACATCCATAGCAGGAATAATTGCTTTGACTGGATTATTTATGAATAATGTGGCCATAATAATAGGGGCAATGCTTTTATCGCCTATACTTGGACCAATATACGCCTTTGCTATAAATTCTGCATTAGGGCGAACTAAAGATATATTGAAAAGTGTCGCTAATCTTTTACTTATGATTGGCACTGTCCTATTTTTTTCAATTGTTGTTACTTTCTTAATATCATTCTTCATGGAACCTACCTTAACACAAGAAATACTATCGCGTATTGATCCTAATTTTATTTATGTATTGATGTCTTTAGCATTAGGTTTTGCTTCGATGTTGGCCATTACAAAAGGAGTTCCAGAGAGTACGGCAGGGTGGCCATAGCCGCAGCGCTTTTACCTCCTACAGCAGTTAGCGGGATATTAATCATAATAAATCCTGCTAAAGTCATTGGTCCTATGATTCTAGTATTTCAAAATATTTTTGGATTAATGACGGGCAGTTTATTCAGTGCCATACTATTGAAAATTGGCCCACGGGAATACTACAAAAAAACAGCATCTAAGAAGATTATCTTTAGATTGTGTTTAATTATGTCTTTACTAGTTTTAGCTTTGATAGTTCTTACAGTTTGAAAATAAAGCATAATTCTTAGTATCTATTACTACATTCTTCTTTATATAGAAGTTTTTGCCATTCTTTATCTATAACCGCCTGGATCTCTTTAATGAAATCTTCTGACAAGTGTCTGAATCTTCCCTGTAGTTTGTAGTATTCAAGGACTTCCTTTATCTTTTTCTTATAATTGATAGTATAGACGCCATTCTCAAATTCGTATAAGGGAAATATCCCCGTTTCTGTTACAAGCCTTCCTAACTCTAAACCAAGTTCAGGCTGGTATCGCCAGCCAGTTGGGCAAACAGAATATGCATGAATATAAGATGGGCCCTTGATACTCTTTGCCTTTTCTATTTTTTTGATGAAGTCCAAGGGATAAGCGGGATTAACTGTGGCTGCATATGGAATATCGTGTGCTGCTACTATGTCCATCATGTTCTTCTTAGGTCTGATTCTCCACCCTCCCTTCTTACCTACGGGATTTGTAGTAGTTGAAGCTCCCATTGGGGTAAGGCTTGATGTTTGCATCCCCGTATTCATATATGCTTCATTATCATAGCAAACGTAGATAATGTCGTGGCCTCTTTCAATCGCACCAGAAAGGGCCTGAATCCCGATATCTGCGGTACCACCGTCACCTGCAAATCCAACAACAGTAATTTTTTCTTTTTTACCTTTAATCTTCAAAGCAGCTTCAATACCGGAAGCTGTAGCCGCAGTTGTTTCAAAAGCATTGTACAACAGAGGTATGCCTAAACAGGTATCGGGGAATGTTCCAGGAATTGCTGCAAAACAGCAGGCAGGTATATTCATTATTGTATTTTTTCCCAATGCTTTTAGGAGATACCTAGCAACTAGCATAGCTCCGCATCCTGGGCATGCCGTGTGGCCAGAATAAATAAATTCTTCAGTTGGTATACCTGCTCTTTTCATATTCACACCTTAATATCAATCCACTCTACGGGAGTATCAATTTTATTATTTTTTAAACAATTAAAACAATTGTCGTATATTCCACTAATAGTATCTATAGTAATATCTCTCCCCCCAATTCCTACAATATAATTTTTGATTGAGGGAGAATTCTTTGTTCCATACAAAGATGCTTTTAATTCAGAGAAAATTGCACCCTCATGGCCAAAGGAAAAAGATCTATCGAGTACTCCTACAAAAGATGCTTTTGATAATGCTTTATTTAAGTCCTTTGAAGGAAATGGCCTAAACATTCTTAATCTTATAACTCCCACCTTAAATCCCTTTTTTCGAAGTATATCCACAGTTTCTTTAACAGTTCCAGCAGCTGCACCTGAAACAATCAGAACAACTTCTGCATCTTCAGTATTATAAAGTTCTAGAGGCCCAGTATATTTTCTTCCAAATTCTTTATAGAATTCTTCTTCGATTTGATTCAATTTTGGTATTACTCTTTGCATTGCCTCCTGGATTTTGTATCTAAATTCAGGATACCATTGGTGGGGCATTGAAAGAGACCCAATACTGGCGGGATTTTCGATATCTAGGGGATATGAAGGGGCATATTGTGGTAAGAACTTATCAACAATTTCTTGATCAGGAATATCTACTATTTCTGAAGTATGGGATAAATAAAAAGCATCTAGGCCTATCATGGCAGGCAATTGTATGTCTTTATCCTCGCATAATTTGTAGCACATTATTATAGTATCTAGAACCTCTTGGTTACTTTCGGCATAAAATTGTATCCATCCTGTATCTCTTTGGGACATCATATCTGTATGTTCAACCCACACACTCCAAGGGGGTGCCAAAGCTCTATTTACATTTGCCATAACTACTGGGGTTCTAGCCCCACAAGCCCAATGGAGGAGTTCGTGCATTAATACCAATCCTTGGGATGATGTTGCGGTAAAGACTCTCGCTCCTGTCTGGGACGCTGCAATGCATGCGGCCATTGCAGAATGCTCAGATTCAACGTGAAGATATTCCGCTTCGAGTTCTCCGTCAGAAACAAACTGTGCAAGTTTTTCAACGATAATTGTCTGCGGTGTTATTGGGTAGGCTGCTATTACTTCTGTTCTAGAAAGTCTTGCCCCCCAAGCAGCAGCTACGTTGCCAGTCATTATCTTCTTTACCATTATTTTCCCTCCCTTTCCATTCTAATCGCAGTGCTAGGGCATTCATGAGCACATATTCCACAACCCTTACAGTAATCATAATTTATAATGGGGAATCCTTCTTCATCTATACCAATGGAAATATCTGGGCAACATCTCCAGCAAATATAGCATTTTATACACTTTTCTTTATTTATCTCTGGCCGGAAAACTCTCCAAGTTCCAGTTTTTTGAGTAAGGGATGGAACGTTTGATACAGGAGCCTCTGGCAAATCCTTAATTGATACTATATTTTCTAATTTTTTCATATAATCATTACATTATTGTTTTATCATAAGCCTGCTGTGCGGCTTTAATATTCTCTTCTTTTTTAGAAGGTGCACTTTCTTTTATTGCCAATATTATAGATTCAAGCATTACCTCGCCCGATATCTTGGCGAATGCACCAAGAATAGAAGTATTCACAATTGGGGCCATTTTTGAACCTAATTTGTTTTCTATTGCAATTGATGTTGCATCAACAGTTGTTGTCTTAAAGGAAAGATTGTAATATTTGGGATCTTTATCTGAATTTATTAGGACTACTCCATCTTTATTCAAACCAGACGTTACATCTGTTACATCCATTAGTGTTGGATCAAGGACAACAACATAATTTGGGTTATATACCTGACTTCTTAGTTTAATAGGATTTTTATCTATTCGCGTAAAGGAAGTAACAGGAGCGCCCCTTCTTTCGACACCAAAATAAGGAAAAGCTTGAACATATTTTCCTTCTCTAAAAGCCGCATCAGCTAGAATATTTGATGCAACTACGGCACCCTGCCCGCCTCTTCCATGAAATCGTATCTCTATCAAAAAATCCCTCTAGATTAGAATAGTTTTGTATTTTTAAAAAGCTTTTTACTAATAAGCGCAAAATTTAAAAAAGTTGATTCTAAAATAATTTTTATTGATTAAACTATCTTCTTTTCATAATCTTGAATAACATATTTTTTCCCTTTTTGGACTACTTTATGCCCTTCCCTTTCCAAGAGCTGTTTTTGATAGTTAATTCCTCCTGGATATTTTTCATTAACTACTCCGCCTGTTTTGAGAGTTCTCCAATAAGGCGTAATATCGGCCTTTCCTTCTAAAGCAGCCTCATTTGCAGCATGTGCACTAACCCAAGCAAAAATACCGGTAGTCAAAGGACACCCTATAGAAGCGCCATGTTTGTCTGCAAGTTTTTTCCTAATCTGATCAATCGTGATTAACTTTCCTTCTGGAACAGTTTTCATGATGTCATTGACTTCTATTGGTGCGGGGATTACTACAGTGCCTTCTCCCCATCTTTTAGACATCTTTTCAGTTATTTGCTCAACTTTCGGCAAACCTTTGCTGTCCTCTAATTTTTCTCTCCATGATTTATTTTTTACACCCATTTGGATCTCCCCCACACTATAATTGTTTTTATTTTAAATAATTTATCTATTTATATTATACTTTTTTATTTCATAATAGAGTGGGGAAACAAGCTGCTCAATAATATAGTAAACAACTGGAAAGAAAACAACCTCAGGTTCAAAAAAAGAAACAACAATTATTGCAAGGCTTATATTCTTAAAAAAAGATGGTATGAAAATTGATTCTTTTTCCTCTATTTTTAATTTTAAGATATTGGAAAAAATTGCCATAAATAAAAGGGTAATAATAATAAAACTTAATGATAAGATAATTGAAACAAAAAGATAATCTTTTACTATATCAAGCCTCTCGACACTTTTAGAAACTGCTATGTATATTATGATCCCCATAACAAAAAATGAAAGATTTGAATTCAAATTTATTGTAAACTTTTTTCTAACAAGAACGGAGATAAAAACAGGAATAAATATTATCGGCGCCATTTCTATGAACATCCTCGTTGCATTTACGCTTATTTCATTCCTTAGAAATAGGTATATGTAAGTTGGAGTAATTAAAGGGGATGCTAATATAGTCGTTACTATCAAAAGCAAGGTGATCTCAACTTTTCCACCTAATTCTTTGGACCAGACAAGGGTGGACCCTGCGGCCAGAGGAACAGTTCCTGTTATGATCATCCCAACAAATAAAGGAAAATTGATTATATTGATTTTAAGAAGAAATAGCCCTACTAAAAAGAAGAGTACTGGGATGAAGATATAGCAAGTGAAGAATCCTAACAGGAAAGGTTTCAGAAGGCTCATGTATTTTTTATAAATCTTGAAATCGACTTTAATTGTGGATAAGAAAATTAAGATGCTTTGCAGGATAGGCACGATTGGAGATATCTCTTTTCCATATGAAGGAAAATAGATACCTATGAATATTGAAGAAATAATTATTATTAAAGGAATTCCGAACATCAAGGATTATAAAATAGGTTGATATTAAAGTTTATTGTAAGTAAAGTCTTAATCTAATAACGGAATTTTTTATTTATTAGGGCTCTGGCATAGATAATTCTTTCATCCATTCTTTTTACCATATGGTCCCTCAAGAACGGACTGAGCCTTTTTTTCATCTTAACATAATCCCCTTCTATATCTTGGAAGGTACTTATAATTTTAGGATCTTGAACTCCTTTTGAGTTTTCAAGGAACTTTATAAAATTCTCTACCCTATCTTCATAGGAATCCCAGATCATTTTCATTCCAAATAGTTCATCCTCTACTATTACTTCACCTTCCGAGTAATATGGAACTGAAGGAACTTCCTCCCTTGGAATTGGTCTTTTAGCAGGCTCTTTTGGGATTCCCTCTTTCTTTGGGGGGTAAAAGAAATAGAGTACAAAAAGGATGGCTATTAAAACTACTGCGCCGATCAAAATCTCGTAAATCATGCAATTAATTTATTTTATCTATATTTAAATATATTTAATCAATTTCTTTTAATTCGACTTTTACTTCTTTTCCATCTATTTTTACTATCCCATAGTACCCATCTTTCAATGGCCCAGGATTTAACAGTTGAGTTTTGCCAATAGAATCAATTGCCCTTGATTCGTGAACGTGCCCCGAGACTGCAACTAATGGTTGCATTTTTTCTAT
>JBDKUY010000007.1:0-40345 GCA_039679445.1 Methanofastidiosum sp. | reverse complement strand
AATTTTTTATCTAATCGCATATTTTCCGCCAAAATTAGAAAGATTTAAATAGTTTTCTAACTTTGACGGAATAATGGAGCTTTCAAAAGGAGAGTTATTGATACTTGAACAAATTGCAAAAGGAAATACGTCCTTAAAATCAATAGCTCTTGCTCTAAATAAAAGCGAAAAACAAATATACGTATATGTCAAAAGTCTCGTCGATAAAGATTTTGTTCTACTATTAAACGGGAGCATTGGGCCAAAAAGATTAGTTCATGTATCTCTCCTTCTCCAAATGTTAAGTAAAATCCCAAATTTAATCCCAATACTTTCCGGTACAGGTATACCCATATTGATGGCAATGTTAAAACCATCTAGGATAGACGATATATCAAGAGAAACTGGCTATAAAAAAACAGCGATATACAAAAAATTAAGAGAAGCTAATAAAAGAAGCGTTTTAAAAAAATATAATTCTGCTTTTGAGATAAATGACAAGATGTGGGCCGAATTAAAAGAATTTCTTGAAGAAACAAAAAAATACGAATCAAAAACAGATGAGCGTATTCCTACTAGTGCAATAATATATTATAAGAAAGACAATGAAATACTTTTCTCAAGCAAAGAAAATGTTGATGCTGTGAAGACTGCTTTTTCTGCTTATGGGGAATATGGAATAGAATTGATTACACCCACTAATTATTATTATCTCCCAAGAAAAAGACTTACTAAAGAGGAGATATTACTACATTCAATATACATAGCAGAAAAGGAAAATGATGCGAGAGACCTTATCTTTATTGCATTGTTTTATGCAAAATTCAAAAATGATATCAAAATAGATCATAAAATACTTACAAATCTTTCTTGGGTATTATTAGGAAAGAATATCAAAGGATATCCAAGTTATCAGGAGATTAAAGATAGAGCTGAAGTCTATAACATAGATTTATAGGGGATTAAATATGATAAAAGGTCTTGAACAGATAGAAGGAATTTTTAGAGAAATTGACAAAGTAGTCCAGAATAAAGTAAAAGTTTTTACCATAGGTGGGGCTGTACTAGTTGAACAAGGATTGAAGGCATCTACAAAGGACATTGATTTGATTGTTGAAACAAAAGAAGAGTTCATATATCTTCAGGAGACTTTAATAAAGATAGGATTTGAGATAAAAATTCCTGGCGAAGGATATTCTCATATGAATCTTAGTCAGATTTTTCAAAGAGGAATTTATAGAATTGACTTATTTGAGAAAGAGGTCTGTAGTAAATTTTCCTTATCAAAAAAGATGGTAGAAAGGGCAAGAAAAATAATAAATTTGGATAAAGTTGAAATCTTCTTCTGCTCTAACGAGGATATTTTCTTATTCAAAACAATGACAGAAAGAGAAGGTGATTTAGCAGATTGTGAGAATATAGTTCGTGCAGCAGTGGATTGGAAGATAATAGTTGGGGAGCTAAAAAGACAGATACAAGATAGTGGGCAGGATGTATGGATAACCTGGATTGGCGAGAGACTTGATTTGCTTGAAGAAAGAGGAATGACAATACCAATAATGAAGGAAATTAATAGGTTAAGGATAAAATTCTTTAAAGATTTTGAAAAAAAGTTATGAAGAATTAATAAAGAAAGAGAAAATTAATAAAAAATAAATTTATGGAACTACAAACTTGAACGGTATTGTGTCGAATATTCCAGTTGGCGAGTACGCTACTAGCGTTACATTATATGTTCCTGATGGCACATTAGAATCAACAGTAAATTCTGCTGAGTATGTTCCGATGTTGTGTGCTTTTAGTTTCTGAGTTTCTGGAGTAATCTTTACTGCGACGCCCTGTGGCAGTCCTATGAGTTTCACTCTGGCATCATTTTGGGTAAAGAATCCTCTGTTCTCTACTTGAATAAATGTCTGTTGCACTCCGGGTGCTATCTCAAAGTTTGTTAGTAGCTTTCCGTCCCTTACTATAGTGTCTCCGCCAGCGACCGAGAACTGCTCAATGTCGACCTTTGGGTAAAGAGCTGGTAAACTGCATGGGCATTCTTCATATATCTTGAAGTTGTATTGAAGTCCCTCGGGTTCTCCGTGCATATCAGTTCCCCAAAATATAGACACTCCTATTGGAAATCCATACTGGGGATCCCAATAGAAAGAAGCACATTCAGTTCCTATGATCTGCCCCGCATGAACCGGTAATTGTAACTGACCAAAATTTAATGCCAAATTTACATCGGCGTAGTCCTCTAGCCCACCAAATGATGTTCCGCATGCCTCTATTCAGTAGTTGCATTGAGGTTTAAATGGGATATCGCCCCATGTATGAACGGCAGGATTATCGTTTACAACTACAGAAACGGCACGTGTAAACTGCTGTATACTTGAATCGGATTCCTGAATTGGAGGTATAACACCACTGCCCTCATACAAAAGCCTACTATTAGTACATCCTGTAGTTCCGCCAGGGGGATTATATTTCAATATCTGTTCAAATTGTAGTCCTTGTGATCTCACAGAAAAACAAAAATAGAGCATAACATCACAAACATTAACACAATAGCTATTGTTTTTTTATATTTATCTACCTATTAGTACTAATATTTAATCCAATTAATTTTAAAATTTAAGGATATAACCTTTTCAGTAATTGACAACAGAAAAATTAAGAAATCGCCGATAATAAAAGTATAATTATAAAATAAAAAAAGTTACATGAACTTTCCAAGCTTGAATAGAAGCCCTGGATTCTTTGTAACTATTGCCTTTAGGATGCTTATTGTAGAAATTGTTTCAAGCTTTAGGTCTTTTAGGGTGTCTGCGATTGAATCCAAATCCTTCTCACTGAAAGTCATGAAAGCTTCCTGCGCTTTAAGACACTTGTCAAGTTCATCAAATATTTCTGGCTTCCACATATCGTTGTATTTTTTCAAGAAATTAGAAGTGTAATCTTCTTTCGCAATAGCCTCTGCAGCAAGCAGCCCCGCATGCTTTCCAGTTATGATTGCAGTGTGGATTCCTCCGCCTGTGAGTGGATTTACAAACCTGCCCGCGTCCCCTGCAAGCAAAAGATTGTCCATATAAGGCTCTTTTAATGGACCGTTGACAGGTATTGCCCCGGCATTTACCTCAACTATCTTTGTCTTTTTGAACCTGGGCCTTTCTATGAACTTATCAAGATAATACTGAGCAGTCTGCTTAGCTCTTACTGGAAGGACGCCAAGCCCTACATTTGCCTGGTCCTCTCCTTTTGGGAATATCCAGGTATATCCACCAGGCGCATAACAGTCACCAAAGTAAAGCTCTATGCATGGCTCAATCTCCATTGGCATCATAAGATACTGTATACCGGACTCTAGGTATCTCAAAGGAACAGTTGTGTTCATGCCCAGTGATTTTGCAACTATTGAAGGGGGGCCATCCGCACCTATGATAACTTTGGCATCAATTTGAATATCTTCGTTCATCTGTTTTGCCTGAACTGTCACACCCTTGGAAGTTCTCTTTGCGGAGACGAATCTTGTCTTCATTAGAAAGTCTGCGCCGTTTCTTGCAGCTTCCTTTGCAATGGCTTTATCAAAAACTTCTCTATCGAGGACCATCCCACTCTTCCAGTATTTTACCTTCTCACCGTCAAGCCTTACAACTGTGCCGTTTGGTGCAATAAGTTTCACGAATTCAATCTTAGTAGAAATGTACCTGCTGTCCTGTTTCATACCAAGCTTTTCGAAAAGACTTTGAGAAACACCTTCTGCGCACTGCACGGGACCGCCAATCTCCTTTTTCTTTTCTATTACAAGGACATCAGCGCCTTTTGCTGCGTATCTTGCAGCGTTACTTCCTGCGGGACCTCCGCCAACTACTAGGACATCACATTTGTAGTTCTTCACTCAATCGCCCCCACAGGGCACGATTTTACGCAAATCTTACACTCTGTACAGTTTTCGTTAAAGATAATCTCATTTTCTGTCATATCTATACCGTTATCTGGGCATACAGAAGCACAACATGTGCAGAGAAGACATCTTTCCTTCATGACCTTCAATTAATTCACCTTGATGAGTTTTTGATGTTTACGTTTTAAAATTTTTGGTTCAAATACCTTAACTCTAATATTTAATAGTATAAATCCTTACTTTCTGTAAATTTTATCGTGATGGTCATAATCTAATAATCTTATAATTTTATTATTTTCATCAAATTCGTATACTAAAACAAAAGATTTTGCTATATGAACTCTTCTAGTGCCTTTCATTTCACCTCTTAGAGGTTTAAACAGATAAGGATTTAATAAAATTTGAATTATTTTTTGTTAATAATTTCTAATTGGTGTTTGCCTTTAAGTAGTAACTTATTAAATATATCTTCTAAATGGTCTGGTATTTCTAAAGAGAATTCCATTTAAAGACCGAAATGTTCAGCAAAATTATTAACTTTGAAGAATTTACCTTTACGTATGGTATCTAATCTTTCTTTATATTCTTCAGTTATTTCTTTATCGTCGTCTAGAATTGATAAAATAAAAGTTTCTATTTCTTCATCTGGCGTAGTCCCAATTTTTTCGCAAAATAGCTCAAATTTATGATATAATTTATTGCTAATATTAAGACTTATTGTGCCCTGTGAAAATAATTATTTTGATTGTTAATAAAATTTTTGGTTAAAATGTCATCCTTTTCACAAGATAATATGTAATATCATTATCTGTGTCAACAAAAGCAAATATCATGTCTTTTTTTACAGAATGGGCTATCCTGACGTGCGCTGCAAGTATATTAGCGTCTATCTTTTCTCCTTCCATAAAGACATCAATGATATAATCTGCGTGCTCTTCCTCTACAGATCCACGATATACCCTAAAGGCGCAACCATATTTGAATGCAGTTTTTACGTGATATCCTTTTTCTTTTAGGTCCTTAAAGACAATATACTTACCAAATATATTCTGCTCAACGCTCCCAAACTTTAGGAGTTCTTCAAAATCTATCTCTTTGTCATCAGAAATTACCTTTATCATCCCTCTTTCAGAAAGATATATGCCCTCGACAATAGTTAGGTATAGCTTATTATCGATAAGATCCCCAAATCCTCTTTTTCTATAAATCTTGCTTATGGCGTCAGAGTCGTCAATTATAATCCTATTTTCAACGAGAGTGGCAGAAATCATAAAATAATTAGGATTTCAGATGTTAAAAGCTTTTAGAAACACTTAAATATACTTGGACCAATTTCACCATATATTCTAAGGTGGCCATATTATGTTTAAAATTATACAAATTAGGGATACTGCAAGGGTTCCACCCAACAAATTTGGTGAAGAACTTAGCCAGTCCATAGCTGAAATCCTTCAGGGACAGTATGAAGGGACCTGGGATAAAGACCTTGGATTTATCCTTGCTATCCACAATATCATTGAAATAGGGGATGGAAAGATAGTGCCCGGTGATGGCAGCGCCTATTATGACACAGTGTTTGAGGCTTTAATTTACCTGCCAAAACTCTATGAAGTTGTTGAAGGCGAAGTTGAGGAAATAACTGAGTTTGGCGCATTTGTAAGGCTTGGACCTATAGATGGGCTTGTCCACGTGTCCCAGCTTACAAACGACTTCATAAATTACGATAAGAAAAATAATACTCTTTCCGGGAAGGAGAGTGGAAAGATCCTAAAAGCAGGCGATAAGATAAGAGGGAGGATTGTAACACTTTCTCTTAAGAGGGGTTCTGCAAAGATTGGGCTTACCATGAGACAGCCTTACCTAGGAAAGTTTGAATGGATAGCAGAGGAAAAGAAAGAGGGATAAAATGAAGGTAGCATGCCAGAAATGCCAGAGAATTCTATATGAAAACATGTGCCCAGTGTGCAAGGATGATAAAACTACCGACAACTGGAGCGGCATTGTCGTAATACTTGATCCAGAAAAATCAAAGATAGCCAAGGCCATTGGAGTCAATGTCCCTGGTGCCTATGCCCTTAAGGTTAGGGGATGAAGTAAAGAGATGGCTCTTGTTCTCACAGAAGATCTCAGATTAAAACTAAAATCTCCTATGGGACTTCTTATTGAAGGTGATGTTGAATCCGTTATGGATAGACTTTTGCTTGTGATCCAGAATAAGAGGGTAATATCCGTTGGGGATGTTGTTTCTCAAAATCTTATTGACCATGGGGTTTACCCGGAACTTGTAATTGTTGATGGAAGGAACTTGAGAGCCGAAATAGACGATTGTATTGAGTGTGATAACACAGTTACAGTTGAAAATCCTCAGTCTGAGATTACAGGAGAGCTTTGGGTGGCTATTGAGAGATTTTTTAAGGACAGGACCAAAAGGTTTAAAAAAATATTGGTAGAGGGAGAAGAAGATTTGGCAGTTATGCCCGCTGTTCTCCACGGAGATGGAGATACAGTTGTACTTTATGGTCAGCCCAATAGGGGAATTGTGATTATTGAAGTAACAGAACAGAAAAAAAAGGAAATATCAGATTATTTAAATGAGATGGAGGGAGATCTATGGAATTAACGATCGTAAACGAGAGAGAGAACCCACTATTCAACAGGAAAGAATTAGAAGTTAAAGTAATTCATGATGGTGGAACTCCTAAGGTATCAGAAGTTAGGGATAAGTTGTCTGCTTTAAAGAGCTTCAAAATGGATTCCTTTGTGGTAAGATCCATTGAAACTGGATATGGAAAGGAAGAATCTATTGCTAAGATATACGTGTACAGCGACCCAAAAATCCTAATGAGAGTCGAGCAGAAACATATATTGAAAAGAAACGGCTTGATTGTGGAAAAGGAGGAAAATTAATGCCATCCATGTACAACGTAGAAGGAGACAAGGTAGTTAAAAAGAATCCTTACTGCCCAAGATGTGGCCCTGGCACATTTATGGCCGATCACAAGGACAGATTTGTATGTGGCAAATGTGCATACACACAATCGAAAAAATTAGAAAAAAAATAGATAATAACTATTGTTTAACAATAGTTAAACTTTTTTAACTGCTGTTGTAAGCGAAAACTATAAAAAGGGTTAGTTACATATTAATAGTTAGCTTTAGTATTAATGATTAATATGGGCTCCATAAGGAGATGATGTTATGAGAAGACTCAATAAACTGTTTGGTAGGGATGATAGTCAAGACTACGGTGAGTACGATGAAAACTACTACCCTGATGAGTATTATCAAGATGAGGAGACTACGGGAGACGAATCATGGGCTGAAGACGAAAAGTCAGAATCTCCAAGGGCTATTAGAGAAGTAGAGTCAATTCCATACGAGGAAGAGGTTCTAAAAAGAAACGATTTCATGGACTATGGGGTCGTTTATGTAAAATCCTTGAAACTCAGAGGGCTTGGGGACATAAGAGATATTTCTAAACAGCTCTCAGAGGGACACATCCTAATAGTCGATATCGGTCTTTTGGCAGAAAGGGAACCGCTTGAACTTAAGAGAGCCATTGATCAGATCAAAGGTATCCTAAGAGGTATTGGCGGGGATATTGCTGGTATTAGTGAGCGAAAAATTTTAATAGCCCCTGCGTCTGTCAAGATTGTAAGATCACATGAGCAATGAGAACGTAGAATGCGATTATTGCCCTTCGTGCAATAAAAAATCGCTTAGAGTAACCAATACTATTATTTCTATCCCTTATTTTGGGGAAGTTCTAGATTTTACTATTCTTTGTAGTAACTGCGGTTATAGAAGGGCAGATATTATGCCCATAGAGGTTAAAGAGCCGTCAAGATATTCTTTAAACGTTGAATCTGCGTGCGATGCAAGCATAAGAATTGTCAAATCTAGCACCTGCACCATTAGAATCCCTGAGCTTGGCGTTACAGTTGAACCGGGACCCTTATCTGAAGGGTACATCAGCAATGTAGAAGGCCTACTCTCCAGAATATCAAAAGTTATCAGTATGGGGATGAAGATGGGGGAAGATGAAGAGAAAAAGAACGGTAAGGAATTAATTGACAGGATAAATAAGCTGGTAGAAGGCCAGGAAACTGTCTGCATAATTCTAGAAGACCCTTTGGGTTACAGTGCAATTGCCTCCGATAAGGCTAGAAGGGAATCATTAACAAAAGAAGAATTAAAAGATCTGAAATATGGAGATTCAGATTTTGAAATAATACCAGATGCTTGTTAAGAAGGTTTCTGCCAGTTCCAATGAACTATATTTCCTGACTCGTCCATTTCTATGTAGCAAATATATCTTGTAACTGATTGGTATTTCAGGTCTGCAGGCATCTTTATTTTAAAAGTTTTATTTACTTTTTCAATAGTTGTCTTTTCATAATATACTCGTACTAGTTCAGGATTTGTTGTTCCACACTCGACCGGTAGATTCTTACTTGCATCGTTATTGACAAATTCCAAAGCTAAAAACAAGGCATAATCTTCGTTTATCAGCTGATTTTGGTAGGTGCTCTGAAGCTTATACATAGAATTTCTTGCATCGACTAACTGGTTCCTCAAAGAATCAAGTCTTATGTTTAGACTATCATTTAGCTCTTTTAGCGTTTGATTCTCTTTTGAAAGAGTCTGATTCTGTTTTTCAAGTTCAAAAATGTAAGACTCTTTTGAACCTAAATTGGTATCGATTTGCCTATTGGCGCCATAGAGTGAAAAAGAAGTTACTAAAACAACAGAAAGTAGAAGAGATAGAACAACTGAAACTTTAAACCAGTTGATGTCTGGTTTTAAAGAAAAATTCTTTCTTATTTTATTGTCAATGTTAGTCGTTCTTTGCTTTTCGATTTGAATTACTCTCTTATTTTCCTCGTTGACTGGGTTAACTGGCTCAGGCTCTGTACGTCTTCTTAAAACCCTGTCATGTTTTTCTTTATAAGCTTGATAGAAGGTATTAGAACGAATTTCTGGTATAGTGTAACTTGGTGTATGCTCATTACTAGCTGTTTTTTTAGGCGTAGGGCGGTGTAAAGGCTCTGTTTTGTCTGCGAAACTCTCTTTAATTAGCCTTTTCTTCTCCTCTAAACGCTTCAGCCTCCAAAAAATATCCAAATCATCATCATTCATAGATTATCGCCAGCGCATACACACAGTGTAGTTACCAATATATAAAGATTTATGTTTTAAATCTTAACATCAATACCCAATTTTTCTATAATTTCTTTGTATCTGTTCCTAACAGTGACTTCTGTGACCTTTGCTACCTCTGAAACAGCCTTCTGGGTCCTTCTTTCACCCTCCATTATGGCTGCAAGATAAATAGCTGCTGCACAGACCCCTGTTGGGCCCCTTCCTGATGTAAGACCAACCTTTATTGCGCCTTCTAGTATATCCTGTGCTTTTCTCTGGACCTTTCCTGTAAGCCCTAACTCGGTAGCAAATCTTGGGATATAGTCCACTGGGCTTGTTGGATAAAGTTTTATCTCTAGTTCTCTTGTGATAAATCGGTAACTTCTGCCAATTTCTTTTTTATCAACTCTGGAATGCTCTACAATTTCATCGAGAGTTCTTGGGACCTTGTATTCACGACACGCTATGTAAATACATGCGGATGTCACTGACTCTATTGATCTACCTCTAATAAGTCTCTTATCAACGGCTTTTCGGTAAACCATTGCTGCACCCTCTCTAATATTCCTTGGCAGGTGCAAGTGAGAAGAGAGTCTATCAAGTTCTGTTAAAGCGAAAGCTAAATTTCTATCTTTGGCATCTGCAACTTTAATTCTTTTATGCCATTTCCTCATTCTATATATCTGGGCTCTCCTACCGGCACTGATATCCCTACCGTGGATATCCTTGTTCTTCCAGTCAATCATGGTGGAAAGACCCTTATCATGGATAGTGTAGGTCATTGGGGCCCCTACTCTACCCCTTTTCTCTCCTTGCTCATGGTCAAAAGCTCTCCATTCAGGACCTGTGTCGATAATATCTTCAGAAATTACAAGACCGCATTCGTCACAAGTAACTTCAGCTCTAGAATAGTCCCGAATAAGTTTATGACTCCCACACTCCGGGCAAGCATGAACTTTCTTCGTCTCAGTTTTTTCCATATTATTTAAAGCAACCGTAACATTTATATAGCTATTGGTATAAGTGAATTACTAAATTAGGCCTTATAATCTGATTTTCTTTGTTCTTTATATTCTTTAATGATTTTAAGAAGTTTATCTGACTCTCTTTCTTTTTTAAGAGCCACTAATAGTTCCTTCTCTTTTTTAAAGACTAAATCAAAGCTTTCTTTGTCCAGTATAACGAACTTCGAAATTACCTCCATTTTTATATCTTTCGAATCGATTATCGGTATTTCAACATCGATTAGCTCTTCTTGTGCCTGATGTGATATCTTACCCAATATGAGAACAGCTTTGACCTTTATCTCAGATAGCATCTTGGAAGCTTCTGCCCCCCCGCCAGTGGCGTCTTTTAAGAAAACCACGTCACCTTCGGTAAGATCCTGATTTTTTACAAGATTTTTAATGCCATCAATAGAAAAAACAGGCAGGACTTTACCGATGATTATGTCCTCAGATTCCATCAGCGGTTTTAATTCTTTTAGTCTCTTGTTTTCCTCTGTGAGTAAATTAACTTTGCTTTTTAGGATATCAACACTTTTTCTAAGCGAAGTTATCTCAAAATTCTTAGTTTTAATGACGTTGTCCTTCAAAGCTTCTTTTTTTTGCCTGTCTAATATATCGAAAAGTTTTCTTTCAAGGGATATAATTGTTGAATCCTTCTCTTGGAGTTTCTTTTTCATATCAAAGCTTTCCAACTGAAGCTTTTCAAAATCCTTTTTTAATGTGGTCTGCTTCTCTTTGTAATTTTCGATTATTTTTGACTGCCCTAGAATTACCTCATCAGGATTTCTCTGTTCAATTTTTATCTCATCTTCTTTTTTCATCAAGTCTTCTTTGACTTTGTCAAAGGCTTCTTTTATTGGCATGCCTTTAATGACTTCACCTATTATCCTTGAACTGTAAGGGGATAACTCCTGAGGTATTTTTGATTTTATCTGGGTAAATTTGTTCTTATAGTGTAGATAAGCCTTCAATGCTGCTGAGAGGGCGTCCCTTTCGTGGGCGTTTGTTGCTTCTTGATCCTTGGATAGCTCATTTTTTTCTTTGACAGGGATTGATAGAGAAGGTACATAAAGAATAGAATCAAAAGATGTGCTCAACTTTTCAATATACCCTGAAGGCGGGTTTACATCAGATCCAAATATCAGAGGATAGCCGTACTTTCTTATCTCTTCCTTGACATCTGACATTGAAAAACTTCTTTTTGATGTGATAGCAAGCACTTTCCCCTCAAGATCTAGTACCGAAAGGCCAACTGTTGTCCCTGGATCAACGCCCACAATTACATACCTGTCTTTGATGTTTGATATTTCAACTTTTTTTTCAAAAGGTTCGTATTCTATGGAGCTTTTTTTAAGAGGCCTGACATCTATCCTTATATCGCCTCTGCTGCTTTTGATAGGGATATTCTCAAAGTTAGAGTATACTTTGAAGGTGCCTTTGGAGAACCCACCTTCCCGCTCAACTACGTCAAGGTCGAAATTAAATCCTTCGTTTGTAAGTTCCTTCTCGATATCTCTGACCTTATATTTGATAAGAGCAAAAGTCCTTCGCTGGTATCTACCTTGTGAGTAGCCTCCTCTTCCGAGGCTTCTGCCGCTTGAAACAAGTATCTCGGTTTCATCCTCATACAACTTTAATTTGTAGCCGACGCCTTCGAATGTCAACCTCGCAAGTGCATATGCCTCATCAAAAGGATTTTTTGGATTTAGATTTATCCTGTACCTTTTTGCAAGTGCCGGGAGGGAAGTAAAGTCATTAAACTTTCCAGTAACCTGAACTATTGAAACATACTTTGAAAGTTTCTCTAAATCATTTTTAGAGAATTCTTCGGTAGAATCGATTCCCATGTAAGTGGGAGAGTAGTTTTTTATTAGTTTCAAAAGTTTAAGCCTTGACCCGCTTTCCTTCAAAACAGGCAAAAATCTGTTTTCTTCCCTCGAAAGTATGACCATTGCATAAATTCTTGGGTCACGGGAGATTACGTCAACTCCCAGGGATATTTCCATGGATGCACCCAAAACTTTATCTTTATCCTAATATTTTTTTCTCTTGATGTTTTATATAATTTTTGTAGAGCCGGAATCTTCAGGAAATATAGGTAGCGTCGCGAGGGTTATGAAAAATTTCGGTTTCTATGACCTTATTCTAGTTAACCCAGTTGATATAGATGAAGAGGCATACAAATTAGCAGTCCATGCAGAAGATATTTTGAAGTCTAGCATAATTGTAGGAAGTTTGGAAGAGGCCCTGAAATATGTAGATGTGTCAGTTGCAACAAGCGTAAATACAAGTGGCGGGGTCTTGAGGAATTACACACCTGTTGAGAGCCTGGCCAAGAAAATACCCTCTGATTTTAAGATAGGGATAGTACTAGGCAGGGAAAGCAGTGGCCTTAGAAATCAAGAAGTTGAGATGTGCGATACAATGACTACAATTCCCACCGATAAAAGATATCCAACGATGAATGTTTCGCATGCGCTTTCAATAATACTCTATGAAATATTCAAATCCAAATGCTCTATTAAAACAAACCCTCTTGAAGGAAAAGAAATGATTGAAAAGAATCTATTGATAGAGGATTTTAAAAAGATATTAGCCCGTGTTGAAGAGAGAGAATACAGAAGGGATAACGCTATGACAGTCTTCAAGCACGTTTTAACACGAGGATTTAATACACAACGAGAGATATATACACTAAAGGGAATTTTTAGAAGGATAGTTTTGAAGCTTGAAGGTGAGCTTTAAAGAACAACTAATTTAAACATCTTCGCCATAATGTAGAATAATGTTTGAGGTATTTTATCTTGAAGGGGAAATTCAAAGAGAAATAGCATCTCCTGAAAGATTAAAAGAGTTAGTTGAAAAGGACACAAGATTATGGATTGACCTAATTGATTCAACAAACGAAGAGATATCTTATCTTGGAGATCTCTTCGATTTGCACCCTGTGACTGTAGAAGACTTAAGTGATGAAGGGACAAGGGTCAAGATAGAAGTTTTTGATGACTATAATTTCATTGTTCTCTATAATATTTTCATGGATACAAGGATTAACAAGTATGAATATGATGTTGTCATCGGCAATAATTACATCATAACAAAGGACGTGAGAAAAGAGATCAAGATTTTAGAAAAAATAAAAAATGATGAGAAGGCGCTATTAAAAATACTGAATAGAGGACCTGACTTTCTATTGCATATTATAATGGATAGGATCATTGACTCCTACTTTTTGGTTCTGGATAGGCTTGATATAATAGTAGAAGAAACAGAAGATAAATTATTCAATGAAGGGGATAAGGAGTGTATTATTAAGGTCATTGAACTTAAGAGGGATGTTTCTCTTTTCAAAAGGATAGTTGTTTCTGAGAGGGAAGAGCTATTGGGCCTATTAAGAAAAGAATCCATGTTTGTTTCGGATGAAACAAAAATCTATTTCAGGGACAACTATGATAGCATCATAAGTATCTTTGATTCACTTGATTCGATGAGGGATTCCCTAATTGGGATACAGGACACTTATCTTTCTTATACCTCGAACAAATTAAACGAGATAATGAAGGTTTTGACCATAATTGCAACAATCATGATGCCTCTGACTCTAATTACCGGGATATACGGGATGAACTTTGAATTTATGCCTGAGTTAAAGTCGCCTTATGGATATTATTCTGTACTTCTAATAATGTTTACAATTGGATTGTCAATGATTTACTACTTTAAAAGAAAAGGATGGATGTAGTCATATCCTCTCTAATATTATTAGGGCCCCGCCAATGTCTCCTCTCTCGTATAACTGGGCCATTGTCATAAGCTCCTCTTTAATTCTTGTCATTTCTTGGCCTTCGACATAGGAAATTTTCTGGGATTTATTTCTCAAGATAATTGATGACCTTTCAAGTATCTTCTTTCCTTTTTCGTCAGGCGCACCTTTTGATAGTTGATTAAGTTTATCGGAGACTTCCAAGAGAAGTTTCTTTGTTAATTCCCTGTCGGTATCCAAAGATATTGAAGCTTTTCTAATTTGGTTAGAAACTTCTGTTAATATTTGTGGCAATCTAGGTTGATCTTGGTGCAATATTATCTGCTCCATCTTAGTGGCATCATAGACTATGAACTGGCCAAATGTTGCTATAATCATATCTTGAGAAAAATTAATTCTCTGTCTATTACTTATTTCAATTACACCATAATTTGCACCGGCTGGAGGTGATTTGCCCATATCATCATTTGTAACTTCTCGCCACATGCCGTTGTCAGTTCTCCTGTCAGTGAACAGAGAGATACAGGTTGCTATTGGCCCACCCTGAACATGAATTATTTCATCTCGGTCTGTATTATTTTTTATGAAATTGTAAAGATTAAAGGCATTTTCAGAAATATAAGGGCTTATTTTGAGCGTGCGCAGCTGGATGTCCATCAATGCATTCAAATTTTCTTTTAGAGGCGTTGATTGAATGACAGCTGGGGCAACTCCCTGTATGGGCCCTGCTTCGCCAACTGGGTTAGGGCCATATTTTAGCTGTGGCGGAGGGGCGCCTGCCATAGGGGGCCCAATTGATCTTAATCTAAGTGTGGGCTCCCCTGTGTAAGAAATTACCAAAAAAGCTATCAAAAATACATAGAACGCATTCTTATCTATCCTTCTTGAAGTCTCATACACACCTACGGCCATTATGATTGCAAGTATCACTGGGACATGCATAAAGAACCTAAATCCATACAACACTCCTATAAGAAGTGTAGAAGGGACTGTTGCTAGTAGTAGTATGTCTTTTGTATCTCTTCTTTTTGCAAGGAAGTACACGCCCAAAATCGCAAAAAGTATAGTTATAATACCAATTGTCGGCATGTTTGCAAAGGATGACCAGTTTCCATGAAACCAGTCACGATTCAATAATACGTGGGCCGCCCATGGACTAAAAGTGATTAATGATATAATTATTATCTTTAAGGTATACTTCAGGTAGTCTCGTTTCAATACTCCGAATATCTCTATTGCAAGGACCACTAGAAATGAAGAGAAGTGCGTTCATAAAAATATTGAAAGTAAGGCAATTGAAAGAACTGTCTTTTTTCGGTATACCGCCCACATTGCCAAAGGAAAGAGTGCAAATATTAGAGATGTCGGTGCGATTGAAATCTGCCACCACCAGTAATTGTAGGAAGCTGAAAGTATCACTACCAACAATAATCTGACTTTCTTTCCAAAAAGATCCTTGAAACAAAGAATGTTGAAAGAAGCGAAACCGGGTAGATAAGAATCCCGTAAAACTTCTGGATTGTTACCCATCCCATACCTAAGATATTTGTAGCTGCAAATAGCAAATGAAGAAACGGGGGATAGAGGTGAGGCCTCCCTATGGGTGCGAACTCATAATAATCCCATAAGAAAGTTTTGTGCTCGACAAACATCCTCGCTATCATCAAGTGGTACGACCAATCTTTCTGGTCAGCAGGGAGATTTTCAATATTTAAAATTAAAAGAACAGTATGAAATAAGATAACTGATAAAGCTGCAATATCAAGAGCGGACAGGTCTTTTTTCATTTAAGCAATTATGTTATGGCATATTAAATAGTTTTCCAGTTCCTAGCAATATATATTTAAATTGAATTTTAAAAGTTCTATTGGTGGCTTTATGAACTTCCTTTTCGATGAGGGCAAGAAGAAAGGCGGCTATGAAGTTGAAACTTTGAAGGATTCTATCAGGCGAATCAAACATAATCTTGATGAGATATACAAAGAGATAGAAGAAATTGAAAGCAGGATCTTTAATGAAAGCGATCTTTTTGAAATAAGGGAAAATGATCCTGATGATTATGTTAAAAGTGGCTTTAACAGAAAAAGATCGGTCCGCTTAGATAAAGACGTTTCATCGTTTGAAGCAGATGATAGCCCTAACTCCTATAACGCTAATGATTTTGCCAAAAAGATTGAAGATTATGATGGATAGCCTCTTTATTTTTTCTAGATAGCCAATTTTATTATTTTTAACCGTAAAATTTATAAAGGATTACTTTCACTTTATATTAAGTTAACTTAATGTTAATATATTAGTGGAGTGTTTTAAAGTGAAAGAAATTAATGAAATAGAACTTGTTGTAGGGAGCGCAGAAAAGCTCGATGTGGGTAAAGGTATTGTAAGGATTGACCCCGATGCAATGAGAAAGATGTACCTAAATTACGGCGAGATTGTAAAGATTAAAGGAGAGAAAATAACAGCTGCAAAGGCCCTGCCAGATACAGTCGAGGGTTCCGGAATAATTAGAATGGATAGCATACTCAGAAAGAACTCTGGAGCATTACTTGGGGATAGAGTTAGCATTTCAAGAGCCGAAGTTAAGGAAGCAAAGGCAATTACTCTTGCCCCAATGCAGGCCGATATGCAGTTTTCAGGAGACCTTTCATCATATTTCAAGGAGAAGTTCTCAGATATTCCAATCGTTCAAAATAACGTTTTTGTATTTGAAATATTTAATAGGAGCCTTCCATTTGTCGTGACAAAAACAAATCCCAGAGGTATCCTAAAGATAATTCCATCAACTAAGATCACAATATCATCTAAACCAGTGTCAGAATCTGAGATATCAAAAATGCCTGACGTCACATATGAGGATATAGGCGGACTTAGGGATGAGATCCAAAAGATTAGAGAAATGATTGAGATGCCCATGAAACATCCAGAAGTTTTCTCAAAACTCGGTATAGATCCTCCAAAGGGAGTTTTACTATATGGACCCCCTGGAACAGGCAAAACTCTCCTCGCAAAGGCACTTGCAAATGAGATCAACGCTTACTTCACCTCTATTAACGGTCCGGAAATAATGAGTAAATACTATGGTGAATCTGAGGAGAACCTTAGGAAGGTCTTTGAAGATGCCGGAGAAAACTCACCGGCCATAATATTCATAGATGAGATCGATGCAATTGCCCCAAAAAGGGAAGAGTCAAAAGGGGAAGTCGAAAGAAGGGTAGTTTCTCAGCTTCTGACACTAATGGATGGGCTAAAGACAAGAGGTAAGGTAGTGGTGATAGCAGCTACAAACTTGCCAGATACAATTGACCCAGCATTGAGGAGGCCTGGAAGATTTGACAGGGAAATCGAAATTGGTGTTCCGGATATAAATGACAGGAAAGAGATACTTCAGGTCCATACAAGGGGCATGCCGATAACTCAAGATGTGAATATATCATATTACGCATCAAAGACACACGGTTACAGCGGAGCAGATCTTGAAGCCTTGTGTAAAGAGGCAGGTATGAAGGCTATTAGAAGATTGCTCCCAGATCTCAGTGGAGGGGACATTGAAATTTCTCCAGAAATTTTAAACAAGCTTGAAGTGACAAAGAATGATTTCGATTTAGCTTTTTTAGAAGTAGAGCCGTCTGCAATGAGGGAAGCCCTAGTTGAAGTTCCAACTGTAAAATGGAGCGATATCGGGGGATTAAAGGAAGTAAAACAGAGGTTACAAGAAGCAGTGGAGTGGCCACTAAAGTATCCAGATGTATTCAAAAAGATAAATGTAGAAGGCCCAAAAGGTATCCTGCTCTTTGGACCACCTGGATGTGGGAAGACCCTTCTTGCAAAGGCTGTTGCGACTGAAAGTGAGGCAAACTTTATAGCAATTAGGGGCCCCGAGCTTATCTCGAAATGGGTTGGTGAGAGTGAAAAAGGAATCAGAAAGATATTCAGCAAGGCACGCCAAGTGGCACCTTCTATAATATTCTTTGATGAGATTGATTCAATTGCACCAAGAAGAGGTCAAGAGTCTGGTGCAAAAGTAACTGAAAGAATGGTAAATCAATTATTGACAGAGATGGATGGTGTTGAATCTTTAGAGAGAGTAATAGTTATAGCCGCAACAAACAGACCAGACATTTTAGATGAGGCTCTTCTTAGGCCTGGAAGATTTGACGTTATAGTTGAAATACCATTGCCTGACAAGGAATCAAGGCTTGATATACTGAAGATTCACACCAAGGGAATGCCATTAAAGGATGTTGACATTAATGATTTAGTCGAGCCAACTGAAGGGTTTACTGGTGCCGATATAAAATCTCTTGCCAGGGAAGCTGGTCTAAATGCCATAAGAAAAGGCCTTGATAAGACTGAGTATGTAACTAAAGAAGATTTCGAAGAAGCGCTAGAAAAGGTAAAATCCTCTAAAAAATAATTTCTTTTTTTAGATAAATTAAAATACTATTAAATCTATATTTAGAGCATGAGAGAGGCGCTCTTTTACAAAAAAGAAAAAGAGGATATGAGGTGCCTACTGTGCCCGCATGTATGCCTTATAGCCCCAAATGAGAGGGGCAAATGCAGGACAAGAATAAATTTAGATGGGGAACTAAAAACTCTTGTTTACGGGGAGAGCGACTCAGAAAAACTATATTTTCATGTAGATCCCATAGAAAAAAAGCCTCTTTATCATTTTTATCCTGGTTCGCATTCTCTTTCATTTGGAACGCCGGGGTGTAATCTATTTTGCCTGAACTGCCAGAACTTTGATCTTTCTCAATCAACGCCCGACGATATAGGTGACCATTTCCTAAAGCCAGAGAAGATAGTTGAGCTAGCAAAGATGCATGGGTGTAAGTCTATCTCTTATACATACACAGAACCAACAATATTCTACGAATACCTAATGGACACTTCCAAGATAGCAAAAGAAGAAGGTATCAAAAATGTCTGGGTTACAAACGGATTCATAAATCCAAAGCCACTAAAGGAGGCTTTACCATATATTGATGCAATGAATATAGATCTCAAAGCTTTTTCAGAGGAGTTTTACCAAAACATATGTGGAGGGAGACTCCATCCTGTCCTTGAAACAATCAAGACCGCATTTAAAGAGACTCATATTGAAATAACAAATCTATTGATTCCAACTTTAAATGATTCAGATGAAGATATAAAAAAACTTGTTGATTTCGTTTCAGAGTTGAGTGATGAGATCCCTCTGCACTTTTCTGCTTACAGGCCAATGTATAAAATGGAGATAAAATCTACGCCTGGTGACACACTTTACAGGGCAAAGGAAATAGCTGAAAAGAAACTAAAATATGTATATCTTGGTAATGTGCCTTCAAATAATGATACATTTTGCCCCAACTGTAAGAACGTAGTTGTCAAAAGAACTTATGGCGTAAAAATTAGTCTAATTGATGACAAATGTTCAATCTGCAATACAAAAATACCAATTAAAATCAATTAATAGGGCAATAATTAGGATTACCATAAACTTTTTAAATGAATGATTTAAGTGTTGATGGAGTGCCGCCTAAATCAAAAGATAAGGCGAAACGGTGGTAATTTTATGGCCATTGAAGGTATGCTAAAAGAGCTAAGGAATAAAAAAGACGAGTTAAAGCTTGGAGGCGGTAAGGAAAAGCTTCAATCTCAGCACGCAAAGGGGAAACTCTCTGCTAGAGAAAGACTTGACATCCTCCTCGACAAGGGCAGCTTTGTTGAAATAAACGGACTAATAAAACACAGAGCAATTGATTTTGATCTTGACAAAACGGAACTACCTGGCGATGGCGTCATTACGGGTTATGGCACAATTGAAGGCAGACTTGTATTTGTATTCTCTCAAGATTTCACTGTCATGGGTGGTTCGTTGGGAGAAGCTCACGCTTTCAAGATTAGCTATCTTATGGATCAAGCCATGAAAGTTGGAGCTCCTGTAATAGGCATAAATGATTCTGGAGGGGCTAGAATCCAAGAGGGTGTAGATTCCCTTAAGGGGTATGGTGAGATTTTCTATAGGAATACAATATCTTCTGGTGTAATACCGCAAATAACTGCTATTATGGGGCCATGTGCAGGAGGGGCAGTTTATTCTCCAGCTATTGGAGATTTTGTCTTCATGACTGATAAAATAAGTTATATGTTCATAACTGGGCCCCAAGTTGTTAAAACTGTGTTGCATCAGGACGTATCATTTGAAGAGCTTGGTGGGGCGCATGTACACGAGACTAAAAGCGGTATGGCCCATAGGGTTGGTAAAGATGATGAGGATACATTAAATCTAATGAGAACTCTCTTCAGTTATTTGCCGTCAAACAACATGGAAGATCCTCCGGCAATCGAGCCAACTGATGATCCAATGAGGGAAACACCTGAACTTTATTCTATAATACCTGACGATTCGAATAAAGGTTATAATGCAGGCCAAATAATTAAAGTAGTTCTCGATAATAATGAGTTTTATGAACTTCATCCACTTTATGCGCCTAATATAATAACAGGTTTTGGAAGACTTGACGGTAAGGTAGTTGGTGTGGTGGCGAACAATCCAAGCCACATAGCCGGTGTGCTTGATATAAACTCGTCTGATAAGGCTTCAAGATTTATTAGGTTCTGTGATGCCTTTAACATCCCTATAGTAACATTCGTTGATACCCCAGGATTTATGCCTGGAACTGATCAAGAACACGGCGGGATTATAAGACACGGCGCAAAACTTCTTTATGCTTACTCTGAGGCTACTGTTCCTTTGCTTACTGTAATTGTTAGAAAAGCGTATGGGGGGGCCTACATAGGCATGGCCTCAAAACATCTAAGGTCTGATGTTGTATATGCCTTGCCTACTGCAGAAATCGCTGTTATGGGTCCCAAAGGAGCCTGTGAAATTGTTTTCAGAAAAGAAATATCTGAAGCAAAAAATCCAGCAAAGAAAACTGATGAATTAACAGAAGAGTATGGAAAGAAATTTGCAAATCCCTACATGGCAGCCGCACGTGGATACGTTGACGATGTTATTGATCCAAAGAATCTAAGAACTATATTAATCAATTCACTAAGGGTATATCAGTCAAAGAAAGAAGTTTTACCCAGAAAAAAGCATGGTATAATGCCATTCTAAGGTGAATAAAATGGTGAACATGGATTATTTGATGTTAGGATTAACATTAGTTATAGTAGGGATGGCTATAACCTTTTTAGTTTTAATTATTCTATCCGGTGTGATAAAATATTTTGGTAGATTTATTAAAAAAATGGAAGATAGGAAAAATGGTAAAGTAGTAGATGAAAAGATAAATTTGGCTGAAACTGAAGCCAAAGCCGAAAATGATACATCAAATGATGAATTAACTGCAATGATAACAGCAGCTTATTTTCATATTTCTAAAGATGCAGTTTCACTACTTAATCTACATACAAAGGTAGATAACTGGAAATTATTAAGCAGACGAGAACAGATGGAGAGGTTATAATGGCTAAATATAAAGTTAATGTCGATGGAAAGGACTACGAAGTTGAAGTTGAAAATATTGGAAGCGGAAATCTAGAGGTTAAATTGGGCGATAAAAAGTCTACGGTAAATATCCAAGAACTACTAGGTAGTGGAAGACAACAAACGTCATCCAGGCCAGTTTACCAATCTCCATCATCTAAGCCCGCTACATCTGCACCTGCTCCAGTTTCAAAATCGGCTTCAGGTAAAACAGAGCCCGTAAAAGCTGTGATGGCTGGAACTGTCTTATCTATAAAAAAGAAGCCAGGGGACAAAGTTTCAGTGGGTGACGTAGTACTAATAATTGAAGCAATGAAGATGGAAAATGAGATATCTTCCCCTTCAGAGGGGGTAATCGGAGATATTTTAGTTAGCCCTGGAAAGGCCATTAGTACAGGGGACACTCTCTTCACAGTAGGATAAGTGATAATATGGTCGACTTAATATCATCCTTTCTTGAAATATTCAAGACAACAAGCGGGATTTTTGATATAACTCTTGGTAATATTGCGATGATAATAGTAGGATTGATACTAATTTATCTCGCAATTTACAAAGGATTTGAGCCGCTGCTATTAGTTCCCATAGGATTTGGATGTGTCCTTTCCAATATCCCTTTGACAGGTATATCTGATCCAGATGCAATTGGTGGGGTACTAGGCATCTTCCTAAAACATCTTATAGCTAACGAAATTGTACCATGTCTTATATTCATGGGTATTGGGGCGTTAACGGATTTTGGCCCATTGTTGGCAAATCCAAAAACATTCCTACTCGGTGCTGCCGCTCAGATTGGAGTTTTTATAGCACTAGTTGGTTCAATATTCTTGGGATTTACACCTCAACAAGCTGGCTCAATAGGCATAATTGGTGGTGCAGATGGTCCAACTACAATTTATGTTACAACAGTATTAGCGCCAGAATTACTTGGCGCCACTGCAGTAGCGGCTTACTCCTACATGTCATTAGTTCCTTTAATCTTACCTCCGGCAATAAAACTTACGACAACAAAGGCAGAAAGAAAAATCAAAATGGTGCAGATGAGGGCAGTTTCGCAGAAAGAAAAAGTTGCCTTTCCTATAATAGCCGCAATTGTGGCTGGATTGTTAGTGCCTAAGGCCATCCCCCTAGTGGGAATGCTTTTCGTCGGAAATCTTTTCAGAGAGACTGGAGTCACACAAAGACTTGCTAAAGGTGCAAGTGAAGAACTCTTAAACATAGTTACAATTATCCTTGGACTTTCAGTTGGAAGTACAATGGACGCCACAAATTTCCTTAATATACAAACAATGAAAATTATGGTTTTGGGGGTAGTTGCATTCTTTGCAGCTGCTTGTGGAGGAGTATTAACTGCCAAGTTAATGAATCTATTCCTAAAGGAAAAGATTAATCCAATGATAGGTGCTGCAGGTGTTTCAGCTGTTCCAATGGCTGCAAGAGTAGTCCAAAAGATGGGGCTTAAGGAAGACCCACAAAATCACCTTCTGATGCACGCTATGGGGCCCAATGTTGCAGGGGTTATAGGTACCGCTGTTGCGGCAGGTGTCTTAATAGCAACTCTAGCTTGATTTTCATGGATGAATTCAAAATAAAGGTTGACAATAAAGAACATCAGATTAAATTGAAAAAGTTAGCTGATGGAGAATATCAGGTATTTTATGATGAAGCCGTCTATGAAGTTTCAATTTTAAAGAAGATACAAAAAAAGAAAAGCGATAGCCACTATAGAAAAGAAAACGACATAGTTTATGTCGATTCCTTATTAGGGGGCATTGTCCTCAAGTTAACAAAGAAAGCTGGAGAAAGGGTAGTCAAAGGGGAATCTATAATGACTTTAATCGCAATGAAGATGGAGACTGAAATCAATGCGCCAGAGGCAGGAGTGCTATCAAAGATACCAGTTTATGAAGGAATGATTGTTGAAAAGGGCGAACTTCTCTTTGTAATAGATACTAAATAAAATGGGAAAAGTTTATTAAATGAAAAATGATATTTTAATAGACGAAAATAATGAGAAAAAGAAAAAATGTCGCTCAATTGAGATAGATGGCAATCCATCTGTTGAGGAAATTGCTGTGATAATTTCATTGTTTAATTTTAGTGGGGTGGATAAATGAAGCCATTAGAAGGGGTAAGGATATTGGATTTAAGCCATGTGCTTGCAATGCCATATTGTACTATGGTCTTAGGAGATCTTGGTGCAGAAGTAATAAAAATCGAAAAGCCTGATTCGGGAGACGATTCAAGGGAATTTGGTCCATTTAAGAATGGAGAAAGCGCTTATTTTATCAGTATAAACAGAAACAAAAAGAGTGTCACGCTAAACTTGAAAGAAGAGAAGGGCAAGGAAATACTAAGAGAGTTAATCAAGATATCAGATGTCATAACAGAAAACTATAGACCTGGAACTATGGAAAAACTTGGATTTTCTTATGAAGAAATAAAAAAGATTAATCCCAATATAATATATGCAACTATATGTGGTTTTGGTCAGGATTCAGTTTATCCTGGAAGACCAGGATATGATATTATTGCTCAGGCTTTTGGCGGATTGATGAGTATTACGGGATATCCAGAAAATCCACCCACTCGAGTTGGCTCTTCGCTTGCAGACATAATATCAGGTTTATTCACAGCTATAGGTATTCTCTCTTCACTTAGAAATAGAGACGTAACTGGGAAGGGCGAATACATTGACACTGCAATGGTTGACTGTATAATGGCAGTTTTGGAAAATGCTATGGTGAGGTATACTGTAACCGGAGAAATACCAAAAAGAATTGGCTCTAGACATCCAAGTCTTACTCCATTTGATGTTTTTGAAACAGAAGATGGGTATCTTGTGATAGGTATTGGAAATGATCACTTGTGGGAAACTTTCTGTAATAAAATTCCAGAATTTACCTATTTGCTACAAGATGAAAATTTTAAAACAAACGAGTCAAGATCAAAAAATGAGCTTATTCTGAAACCGATAATTGAAGAATGGACAAAAAAGCACAAAACAGCAGATCTGGTCGATACAATTTCAAAAGCAGGAATTCCATGTGGCCCTGTTAATACAATTGATAAAGTTGTTAATGACCCAAATACCAAACATAGAAAGATGTTATTCGAATTTGACCATCCAATTGCCGGGAAGATGAAGACAGCAAATAGTCCATTAAATTTATCCAACACACCATGTAAAACTCATGTAAGAGCTCCAATTTTGGGAGAGCATACTGAAGAGGTATTGTCCAAAATTCTGGGCTACTCGAAAGATAAGATAGAGGAATTGAAGAAAAATAAAGTAGTATAGATTAAAGGAGATGGTAGGATATGAAAAGGGAAGAGATAGAGAAAAAATTGAAAACATTGGATACCGCTTCTATCAATGATGCCCTAAGAAAAAGAGGCTCAGTTGATGAATCTATAAAGCCGATAAAAGAAGGCGATTTTATCTGCGGTCCTGCCTTCACTGCAAAATGCTGCCCGGGTGATATGCTTACAGCGCTAAAGGCGCTTGAAGAGATTTCTGAAGGTCAAATATTAGTGATTGACGGAGGAGGAATCACAAAATATTCTCTGTTCGGAGACCTTATGGCTAGACAGGCTAAAATAAAAGGAGTTAGTGGAGTAGTCGTCGATGGAGCTATAAGGGATGTCAAGAACATAAAAGGTGAAGGGCTTTCTGTATTCTGCCGTGGCATAGTCACAAGAGCCGGTACTGCAACAAGACTTGGGGAAATAAATGCCCCAGTAGTCTGCGGGGGAGTCATAGTAAATCCTGGGGACTGGATAGTTGGGGATGACGATGGCGTCGTTGTTATCCCAAAGGAAAAGGTTGAAGACATCATCCATATTGCTGAAGAAACTCTTAAAAGGGAGGCAATAATCAGGGAAGCTATAGAGCAAGGGAAATCAATCAACAAACTGCTTTAAATTTTTAATTTGGGTGCAAAGATGTTCGAACGCTTGAGAGGTACAAGGGACTTTCTTCCAAATGAAATGGCTGCAAGAAAGAAAGTGTTTTCATCGATAAAAAAAAGTGTTGAGGAATTTGGATTTTTTGAAACAGATACGCCGGCAATCGAACTATTTGAACTTTATTCTATAAAGAGTGGAGAAGAGATCATTGAAGAGCTTTATGCCTTTGAGGATAAAGGTGGCAGGATGATCTCTTTGCGCCCAGAGCTTACCCCTTCAGTTGTCAGGGTATTAGTTTCCAGGGCAAAGGAGCTTTCATTTCCAGTGAAATGGTATTCAATACCAAGACTATGGAGGTATGAAAGGCCACAGAGTGGCAGATTACGTGAATTCTACCAGCTCAATATTGATATATTCGGCTCTGAAGACCCTAGAGCGGATACGGAAGTTATATCCTGTGCCATAAAACTACTTTGCGACCTAGGTTTTGATGAATCAGACATAGAAGTTAGGATATCAGACAGGCGCATGCTTCAGGAATTTCTATTAGATCTTGGAATAAAAAATTACCATGATGTTCTTAAAATTATTGACAAGAGGGAAAAGATAACTGAAAGAGACTTTAAGGAAATGCTCTCTGGCATCAAATTAGATAGTAATCAAATAAAAGAAATAGAAGTTTTTCTTAATTCAAAGGGGGAGTTCCTTACATCTATTGAAAACATATCCAGAAGTTACAAGGGAGAAGAGTTATCGAAGGTCATTGAATCTCTAAAGAAGATCGCTCAAAACCTAAATGATAGAGGCTATGAAAAATTTATCACCTTTGACCCGTCAATTGTCAGAGGCCTTGACTACTACACAGGTATGGTTTTTGAGGTCCATGATAGAAAAAGGGAGTTTAGAGCCCTCTTTGGTGGCGGCCGATATGACAATCTTGCAGAGCTTTTTGGGGGGGAACATATACCTGCCATTGGATTTGGGATGGGCGATGCTGTCCTAGAGCTCATGATGAGGAGAAAGAACATATGGCCAGAAGAAAAGGTTGAGATTGATCTCTTCATTGCAACTATTGGGGATGTTGAAAAGGAAGTTTCTAGGGTATTGACCAGTTTGAGAAATAATGGATTTAAAGTTGATTTTGATATAATGGGTAGGAATCTTTCAAATCAGATGAAGTTTGCAAACAAATTAGGTGCAAAGTCTCTTTTGATTATCGGCGAGAGGGATCTAAAAGAGGACAATGTGACGTTGCGTGACTTAAAATCCGGGCAAGAAAGTAAAGTTTCGTTGAATGAGTTCATTTCTTCGCCTTCAAAGTATTTAACGAAAGTTTTATAAAATACTTAAAGGCTATTTTGATTAAGCCGGGGTTGTCGAGAGGCTCGGCCTCGGACTGCAGATCCGATCACGAGGGTTCAACTCCCTCCCCCGGCTTCGCAAAGGGGACATGGTGTAATCAGGCCATCATCATGGACTCCAGAATCCTTTCCGGATGAAAGAGAATACTGATGGCGTAATGCCGATGAAGAAATTCTGGAGTTTGATGGGGAAATCCATGGATCAGGGTTCAAATCCCTGTGTCCCCACTTTAAGGTTGATTTTATGGATACTTCAAATTTTACTACAATATCAAAACTTGTTAGACCTGAGAATTTGAATCATCACGGCACTCTTTTTGCCGGTGTAACATCAATGTGGTTTGTTGAAGCCGCTTTTATTGAAGCTTCCAGGGTATATGGGGACCCTTCTAGAATTGTCTGTATCAAAATCCATGGTATGAAATTTATTAGACCAGGAAACAATGGTGATATTTTACAGATCGAATCGGTATTAGCTCATGTTGGGAAAACAAGTCTTTCAATATACACAAAAATATACAAAAGAGTTAGTGGAGAGCAACTTGTAGATGGATTTGTAACATTCGTCACTGTTGATGAGAATGGAAAATCTACACCACATGGCATTAACTATCAAAAACCAAGCGACGGGGAAGGATTGAAACTCTGGAACGAAGTTGAGAGATTAAAACAGTCTGATTCTCAAACTAAAATGTGATATAATAAGGAGGGATTGCCGAGCTTGGCCAAAGGCGCAGGATTCAGAGTCCTGTCATGTAGGTGTTCGTGGGTTCAAATCCCACTCCCTCCACTTCTTTTTCGAATAACTATATTCTTATAAGAAATAGACAAAGAACTTAATTCAAGTTAGGCAAAATGCTTAAATAGAATAATTATTTATTTTAGCTAACTATAATGGTGATTAATTATGAAGAAAATATTTGCTATACTAATATCTTTATTATTTTTAGGCAGTATTGTCGGAATTACTAGTTTATCGGCAAATGGCCTTACAGTTGAATGTTATTTTGATAAGAGCATAGTGCATCGTGGGGAGTATGTTACATATACAATAAAACTATGTAATCATGGTGTTGACAGCCAATATGTTATGTTTTTGGGAGGAGGAAGTTCTTCGTCTTTTTTGGAATTTGTATCGACAAATATAGAATTTAATACGGAAATTGAAATAAAGCCAGGTGAATGCTTTGAGGCAAAATTTGTTTTCATTGCAACAGATTTCGGCGAAATTAATGAATTTTACCCGTGTGGCTGTATTTCACTAAAAGTTCTGCCAAAATCACTTCCAATGCAACAGTTCATGAAGATACTTGGTTTCGGCCAGAAAGATTAATTCTATTTTTATTACAACTTTTTATATTTCAAATTACATCTAGCTAATGCTTTAGATAGCCTTCAGAGTCACTATGTGTTCATGAGCTATAATCTCTCTTTTTTCTAAAAAATAAAAATTTTTAAAAAATTGCCAGATTTGAAAATATGGCTGTGAGTACTATAAATGCTACATAGGCTAGTATTAGTGCTAAAAAGGCCTTTAACCAAGATGTTTCATAAATGGATTTTACGACCCAGAGTGCTACAACAAAACTTATAATTGTCCCGATGAGCCCTAAAGAACCGAAAAATGATCCCAGTATAGCACTTAATGCTATTAATACAACTACACCGAGAATTGCCTTCCAGTATGAAGAATCGCCAATTCCTGCAAATTTAACCCCAATCCATAAGAATATGGCATCTAGCAATATTAGAACAATCAAGCCTATTATGCCTACGTTCCACATTCCACCTATCGCTAATGTGTCTAACATTTTTACACCCATGCTATAGAGGATATCAATTATATATAGCTTAGTCTATTTAGATGCAAAATCTTCAAAAAATCATATCCTATGTGAGAATGAATTTGAGATATATTCTATCAAATTTAAACTTACAATTAGCTATTTTTATTCTTTGACTCTTCTCTTCCCTTTGAGATAAAGTATATTCCAACAACTAATAATAGGGCCAAGATTACTATATCCAAAAAGTCAAAATACAAAACATTTGTAAATCTGTAATAAAGCGTAGATAATCCTGATCCTATACAAAGACATCCTAATAGTAGTTTGTAGTTCATACTTTGATTATAAATGAAACACTTAAAATAGTTTCTATTGGTTTATTTCAAAACAGCTTGGAATAGAGAATAATTTCTTATTTTCTTAAAATTAACTCAATTTCTTTCTTTCCCATGCCCGGCCTTATACTTTCAGAGTATAATACCCCTATCATTTTTCTATCAATTTCAGAGTATCTCTGAGTTTGAGTCCACCCTTCGTAAAATATACTATCACGATATTTCAAGGAATCTCTCATTAACCCTAGCGACTGAGTTAGTTCCTCCCTTATCATATGAGACCTTTCTTCCTGAAGAAGTGTATTCTCAGTTGCAATACAGATATTACATTCGTAAATTACATTATTTCTCCATTTACAGTTAAAATATCCATAGTTTCCCGGCGCTGCATTACAAATAGAAAAATCTGATAATGGAACAAAGTTTATATCGATATTTTGATTTGCGTTAACAATAGACACATTAATCTTATCTCCAATAATTTCATTAATTTCTGATATTACCTGGTTCAAGGTCTCGAGATCCTTTTCATTTGGATTTCCATTGATTTTTATCCTTATATCTGAATCCCATTTTCTTATAACCTGGATATTGTTGCCATACTCAGTCCCAAGAGCAATTTCAGTGAAGTATTCAATCTCCTTATCCGCGTATATAGACTGAGAATTTCCATTCTCGATAGGAATAGGTTTTGGTTCTTCGACATACAAACAACAAGGGGAGAATAATAAAACAAGAATAACTATTGGAAAGATAATTTTATTCCTGGTCACGAAAAATAATACGAGTTAGAATATATAATGATTTCTCATAAGTAATCTAATCAAGACATAAGATTAATAAACTATATTGGAAAACTATTATTAGAATTAAGGTCGACTGATATGAATAACGATATACCTCGTGGCGCTATAAAGAATCTGCTTTTTGAGATTATATGCGCTATAGATTCAGCAGAGTATCAGATTTCAATTAAGGAAATAGAAGACCAGATAGAAGCGGGAAAAATTATGGAATTTCTAGGAAAACGAATATCCATAGTACAACTTACAAGTAACGAGTATGAATTGATTAATGAGGAGTTGAAAAAACTCCTAGATGCCGCAAGACCGCAAATAGAAAAATATTGGGGTATAAAAAATTCAGGGTTGTGTTTTCTTGCATCCCTTATAATAGAAGAGTTTTGGAAGTAAGTTACTTCTATTTTTTGCCCTTCTTTTTATAAAAATAGATTATTCCGACAAATAGTACTATCGGTATTGAGATCCTAAATGTAAGTGCAATAATTAATGTCTGAAGGGGTGTTAATTCCATAAATATCCCTCATATCTCTTTACTAAGGAAGTAAAAGAATAATGTTGCGCTCAATAGGTCTGCAGCCCCGCCTGGGCTAATATTTTTTTTGAGAAAATCCATTTCAAGGTCTAGTATCTTTGACATCCCAGTTGTCGTTAAAACTCCGCCCACTTTAATTATTTCATCTGCTTTTTTCTGGATGTCGTAGTATGTTTCGATACCGTTTCTTGAGATGATGTTTGTGTCTTCGGCCCTTGACATTATGGCAATAAGTGCGTGAAGTGAAGATTTGTTTATGTCTTGAGTTTTCTCATACGCTTTTTTGAATTCAGGCAACCCAAGTTCCATAACTGTGGGGAGCCCTTTTTCTACTTCCCCTCTGATCCCTGTGATGCCATGTGCGACAAATGTATTTTCGCCCTTTGAAAGAGTCTTTTTACCTTTCTTGATTGATCCAAGTTCTTTTTCAGTTATGCCAGAAGTAATCTTTGAAACTGAAGAGGAAACATTTTTTGGAGAGAGCCTTCTTTTGTTCAATAAATGGCCCGATGCACCAAGTATCAGATAAAAAAGGAATATGAGGCCTTTTTGGGTGTTGACGCCGTTTGTTACTTCGAACATCCTCTCTTCAACTTCCAGCCCAAGTTTTCTTAAAGGTGGAAGCATCTTTTGTATATCCCCTTTATAGTTATAACCAAAGTGGGATACCTCCTTAAATCCTTGGCTCAGTACAGCTGTGCTCTTCAAGAAAAGTGTGAAGTCCATATCCCTGTGAGCCCCCGATGAAAAAGGTGTAACAAGACCGGGTTTTGGGTGAGTCGATACCTCTAAAAGGATGCTCCTAGTTGCAAGTTCCCCCAGTAAGTCTACTTTTTTCATAAATATGCCTCAATGCTCTTTCTATCTATCAATACAACGTCTCTTAATCCTTTCCCAAGCAATGTATCGCTTTCGGATGCATACTCTTTAAGGTTTATGCCATAACCAGATCTAAGATGAATTTCAACATCAATCTTAATCCCCATTCTAGACTCAATCTCGTTGCATAAAGATAAGAGGCCAATAAGCTCATCTGGAGCATAGTTTTTCACGATTAGGTCCAAGTCAGACATATCATGGGTGTAAGGTAATCCTGTGATAATTTCAAGAGATGTTGAGCCCCAGACACCTACCTTAAATTCATTTTTTATGTTGTATAATGCCGACAGTGCAGGTGTTCTGGATTTAAATTTAAAATTTGTAATTTCATAGGGCGTTATTAGCTTCGTGATTTTATTTCCAGTAACAGATGATCCGAATCTAAGTCTTCTCCCGTTCTCGGTATAGGGATAAACAAAACCAATGAAGACCGTTTCTTTTTCAGAATAGAAGTTATCGCCTTGAGTGACATCAATCTCTTCTCGCCTTACAATTCCAGGGAGAATATTCTGAAGTATAAGTTTTTTAAAATCCTCATTTTGAATTGTTGAGGTATCTATTTTTTTCCAGTCGGAAAACACCAGGTCATGCCTATGAAAAATCATATTCGGATTTACCTATCCTTGACCCAGCATGGATCCTTGACGCTTAAAGTTTGGTAGTCAAGCTGTGCCTGAACAAGTAAGTCAAACATCTTTGTCTTAACAGGCCCTTCTATAATTACTGGCTCGTTATTCTCTTCATAACCCTTAGGGATTATTGAAGGTTTAAGTTCTAGGACTGTTCTATTGGAGTTTAGGATAACATCCTCGGGGACTTTTGCTACCTTGGATTTTATTCTCAAAATGCTTCGGCATGCCCTCTCAATTGTTTGTTTCGCATTTAATGTTGTTTCTCTGACGTAAATTTCATAATCAGGTTGGGTTCTAGCCCTCATATAGGTAATTATCTTTCCATTTTTGTCAAGCGCATGACCAGATTCCACTACAGGAAAACTATCCCCTGTTGGAAGGCCACCCACTACAGCTTCTTTGAAATCATGCCCTACATCAGATCTTACAAATTCAATGTCTTCCCTCACAGGATTTCCATTCATTGTTATCCAACCAAATTCCTGGGTACCATATATGTCATTGACTCTAGCTCCAAGAATGTCATGTATTAAATCAGCAGCCTCTAAATCTAAGGGAGTACCTATACAATTTACTATATCTACTTTTGGGAGGTCTTCTGCAACATTCAATTTTATAGCGTCTTGTAATGAAGCTTTAAGAAATGAAGATTCACCAAATATTACATTTGGCTCCTTGTAATATAGATCCATTAGAAAAGAATCTCTGGATGATTTAGTGAGAAATGTCCATGTTACACCCATCTCTTCCAATGCGTTTCTTGTTATTGCATTTAATAGGGGGGGATAACAAAACATTGCTTTATGGCCTTCTTTTACTCCAGCCATTTTTAATGCATTTTTACCTACATTTTTTCGGTATTCTTTTTCATTTGGTGTTATGCCAACTAGGTTTTGCCAGGCAGTTGTTCCTGTTGTGAAGGTGATGTACGCATAGTTTAGGGGTGTATGTACTTCTTCTATAACATGTGCTGCAGTTGGGCCATTTATGCCCTTATCAGCAAGTGTTCTACGTTTCATTTCATCAAAAGAGGGAACAGTAGAAAAGGTTTCAACACTATCTTTTAATTCCTCAAAATAAGGATTTGGTTTTTTTTCCATTTTTATTCCTCTAAATAAAAAAATTTAAAATAAAGGAAATTATTATAAAAGCTCAGGTAGTATCTTTTCGTATTCTTCTTGCATCTTTTTGATGGCTTCCATTCTTTTTGTTCTGCCGCCTCTTTGTGCACCGACTTCTCCTCTGTGCCAAATTCCAAGCTGGTCGTCCTTACCCTGCTTTTTAAGCTCTCTGATTTCCTTTACTGTCTTTATGATTGATGCTCTCATATCTTCAGGTTTCTTTACCATGTCATCTATTCCACCAAGGTCATAGAAAAATTCGGCTCCTGAAGCAAATACTGGATTGGTCTTGACAAGCTCGTTTAGTCTCTCTAGAGGTATCTTTGTAATAACAGCTATGCTTGTTGTAGGCATGACGTGTACAATTGTTCCATAATCTTTTGGAAGTGCAAGAATTCTGTCTGAAAGAAGCCCGTGGCATAAGAATCCACCGCTTACTGCTCTTCCTATAATCATTCCAATTACAGGATGCCCTGCCAATCTTGCATCTTCGATAGCAAACTGGTAGGAAGCTGTTCCTTTTGTCATCCCGACAATTTCCTCTATTTTTCCTGGACTGTTTCCTGGAGTGTCTATTAATAGGATAATTGGTCTCTTCTTGTCTTTTGGTCTGTCCTTGTCTGCATCTATTGTAGCGTACATTGCCTGAGAGAATTTGTAAGCTTCTTCCATTCCCAAGATTCCGCTGTAAACAACTCTAAATCTGGGATTTGGTCTCCTTGAGTTATTTGCGAGAACTGAGCATACTTCTCCGTCTAACATTGCTTGACCTACCATTACTGGAGGTGCAAGCTCTGGATCTAGACGTGTAGTTCCAATAACATTTTCTTGGAATGAATCCTTGTCAAATATCATCTGAATTGCTTCTTCTGTCTTTCCGATTAGTGATGTTACCATTTAAATCCTCCTTGGCCTTCTTTTTACAACTGAAAGAAACTTTTCCTGTGGCATCTCTGGTATCTGGTCAACATTTTCATTTCCATATATCTTCCAGAGGTCCTTTGAGTCCTTTATCTGTTTTTCAGCTGCAAGCTTTACTACTTCAAGATTTTCTTCAACAAGTTGTGGTGAACCAACTTTTCTTGTCTTTGAAATCTTACTCATAGGTTCATCGACAATGTTAACAATTGTGTCTCTGAATGTGCCAATTGTATCCTTTAGTAAGTAGTCAACATCTCCTAGGATGTATTTTGATCTTGCTCCCATTGTCCTCCATATTAGGGCTCTGTCGGAGGCATCAAATTCATCCTTTCCTACTTCCTGCTGGATAACTTCAGGACCAGTAAGTCCTATTCTTCCAAAGTCGTTTGCTAGGACAACGTCTGCACTTAAACAAACGAATCCCTGTGCGCCATATGCACCTATTGTGCTGCCTGTTATTGCGATGTATGGTACCTTGTTTTGAAGCTCCCAGATAGTTTCCATTGATTCAGAGTGCATTAAAAGTCCAGCGTTTGCTTCGTGAAGTCTTACTCCTCCCGAGTCAAATGAGACTATGCATATTGGTTTTCTGTCGTCTGGTACTGAGCCGTACTTTTCCTTCATCTTTTCATAAGTTTTAAGGGCCAATTTCATTGTGTAGGCCATCTTAGCTCCGTTAACTTCGCCAAGTGCTCCACCAACGAACTTTCCTTCTTGAGATATTACAAATACTGGGTGTTTCTTTATCTTACCAACACCTACAGTAATTCCATCGTCGAATTCAACAGCCTCTCCAAGAATCAATAAGTGTGGACTTGTCATTTTATCTCTTGGACCTAGAAATTCCTTGAAAGTGTCTTTATCTACCATTCCGTAAGCTCTTTCCCTAGCAGTTGCTTGGTAAAAGCTCTTACTCTGAAGATCTTCCCAATTTATTCTCATAAAATCACCTTATTGGAGACCTCCTCCATTGTCTACTGCCTGCTGAAGTCTTCTAATAACTACTGCGGGGGTTGCTGCGTTGTCATTTATGCTGACTTTGACTCCTGAGAGTCCAGATTTATCGATGAATTTCTTAACGACTGTTTCCCAAACGTCATCAAAACCAACGACTGTCGTTAAAATGTGGATTTTAATTTTTCCTTTGAGGGCGTTTTCCTTTTCAATCAAGACTTCAAGATCCCCACTGGCTACAACACCAATGTGGGACCATTCGTCCTTTATTGTTTTAGGAGTTTCAGGCTTAAATTCATAGTTCAATTCAGTTAATGCCATTTAGTCCCCTCCATTCTTTGAATTGTCCATGTGTTTTTCAATAAAGTCGGTGTGGAAAACTCCTCCTCTGAATATCTGGTTTTTCATGACTTTTTTGTGGAATGGAATTGTTGTTTTAATACCATCTACAATAAATTCATCAAGTGCCCTGTACATTCTGTCGATTGCCTCGTTTCTGTCTTCTCCCCACACAATCAATTTTGCAATAAGAGAGTCATAATATGGCGGTATCTGGTACCCCTGGTAACATGCTGTATCGACTCTAACAAAAGGCCCTCCTGGAAGGATAAGTTTTGAAATTTCACCAGGTGATGGGACGAATGTATTTGGGTCTTCAGCATTGATTCTGCATTCAATTGCATGACCTCTAATCTCAATGTCTTTCTGTGTGTATGGTAATTTTTCTCCAGCTGCTACTTTTATACCTGTCTTTACGATATCGATGTTTGTTATCATTTCAGATACACAGTGTTCTACCTGGACCCTTGTGTTCATCTCCATGAAGTAGAAATCATTTTCTTTATCGTTAAACAAAAATTCTACTGTTCCGGCGCCCTCATAGTTAGCAGCAAGTGCTGCCTTAACTGCAGCTTCACCCATCTTCTTTCTTATTTCTGGAGATATTGCGGGTGAAGGTCCTTCTTCGACAAGTTTTTGGTGTCTTCTCTGGATAGAGCAGTCCCTTTCTCCAAGGTATATTGCATTTCCATATTGGTCAGCAATAATCTGAATCTCAACGTGCCTTGGTTGTTCTATGTATTTTTCGATATATACATCTGGATTTCCAAAGGCTGCCTGTGCTTCAGCTTGACAAGATCTCAAGGCTGATTCTAGCTCTTTTTCAGACTTGACAAGTCTCATACCCTTTCCACCGCCACCAGCTGAGGCTTTGCAGATTACAGGGACCCCGATCTTCTTTACGAGTTTATTGGCTTCCTCAATTGTTTTTATAATTCCATCAGAACCGGGTGTTACTGGAACACCACCTTTCTTCATGGTATCTTTAGCTGTTGCTTTGTCTCCCATTGCATCAATTGATTCTGCACTGGGGCCTATGAATTTAATTCCATTGGCTTTACAAAGCTTAGAAAATCTAGAGTTTTCTGCAAGAAATCCGTAACCTGGGTGAATACCTTCTGCGCCCGTGACAATTGCGGCGTTAATGATATTCATCATGTTCAAGTAACTCTTAATTGATGCGGCAGGTCCAATATTGACTGCTTCATCTGCGAGTGTAACATGAAGAGCATCTTTATCAGCGTCAGAGTAAACAGCAACTGATTTTATTCCCATTTCCTTACATGCCCTGATTATCCTTACGGCAATTTCTCCTCTATTTGCAACAAGAACTTTCTTAAACATATTAATCCTCCTTACCAATTTCTAAATTTGACTGGTGGTTCGTATAAACCTCCAGACCATTCTACAAGTTCACTCATGCTCTTTGCAGCAAGTTTTGATCTTTTAGCGTCATTAAATGATAGGCCTAAATCTTCAGGAAGCATAACTACTCCGGCCTTCCTTAATTTCTTAGTCTGCGCTTCATCAGCTGCAAGTCCTAGAGGTGTGTAGCCTGCTACTGCTTTAATTGCGTCCATTCTTTCCTTTAATGATTTACATTTGTGGATGTATGCAATTCCTTCTTCTGTAACTATGTGTGTTATATCGTCACCGTAAATCATGATAGGGGGTATCTCGAATTTGGCCTGGGCTTGTAGTTTGAATGCGTCTAATTTTTCTAAGAATACTGGTGCCATTCCTTCTCCAAATGTTTCAACCATTTGGACAACTAGTTTTCTTCCTCTGTATATTGGCCCAATTAATGATTCTCTCATACCATCTTCTTTTGAAGCCATGAGCCATCCTTTTGACGGGTGCCTTCTACCTGGTGCGTTGCATGCCATGTTAGGTGCTCCACCAAAACCTGGAATTCTTCCAGCAGTGGCAGCGGCACTGTTACCAAATTGGTCAATTTGAAGAGTTGAACCAAAGAATGCATCTACAGCATAATGACCAGCGGCCTGTGACATTACTCTGTTTGATCTCATTGTTCCATCAGGACCTATTGGGAATATATCTGGTCTTGCCATAATATATTTCTCCATTCCAACTTCACTACCGAATGGCATGAAGGTTTCAGCCCATCCTGATTCTATAGCAGGTATCATTGTTGGGTGTGGATTTAATGCCCAGTGTGTACAAATCTTTCCTTTTAATCCCATCTCTTCTCCGAATGTTGGCAGTAAAAGTTCAACGGCTGCGGTGTTAAAACCTATACCGTGGTTTAGAGTCTTAACTTCGTATTTTGCATAGACTCCAACTAAAGCCATCATAGCTATGAATATCTGAGATTCAGTAATTAATCTTGGATCTCGTGTAAAGAGAGGCTCAATGTAATATGGATCCTCAGTGGGTATAATAAAGTCAACCCAACCGCCGGGTATATCTACACGAGGTACTTTGTTAACAATCTCATTGACTTGTACTATTACAATACCTTTCCTAAATTTAGTAGCTTCAATTATTGAATGGGTTTCTTCTGTGTTGAATCCTGTGTAAAGATTTCCTTCCTTGTCTGCAGCATTTGCCGCAACTAGACAAACTTTTGGTGTTAAGTCGAGATAAGTTCTGGCAAACAATTCCATGTATGTGTGAATTGCACCAATTGTTATCTTACCATTCATTACCATACTTGCAAGTCTTGTTGCTACAGGGCCTGAATAACAAAAATCAACTTTTGAGGCTATACCTTTATCAAAAACATCTAAATGTTCTGGTAAAGCAAGTACAGATTGTACCATGTGAATATTATTTACTTTTGAAGGACTTACCTTTGCAAAAGCTTTTGCTAGAAAGTTAGCCTGCTTCTGATTGTCTCCTTCAATTGCAACTCTATCTCCTGGTTTAATGACAGTTTCTAAAAGAGCTACAGCATCTGCTGGATCAACGATTTTTGTACCTGATTTAACAAATCTCTTTGCTTCAGACAATCTTTTTTGGGTATCTTCACCTTTTTTGTCCCATCCCTTTTTTGCTCTCTCTATTCTATCGTCATGGGGTATACCTGACACTTTGCCGGGTGTTTGGAATATATCCCTTAGGTAGTTTACATCTTCCATAAGTATCACCTTATTAGGTAGTACCCAGCTTAGAGAGGCTCAAGAAGCATTAGTACCTGTCCAACTTTGACAAGAGTTTCATTTGTTACTTTAATTTCTGTAATTCTTGCTTTCCTTGGTGCTGTTACTTCATTAAACATCTTCATAGCTTCAACAAGTGCTACAACTTGTCCTGCTTCGACTATATCCCCTTCCTTTGGAAGTGGTTTCTTATCAATTGTAGTTCCGGGAGATACATAAGCTACTCCTGGTGTTGGGGCTGTAAGTTCAATCATGTTTGAAGATGCAGCTGCCTTTGGTGCTTCCTTTGCAACAGGTGCTGACGTTTCTTCAACAGTTCCTGCAGACGTCATTGCAGCAGGGATAGAAATTTGAGGCTGAGCAGCATGAACAGCGGCACTTCCACTGGCAACAACAGTTCTAATCTCAACGGAATCCTTTCTGACTACCAACTCTGCGATATTGTTTTTTTTACAAGCTTCAAGAATTGATATTAAAGACTCTAAGTTCAACATTTATTTTCCTCCAAAATATTTCTCTTACCTCTATAGGGTAGTTGTTTTAAGAGATTAAAAACTGATTTAAAAATCTTTTGTTTGTTTTAAGTGCAAACTGCAAAAAATAACATTAAAATAAATATAAAATAATAAACTAAATAGATGATTTTGCATTTTATTGCCAAATTCAAGCCGTGATTTCTATTTTTAGGCCGAATTATTATGTTATTTTTATGTACTTGTAAGTCATCATTTTGTATAGAAGTTTGCTTGCAACAAATTCTGAAACTGAAGACGATTCTTGAGGTGCAACTTCGACAATATCCACGCCAACTACATTTCTTTTGAAAAATACTTCTTTCAAGAAGTCACATACAAGGTACCATGAGAGACCTCCGGGTTCAGGTGTTCCTGTTCCAGGAATAATTGAGGGATCAAATGCGTCGATATCAAAAGTTATGTAAACATTATCTGATAAGTTCTCAATAGCTCTGTTAAACCAACTTTTATTGTCGTGTATATCTTTTGCATAGAAGATATTGTAGTTCCCATTTTTTATTTTGTCATACTCTTCTTCTGAGAAGCTCCTTATGCCAACTTGAACAATTGGGGCATCTTCTCCTACTCTTGACATTACTGAGGCATGACTATATTTATCACCAAGATACGCATCTCTTAGATCTAAATGTGCATCAAACTGTAAAACAGATATGTCTTTGTACATTCTTTTGGCAGCTTTTACTGGGGCTTGAGAAACCGAATGTTCTCCCCCAAGGACACAAAGGAATTTTTTATCATTTAGGATCTTGAATGACTCTTCTTCAATTTCGAGCATTACTTTTTCCATTGCTTGATTACAATTAATTTCATTTTTTGTGTGAATACCCAATGTACAGGGAGAAACAAAAAATTCTTCATCAAAAAGTTCCATGTTTTGACTGGCGTTAATAATCGCTTTAGGCCCAAGAGAGGTTCCACCTTTATATGAAACTGTCTTTTCTAAAGGTACGGATAAAACGACAAAATATGAACCCTCATAATTTGAGTAGTTCTCCTCAATTCCGCCGTAGTTATCTGGTACTTCCATGATTATTCAACTATATCGAAGCCTTTAAGACTTTTTAGAGTATCTGCATATTTCTTAGCATAAATCCTGCATTGTTTTTCGGTCCTTTCATCTGGTGCGCCTATTGCCACTGGACCATAATGGTCAGCATTATGGACCCCTACAACAACCATTCCGTGAATCATCATGGCTTTGAGAATTGAGAGTAGTGTTGTTTCATTACCCCCACCAATATATGCACTTGAGGTAAAAGCCCCCCCAAGTTTTCCAGAAAGCTCACCATGGTATTTTATACTCCTATCTATAAGTTCTTTCATTTCAGCTGCCATGTCCCCATAATAAGTCGGAGAGCCGAGTATAATACCATCATAATCTAATAGGTAGTCTGGCGATGTTTCAAGGACATCTCTGACCTCAACATCGATTTGTTCATCTCTCAAAAATGATGCAAGCATGTTAGCCATTTCTCTGGTGTTGCCAGATTTCGAATAATAAACTATTAATGCAGATACCATTTTTAATCCCCTATCTCAATTTTTATTTTTCCTTTTTCATAACCCCTTAAAGAAGACACCATACCCTTCACAGTATTTTTTATGAATTCCTCGACAAACGGATTCAAATCTATTTGTTTTCCATTTATATTTACCTCAACTTTCGACATTTTTTATCCCCGTCTTTATTAGTCGTCATGATTATTTATAAGTTTCTCTATTAAGGGCTGTGGGACATAATTAACCTGCATTTAGATTTAATAGATTGTGCCAGAGGGCGATGCAGGCGACAGCAGAATATATTCTGCCTGTGCGCTTCTGCTCTATCTTCCAGCCAAAGCGCCTCTTGTC
>JBDKUY010000006.1:0-6670 GCA_039679445.1 Methanofastidiosum sp. | reverse complement strand
CTGTTGGAGGATTTGTTGTCCACTGGTGGAAGTATCTACACCAAGGCAAGTATGTGCCACATGGTGTAAACTACGCTGAGATAGGAAGCTTTAGGACGCTCTATATGAAGAAGAAAGAGCAGAGAGGATTTAACTAAATAAAACCATTATGCATAAATACAAGACTAACATATAATGATTTATGAATCCTTCAGAAAGAAACAAAACACTTGTTTCTTTTCTAACAAAGCACGGCGGTAAAAATAGGCCTGATAGCGATATTGATGTTCTGGTAGAATTTAGCGAAGTAAAAAGTCTATTCGAAATGGTTGGAATAGAGCTCGATTTGGCCGATGTTTTGGGTAAAAAGATAGATCTTGTCACAGAGGGAAATTTAAGCTCTTATATTAAGGATAAAGTCATGAAAGATTTAGTTGTGATTTATGATGAAAGAAAGCGCGGAGATTTATCTTAGACATATTTTCTATGACACATATTCAAGTACTTAGCCTATAATACTTTCCAAAGATTTATAACACTGTAAAAATAGTATAGAGTATGTACCTTTCTAATGAAGAGGAGCGCATATTAAATGGAGAGGAAGGGTATGCTGCGCAAAAGTCTATGGAGATTTTAGCCTCACTAGGCGATATCTATGGTGCCGATAAGCTAATCCCTGTTTCATCATGCCAGATAGCAGGTGCCTCTTACAAGACTATAGGCGATGCCGGTCTTTTTTTTGTTTCAGAGTTTGCAAGGAGCTCTAAGATTAAGGTAAAAGCCACATTGAATCCCATAGGTATGGATTCTAGAGAATGGCAACGGATGGGCATTAAAAGAGAGTTTGCGGAAAAGCAGCTTGATATCCTTGATGCCTACCTAAAGATGGGAATTGACTGTAGCTGTACATGTACCCCCTATCTGATTGGCAATAGACCAAATTGCGGAGAGCATGTTGCATGGAGCGAATCCTCTGCAGTGTCTTTTGCAAATTCAGTGCTCGGTGCAAAGAGCAATAGGGAAGGTGGGCCTTCTTCTCTTGCCTCAAGCATAATAGGAAAGACTCCGAACTATGGCTTGCATCTTGAAAAGAATAGAAAAGCTGGGATAATAATTGATGTTAAGGCAAGCATAAAATCTTTTTCTGATGTCGGCGCTTTGGGAAATTATGTTGGCTCAACTATTGGAAACAAGATCCCTTACTTCAAAAATTTAGAGTTAGACTCTGACAAGCTAAAATCTTTAGGGGCTTCTATGGCAGCTTCTGGCTCAGTTGCACTATACCACGTTGAAGGTTTGACACCCGAATACGGTAAAGCCATCGATGATAGCTTAGAGAAAATAGAAGTGGGGAAAGAAGAGATTGAAGAAAGCAAGTGCAAGCTGAATTCTTCTGACGATATGGAGCTCATCTGCATAGGCTGCCCCCATTGTTCAGTTGGCGAAGTGAAGGAGGCTTTAGACCTCTTCAAAAAGGAAGGCAGAAGATTCAAGGGCGATATTTGGATATGCACTTCACGATATGTGAAAAATGAGCTTGAAAGAACAGGTATAGCACAGGAAATAGAAAAGTATGCAAAGCTCTTAGCAGACACTTGCATGGTTGTGACACCTATTGAGGAGATGTACGAAAAAACAGCTACAAACTCCGGCAAAGCTGCTATCTATCTGCCATCTCTTTGCAAGCAGAAGGTAAGATTTGATGACATAGAATCTCTGATAAGAGATTTCAAATAGCTAGTCATCAAGGGTGAATTCTCGTATCCCAAGCCAATATCCTGTTCCCTCAATATAATCAATTTGCGTCTGAATCAGGGAATAATGTTCTTCTTCCATCTTTACAAGGTATGAGAACATCTTTTTTGCTTCCTCATCCCAGGAATTTTTTATACAATTTTTATAATATTCTATCCCGTTCTTCTCAACTTTTTGGGCCAGCATCAGAACAGCGAGGTCATCCTGACCAAGATTAACTGACTTATCTATTTCCTGTTCAACATTTGGGACAATCTTAGTGACCTCATTTTTTTCTACCTCGTGAAATATGCACTTTCCTCCTTCAAGCTGAGTTTTTAGTGCAGTTTCTAAGATTTCCCGGTGTTTCATCTCATCAAGCGCCAGCTTTAAGAACATATTCTTCCCGACAACATTTGAAACTTTTATTGCAGACTTGATGTAAGTCCTCAATGTTTCCTTTTCTGCTTCGATTGCAGTTTCAATTATTTTTACCCTCTCATCTTTTTCCATAATATCCTATTATCCTTTTTTATTTTTAGTCCTTTCGCCTAGTCTATTGCCTAGCTCAAAGCAGAGTGTTAATTCCTTCTCACTTGGCGCATATTGAACTTCAAGAGGATTATCAATTAATTCAAAATCAATCTTTGAAACTAATTTTAATAGATGATTGATAGGGCTAGCCATATCCGCATAGCATGAAAACAGCACCAAATACTTATTTTTTAATCCTGATAGTTCAATTAAAGATATAATTTTTGAAAGTTCAGGCGGCACGCCTCCCTTAAGAGATGGGCAACCAATTACAATTGTTTTGGATTCAAAGAGCTTTGTTAAGATGTATCCTGGATCGCAAGTTTCATAGTTTATTACCTCGGTATCAATGTTTGTGTTTGAAACTCCATCAGCTATTGCATAAGCCATCTTTTCAGTTCCTCTCCAGATACTTGAATACAGTATTGTGGCCTTGTTTTTTGATTCGCCTTTAATCCAGCTTTGATATTTTTTAATGATCTTACCTGTGTTTTGATGCCAAATAACCCCGTGATTTGGTGCTAAAATATCTATGCCATTGAAATCTGGATCAGGCAGTCTTTGAAGTGGCAGTAGATAATTAACAAAATAGGAAAGTGCATCATTTTCCTGCTCTTCACTTGCTGAATCGAGCCTATCTTTAGATGCGACGTTCTGAGAAAAAAGGTCTTCGGAAAAAAGAATATTATCGTGTTCTGAATAAGTCAGGAGTATATCATTTCCACTTATTTCAAATTCAGTGAATAAGAGCTTTCTTTTCCCAAGATTTAGGCAATCACCATCCCCTACAATCTCAAAATTCCATTCTCCTCCGTGATACTTCTCAATTGCCTTTTTGGATTCTTTTGTTGCAAGAATAGTTGCATTTTTTGCCCTCTTCATAAGGAAAGGAAGGCTCCCGGAATGATCCATATGATAGTTTCCGATTATGACGTAATCTATATCAGATGTGTTAGTGGCGTCATTTATCCTTGAGATATTTTCTTGGGTAAATCCATGCTTTACAGTATCAATTAAAGCAGTCTTTTCATCTAGAATTACATAGGAGTTATACGTGGTGCCTTTTGAAAGGGAATATCCAAACTTAGGTGGGTTCCAATCTATAGCCCCAACCCAAAAGACTCCATCCTTTAGCTTTAATGCCTTCATTAGAGAAAACTTAGTTTAGTTCTTTTTAAATTATTTGTAAAAAGATATTTAAAATAAAAAATTAATTTTTTACTGATTTGTTTAGATCCTGTACAAGTACCTCAACATCAATCCCGTGGGCCATTGCCCCTTCCTCTAAAGTCTCAAACTGGGCAATTGCACACCCAATGCACCCAAGCCCGTGTGCCATAAAGACAGGAACTGTTTCTGGGTATTGCTCTACTATTTCCTCTATTGACATATCCTTTGTTATCAATGCATTCACCTCCTTTGAAAAAAATATAAATCAATTTAAAAACTTAACTAGCCGTGGAAATACTCCGAATCAAGCCTTTTTTCCTTATGGTAGTCACTATCGTGTCCTGGTATTCCAACAGCGTCAGCCCTGCACTGCTTGCAGAGCTTGAATTGTGGCATATATTCCTCCGCCTTTGCCCTAGCCCCGGAAATCTCTTCACAGGTAGGCGGCCTTAGCTCTTTGAACATGTTTAACGGGATTAAGGGGATTAGATTCATGAGGTCAGCACCATAGTCCCTCCCTTTAAGGGCTATCTTTTCTATCTCATTAAGATTAATTTCAGGAATTAACACAGAGTTAATTTTTACAAGCATGCCCGCCTTCTTTGCAGCGAGGATACCCTCCCACTGCCTATCGAGAAGTTTTCTTGCCGCATCCTTTCCTTTGAGGATTTCCTTATCAAGGTTAATCCAGGCATAGACCTTTTCCGCTATTTCTTCATCTATAGCATTTACCGTGACTGTAACAGTCTTAACCCCTAGCTCTGCTAGCTCCCCTGCCCGCTCCTTTAACATTAGCCCGTTAGTTGAAAGGCACTTTGTGAGTTCTGGATATTTTTCATCTATGAGCTTTAACGTTTCAAATGTGGCATCGTTTGCAAGTGACTCGCCCGGCCCTGCTATGCCCACAACCTTTAGATTTTCAGTCTCTTTCAAGGCCTGCTCTAATCTATCCAGTGCCTCTTGTGGGCTCATGATGCACGCAGAAACACCAGGCCTAAACTCGCACTTGTTGATGCTTCTGGTGCAGTAGTTACACTGAATATTGCACTTTGGTGCAACTGGCAGATGAATTCTTCCCACTGTGAAATGCGATTTTTCATTAAAACAGGGATGCGCCATTGTAGTATGGGCGTACTTTGAACCAATGTTTTCCCAGGCCGGATTTTTCAAAAATGTCACCTTTACAATTTGGAGATATTTCTCATATATAAAGATAAACTAATTAAATATAAATATAATTACATTAGATGAAAGGAAATAAAAAAATAATACTATATAGTATAAATCCCCAACAAGATTTAAAAACCACGAAGGAGTACTAGAATAAGAGGGTCTTGGTAGATGGTAAGTATACCTTTTTTGAGAAGAATTAGAAACAAGTTCATAGCTACATATCTTATAGTACTTTTAGTACCAGTTATGGCTATTGGTTTTTACAGTATTAATTTTACGATTGATTATCTCGAAAATGATGCCTTAAAGGTCGTTGAGCAGCAGGCAGAGATTACTGCAAAAGAGATAGAAAAATCTCTGGGTGTTGCTGAAAGTGACATTGATTTTTTGAGTCAGTCTGCATCATTAAGAGCTTTGGCTGATGCCAAGAACAGGAAATCGGTCATTGAATATATAACATATAGGGAACGTCTTATAGAAGAGTTCTATAACTTTACAAATTCCAAAAAAGCCTACTCAAGTGTTGTCTATATTGATGAATCTGGAAAAGAGGTAGTAAAGGTAGTATATAATTGGAATCAGACCTTTATTGCAACAACCTCAGCACTTTACGATGTTTCAGACGAAGAGTATTTTCAAAAGACGATGACCCTTACCAAAGGTCAGCTTTATGTTTCTTCTCTTGACCTCACATCCACCATAACAACAGAGTCGGGGGACCTAATCGTTAGTTATGCTAAACCAGTCTTTGACTCAAATGGTATCAAAAGAGGGATTGTCCTTATCAGTTTTCCCGCACAGAGGGTGTTGAGCCCCATATTAGAGCTTTCTACAAGGTCAAACCTAAACACCTTCATTTTGAATAAACAGGGTTATTACATTTCGAAGGTTGGAACGTCAAGCTTATCCAATCCTTTCTATGCCGGGGAAAGCTTTATTGACCAGTATAGGGCCGAAGGATTTCTAAAGATACTATCCGGAACAAGCGGTACAATCTCAGAAGGCACAGATCAGATAATCGCATATTCACCAGTTTTCCCATCTTCAACTGACAAAAATAACTTCTGGATTGTTGTGGTGACATACTCAACAGAAACACTATTTGAGCCGATATCCATTTTTGAAAATAGCTTTATTCTTATAGTAATGTCAACAATTATCATAGCCGTGTTCTTTGGGGTTATAATGGCGGATAGAATCACAAGGCCACTTAGAAAGCTTGTCTATGCATCAAGAAGCCTTGCTCAAGGGGATTTAAATCCAAAGATTGATATTAATAGCGAGGATGAGGTAGGAGAACTTGCAAAGGCCTTTGTGGAAATGTCAAAGGACCTCAAAAAATCCTATGAAGACCTTGAAAGAAAGGTTAAAGAACGAACACTTGAGCTCCAGAAGGCTAACAAAAAGTTATCTGAGACCAATATGGAGCTAGTAGAGCTGAACAAAAAGATATCAGAGGCGAACAAACTAAAATCACAATTCTTAGCAAACATAACACACGAGCTTAGAACTCCACTTACATCAATTATAGGGTTCTCAGAAGTAGTATTAAATGAGGCCAAGCTAAATGAGGAGCAGGCCGATTACCTTGAAACTATTTTGAGAAATGGTGAGATCCTTTTGAAACTTATAAATGACATCCTAGAATTATCAAGGCTTGATGCTGGAAAATCAAAGCTTTATCTTACGGAGTTTAATTTACAGGATGCAATCAATAAAACTTTAAAAATAGTTTCACCTTTATCAAAGGATAAGAATATATGGATTTCATTAAATGTCCGGGATGTCGAGAATGTCATTGCCGATGAGGACAAGATCATTGAAGTCTTACTAAATCTTTTGACAAACGCCATAAAATTCAATGTTGACCAAGGAAAGATTGCAGTAAGGGCTTTTAAAATAGATGACCACGTAAGGGTAGAAATTGAAGATACAGGCATAGGGATCAAAAAGGAGGAGTTAGACATAATATTCGATGAGTTCAGGCAAATTGACAGCTCTGAGACTAAAGCCTATAGCGGTACAGGGCTTGGGCTTTCAATTTCCAAACATTATGTAGAGCTCCATGGCGGACTCATCT
>JBDKUY010000005.1:0-78839 GCA_039679445.1 Methanofastidiosum sp. | reverse complement strand
GCCAGTTGCCAAAAGGACCGTTTTCGGCTGGCCATCTGCCCCATACTCTCCGACAAACTTTGGTTTGTCTTCATCGGAAAGATTGGCGTCCTTCTTTTCCTTGTCTTTGTTTGAGCTATTGTCAGTTGTTGTTCCGTTACTATCTTTTTTATCTGATGAGTTTGAGTTAGTTTCATTCTCTAGAGGTACTGTTTCAGATACCTGTTTTTCTTCAGTAGCGTTTGATGCCACAGCGATAATTACAGTCGCTGTAGCGCTGCCGCCTTTGCCATCGTAGATTGTGTATGTGAAGCTGTCCGTGCCTGTGAAGTCTGCCCTAGGAACATACATGAAACGTCCGTCCGTTCCCATAGATACCATGCCATTCGCAGGATCTGCCAGCTTTGCAGAAAGTAGAGCATCACCATCGGGGTCTGAATCGTTTCCTAGAACACCCGGGGCTGCAACTGTAAGCTGCGTGTTCGCATCCGTCTGGTAGAAATCGTCAACTGCCATTGGTAAATTGTTAGTTTGAACAGATGCATTTGCCTCTTCTCCAAATGCAAAGCTAAAATTAAGGCCAGAAAAATCAAATGGCGCTAAAATTGAAAACAACATTATCAAGATAATTATTGATGCTTTCTTCATTTATTCTCATCTCCTTTTTCAAAAAAATAGCCTAATTTATTGGTGGCCTTTGTGATCATTATATTTGTTTTTAGATTACTTGGGTTTGAGTTTTTGATTATTATTATATTTGTCTTGCTTATCATAAATACACCTCGATAATTAATTTCTACTATCGACTTTACATATTATATAACAATTTGGAAAGTTTAATGTAAAATATGTAAAGTTTTTGGGTCAATTCGTAAAGAAAAGACAAACATAAATTTTAGGCTTTCCATATTTTCCCTAATTTTTTCCATATTGTTAAATATATGGAAAATACTTCTACAAGATAAAGTAGGGGTAACGCTATGGAGGATAAAGGTATTGTTTCCTTGGGATATGAAAATGATGAGAAAAGACAGTTGTCTGGAACATATATTGAGGAAATTGCGCCGGAAACTTTTGAAGATAGATTACTCGAGGCCGAGAAAAAATGGGAAGCTATTTTTGATCACGCAGATGTGTCCATATTCTTAACAGATGAAAAAGGCTGTTTAATCAATTCAAATAAAGAGGCTTCAATTATTCTAGGGTATTCAAAAGAGGAGATTCTATCGCTTGCCCCGAATGATATTTTAACGGATAAATATTCTAAAATTGTAAATAAGATCTTAACAGAAATCCTGAAAAAAGAGTATATTGAGTTTAGCGCTGAGCTAAGAAGAAAGGACAAAAGCATAATTTTTGTCAGTTGCAAGAGTAAACATATTAAACTTAACAACAAGGGGCTTATTCTGACAATTGCAAAAGACCTGACTGAAAAAAGGAAGGCTGATGAAGAAAAATTAAAGGAGCTTTTAAAATACGATCTAAAAGACACCGTCTTGTACCATGCGGAGGAAAATGAAAGGGCGCTGGCTCTTGACGCATTTAGAGACCTTCTTTCATGCGGGTATGCCGGGATCATTATATCCTCAAAATCAGAGGATTATTTTAGAAAAGCTGTCGATTTAAATTTCAAGTTTTACTGGATTTCAAATCAGAAGGTTTCGGGCTCGCTTCCTCCGGAGTACAATTGCATTGATCTTGCCATAGGAGATATCGAAAGAAAAAGCGTTGTGTTGATAGATGACATAGAATATCTGGAAGCAAGGTCTGATTACAGAAACACTCTTTTATTTTTAAAATCTCTTAAGGAGCAAGCCATGATCAAATGCTCGGTATTCATCCTCTGCGTTGATATCGGGCTTATTGATGACAAAAATGCATACGTTATTAAAAAAGAGACTTCAAAAATAGAACTCCACTCGATGGGGAATATTAACAACAACATGGAGGGGATTCTAAAGTTTGTGTGGGACAGAAACAATGTCGGGGATAAGCCCATGCTCACCGATATCGGGAGAACTCTGAAGATTACAAGACCAACGATTAAAAGCAATCTGGCAAAGCTTATATCAAAAAATTATCTTGTCATCCACATAGAAGGCAGAAGAAAAAGGCTTGAAATTACAAAGAAGGGAAGAGAGTATTTAGAAAATAGGATATGCTGATTGGTCTGAAATGAGATCATAAAATATCAAAAATAAACTATCTTTTCTTCACCTTCTCATTGACCAATGAAGCCATCTCAGGATTTGATTTTATAAGCTCTATGAATTTTAATGCAGTCTTCAAGTCCTTCAGCATTTCAACATTTTCTGTTGAGATGTCGATGAACTCTTCCCTAAGCTTCTTTGTATTGGATTCAAGCTCGTAAATCTTTTCCTCTTTGAGCGGCATTCCGCATCTATAGCAAAACTCCGATGTAGGGCCACAGTTTTCCTTACACCTTGGGCAGATGACCGGATGAAGATGATCAACCTCATTAAGCTCTTCCGTTTCAAGCCCGTACACCTTGTTGTAGATGGCCTTATCAATGTCCCTCCCAGAAAGGTGGACATAGACCCTTGGCATGTCTGAACCCATCTGCCATCCCAGGTAGTGACACATCTCCGATTCTGTGAGCTTTGAGGCAAGATGTGTAGCTCTTGAGTGCCTTAGTGTGTGGGGAGATATCTTCTTATCTATCCCCGCAGTTTTTACTAGATTTTTTAGGATAAGATTATATCTTTCATAAAGAAGGGGTTTCCCGTAGCTTGCAGGGCCTAGACTGATAAAGAGGTGAGAATTTTCATTTCTCTTTGGATGCATCTGCATCCAGTTTTTCAAATAGGATTCTGAAAATACAAAAGGCACAAGGCGCTCCCCGGTCTTTCCCCTGACCCTAACTTTTCCCCCAAATTTATTGAACTCTATGTCCTTAAACTTTATTGACGCAAGTTCCCCAATCCTAAATCCGCCTTCATAGAGAAGGGCTATCATGACCTTGTCCCTGGGGTGATTTGCAGCTTCAATGAGCCTTAATACTTCTTCCTTGGTCACTATCTCTGGTTTCTTGTATATTTTTCTATTTCCCTTGATATACCTTAAGCCTTCCCAATCGTCCCCTTTTAGCCACCTGAAGAACTTCTTCAGCGTCTTTTGATACTCATTTTTTGAACTTGCGGCAATGTCCGTCATTTCGACCTTTTCAAGGACTTCTATTACGTCTTTAGATGTCCAATCAGAAAATGGCGTATCCTTATGCCTCTCGCATACCAGTCTAAGATCAAGCACATATCTGTTAGTCCTAAGAATTCCAATTCTTGTGGCAATAAGATAGCTTTTGAATTCATTGATTATGCTTTTGTTACTTTCACATATAAACGAATTTTCAAGGAGGGCCAGATTATTTTCAAGTCTTCTTTTTTCATTATATATGCCCATATATTTCGTTACATGTAACGAATTTAAATACATTTTCCGTGGGATTTTGCCCTTTGGGAAGACTTACTTCCTCGGCGCTTATATTTATTTTATTAAGAAACTTGAAAAGTATATCTCTAAAATTATTTTAGAATAGAAATCATTAATGGGGATGTTAATTGGAATTAATATTCGTTATAGGATATATTTTCTTTTTCGCTACCTTCGTACATTATAATTCTGACTTTTTCTTCGGTGATCAATCCTTGCTTGATTATATCATTAAGTAACGGTTTAATTCTATCAATTCTCTCCTTTAAGTCGACAACTTCAACTACTATAGGCAAATCTGTTGATAATCTTAAAATAGCGGTGGTACGAAATCTGCTATTTTTTCCAAATCCTTCTACACCTCTTAATACTGTGGCGCCTGCCAATCCTTCTTTTATGAATAATTCAACAAGGTATCTATGTAATGGTTTTCCTTCATATCTATCAGATTCACCAATAAAAATCCTAAGGAGTGTTGCCTCAGATTCTTTTTTCATTTAACTCCTCCCAACGTTATTACTAAAACCTTACCTATATATACGGCAAACATAGTTAAAAAGATAGTACCTATAATGTTGAGAGCCAAGTAAAAAAAATCCCTAGATTCTAATAATCTAAACGACTCGTAGCTAAAAGTCGACATAGTAGTGAAAGCTCCTAGAAGGCCTATTGTTAGAAATATTCTTGTTTCGTCACTTATAACGCCCCTGTATTCCGAAATAAAAAGAATTGAACTTAAAATAAAGCTTCCTAGCACATTTACTGTTAATGTACCTAATGGAAATGTCGTAGCCCCATTTTGGGCCCAGCCACTTATTAGATACCTTAGGATTGCCCTATGAACCCTCCAATTCCTATCAAAAATAGTAGATGCATTTTCTGTCACTCGACGCTGAAGTTTTAATTGTGTTTATATAAGTAATTGTTTTCAAATTTTGGATAATATTTCTCAATAAGTCTTAAAAGTGAAACATCTAAGCAATTATATGAAGAAACTAATTGTTTTTTTGCTATTGTTTCTTACAATACTATTTGCAGGATGCGCAGTAATTAAGGACTTCGATAAAGAATCGGCTGTAAAAATAACAGATCCAATTATGGATAAAACGATGGAAGGATTAAATGAAAACAATTATGAAAAATTTACAGAATACTATACTGATTCATACAAAAAGTCATTTTCTGAAAGTGCTTTTTTAAATTTTACAGAAGGATTCTATAAAAATCCAGGAAAGTATATATCTCGAGAAGTATACGATGTCAGGCCAATTGAGAATGGTGTCTTAATTCATTATAAAGGCATATTTGAAACTAGAGACAATGTTGCCATAACAGTTACTTTCGAGATATCAAACGGAGAGTATAAAATTAAGAAAATAAGATTTTATTAATCTATTCTTTTTCTGATATATATTCATCCATAAATAATCTTTTAAATGAACATTGATTTAAGATAGTCATGGAAAACGATAAATTAGATGAAATTGATATAAAAATATTGAACGCTTTACAAGATAATTCAGAAATTAGCTTTGAATCCCTGGGTAAAGAACTAGGAGTTTCAAAATCAACAATCCATTATAGGGTCATGAATTTAAAAGAAAAAGGCATCATAAAGAAATTTTCGGCAATAGTAGACCCTGAAAAAGTGGGCATGGGTATTCTTGCCGTATCTTTGATAAGAGCTCACTACAACCCAGGATATGTTGAATATATCGGAGATAAACTCAAGAATATTCAAGGTGTTTGGGGGGTATATTTCTTAATAGGCGAACATGATTTTGTTGTTTTAATAAGGGCAAAAGATAAAGAAGACCTTAATAGAATTGTTGAAACATTTATCTCAATGAAAGAGATTGAAAGATCAAATACGCATGTTATAATAAAAAAGATAAAAGAGGATATCCGTGTTGATATCTAAATATTAAAAAATAATAAATAAAAAAGTTAATCTTTTTCTTCCCAGAATCTTTCTGTGATGATTTTATCTTCGGTGTAGAAGTTAACTATAGCTTTTCCTTGAGCTTTTATATCTGCAAACTGAGAGTTTTTCATTCCTCCAAATGGTAAGAATGCGACTGGTGCAGGTATACCTATATTAACACCTATCATCCCAGCTTCTGTTTCTAACTTGAATTTTCTAGCCCAGTATCCGTTCTGAGTATAAATTGATGCACCGTTACCGTACTGATGTCTGTTTATTATGCCTATTGCCTCATCAAGGGTCTTTACCTTCATTATACACACTACCGGCCCAAAGATTTCAGTCTTATGAATCTCCATGCCCTCTTTTACATCGGCAAATATTGTTGGGCCTATGAAGTGCCCACCTTCGTTGCCGGCCACCTTTATGCCTCTTCCATCAAGTAGTAATTTTGCGCCCTCTTTTATACCCACGTCAATCATCTTATTGACAAAGTCAAAAGCATGTTTAGAAATTACGGGACCCATTAAATTTGGTTCTTCAGCATATTTTGGGTCTAGTGGATCTGCAACTATGACATGTTTTGCGGCCTGAGTAAATTTATCGCAGATTGTCTTGTACATTTCATCTCCTACTCCTATGAGTACGGATGATGCCATGCATCTCTGTCCTGCGCATCCGAAGCATGAAGTCATCATATTTCTTACGACATCATCTATTTTAGCATCAGGCATTGCAACAAGATGATTTTTAGCGCTGCCCATTGCCTGGAATCTCTTGTTGTTTCTTGCACATTTTTCTGCTACAGTTCTGCATACGTTAGTAGAACCGACTAAAGAAAATCCTTTAACTTTTGGATTTTCTATAAAAGTATCGGCAACCTCTCTGTCACCATTAACGAGATTGTATACTCCTGGAGGTAGGCCTATTTTATCAATAAATTCAGTTATCTTGATCATTGTTCCGGGAACTTGTTTTGATGGTTTTATAACAACTGTGTTACCGGTAGCTATTGCATATGGGATAAACCAAAATGGAACCATTGCTGGGAAGTTGAAAGGTGCTACTACTGAAAAAACACCCATTGGTAGTCTCAAGACTTCTCCATCAATGCCAAAAGAAGTTCCTATTATTTTGTCACTCTGCTGAAGCATTGGCATTCCGCAAGCAACTTCTACATTTTCAAAACATCTCTTCATTTCAGCTCTAGCATCTGGGAGAGACTTTCCCATTTCTTCTACCAATATTCTAGATATTTCTTCTTCATTTTCCATCATAAGATCTCTTAGCTTAAATAAAGGCTTTGCTCTCCTTGGAATAGGAGTTTGACTCCAGGTTTTATACGCATTGTGCGCAATATCAATTGCCTTATTAATTTCAGCTTTTGTTGAAAGTGGAACTTTTGCTATAATTTTTCCAGTACTTGGATTTTCTACATCAACATACCCACTGTTCTCGGGTTCAATCCATTTCCCGTTTACATAGTTTTTGTAAACTTTGACTTCCATTTAACTGCCTCCATATTTTTAAGATAATACTTGGAACTAATCTAAATATTTATAGTTGATTTTGACGTATCTCCAATCCTTTTATAAAACTTTCGATAAAGGATAAACATGACAACGAAAAAATTAACTATATTTATACTTTTATGAATATATATTTAAAACTTTTGGTATTTGATTCTTGAGAGATTATGTAGTAAAACTTATAATATCGGTTTAATTCTAGTCCAGAGTGGTCACTGAAGATTATCTAAAAAATAAAATAAATTCACCTTTAAAAAATAAGGAAAAACTAATTGCTTTAAGAAAGGCATTCAAAACAACAAGGGACAGGCAAAATGAAAATAAATTCTTATTCCCTGACTTAGGCCAGAGAAAGGAAAGATTAAAAAAAGCTAGAGATTTTTCAATTGGAAATAAAGAGCTTCTTTACCAAGCTATAAAAAATTTTGAAAAAAATGGTTTCAAAGTATTCTACTCCAAAACAAAAGCGGATGCTATTGATTTTATACTAAAAGAGATAGGTGATGAAAAATTAGTGGTAAAGTCTAAATCAAATGTCACAAAAGAAATATGCCTTCACGAACATTTAGAAGAAAAAGGTATTGAAGTTATTGAAACAGACCTTGGAGATTATATAATTCAACTTTCTACAGAAAAACCTGCACATCCTACAGGGCCCGCATGCCATCTTTCAAGATATGATATTGCAAAGATATTCTCAGAGACTTTTGGGGAAGATTTTGAACCTGATCCTCTTGTTCTCACAAAAATAGGTAAGGAAAAAATTAGAAATTATATAGAAAAATCAAAGATAGGCATAACTGGTGCAAATGCAATATGTGCTGAAGAAGGTGCTGCTATAATAATAAACAATGAAGGCAATATTAATCTTGTACAGATGAGGGAGAAAAAGCATATAATCGTAACATCAATTGATAAACTTTATCCAAATATTGAAGAAGCCATTAACATGCTAAAGCTCTGTACATATTACGCAACAGGTGCCTCTATTACATCTTATATTGAAATTATCGCAGGAATATCAAAGACAGCCGATATTGAGAAAATGCTTTTCAAGGGAATGCAAGGCCCAGGAGAAGTCATTTTAGTTATAGTTGATAATGGAAGAACTGAGGCTTTTGAAAAGGGCTACAAAAATCTATTTTATTGTATAGGGTGCGGTAACTGTCTTCTAGACTGCCCAGTATACTATGTCGTGGGAAACGAGTATGGGTACAAAGGCTATCTTGGCGGCAGAGGAACTTCTGCATCTTACTTTTTAGAGGATCAAAACACCTCTTTAGAAAATGGACTTTTTTTCTGCACTACGTGCAATAACTGTGAGATATCATGCCCAGTTGGAATAGGAAATGCAGATTATTCGGAAAGACTGAGAGAAAATGTTTCTTCTAGTGGAAAGAGTTTCCCAACTCATGAAAAAATAATTGAAAATATAAAAATGTATAAAAATCCATTTAATGAATATTCTCCAAAACAATTAAAGAAAGGAAACGAAGTTGTGTATTTTAGAGGTTGTATGGGGTTATATCGAGAAAAAAGCATCGCTGATTCTACAATGAAACTCCTTGAGAAAGCAAATGTTTCATATGCTCTTGTCGATGAAGTTTGCTGTGGTTCAGTTGCACTTAGGACTGGGAATAAAGAACTCGCTAAAGAGCTTGCAAAAGAGAATTTAGAAAAGATTAAACAGACCAGAGCTAATACCGTCATATTTTCCTGTGCTGGTTGTCTTAGAACATTTATTAAGGATTATCCAAATTTTGGAGATAGCAATCTAAAACTTCTTCATTCGTCACAATACTTCTTGGAACTTATCAAAGAAGGAAAATTAAAATTAAAGAGCGGAAAAAAACTGAAATTGACCTTCCATGACCCTTGTCATATGGGCAGACATCTTAAGATATATGACGAGCCAAGAGAAATTATAAAAGAACTACCCAATGTTGAATTTGTAGAAATGAAAAGGACAAAAGAAGACTCAAGATGCTGTGGCGCAGGTGGCGGTGTTAAATCTCTATTTGGGGACTTGTCTATTGCTATGGCTAAAGAGAGGATTAATGATGCCAAGGAAGTTGAAGCAGATATTATAGTTTCTACCTGTCCTTTCTGTAAGAGAAATCTAAAGGATGCTTCAGAAATGGAAGTTATTGACCTTTCAGAATTGCTTTTAGAGCACTATAGTTAATAAAATATTTTTATTTTAGAACAATATCCGACAATTATAGATTATTAACGTATATTGTTTTAATTTTTTATTAAATATTAGAAAAACTTATAAAGGGTTCAAAAGTTAAGTAAGTAGTCGTTATAATATTTGAAAAGTATGAGGAGTTAAGTATGGTATCTGTAAAGGGAAAGTCCCTTGAGGGGTTATTAACTGAATTTAGAAGATTTTATCCTTCAACAGAATTTAAGGAAAAGGCACATATAACGAATAAAGAAATATTTGAAAAGTCCGAAGAAGATCCAGAAAAATTTTGGGCAAGTTATGCTTCTGAACTCCGCTGGTATAAAAAATGGGACAAAGTGTTGGAGTGGAATCCACCCCATTCAAAATGGTTCGTGAATGGGGAGATAAATGCATGTTACAACTGTGTGGATAGGCATATAAAAAATGGTCGTAGAAACAAGGCAGCCATAATATGGGAAGGAGAGCCAGGTGACACTAAAACTCTAACTTACTGGGACCTTTACAGAGAAGTAAATAAATTTTCTAATGTTCTAAAAAAACTTGGAGTTGCAAAAGGAGACAGAGTAGCTATTTACATGCCAATGATCCCTGAAGCCGTAATCGCTATGTTAGCGTGCGCTAGAATAGGCGCAATACATATGGTTGTATTTGGTGGTTTTAGTTCTGAGGCTTTGAGGGACAGAATAAATGATTGCAAAGCAAAATTATTAATTACAGCAGACGGAGGATACAGGCGAGGTAGTTTAATCCCACTAAAACATGATTCAGATTATGCAGTCAAAGATACCCCGTCCATTGAAAATGTATTAATTATAAAGAGGGGAGAATTTCCTCTTAGGATTAAGAAAGGTAGAGATTTCTGGTGGCACGAGTTAGCAGACGAAGTTGATCCTTATTGTGAACCTGAGCCTATGAATTCAGATGACAGTTTGTTTATTTTGTACACATCAGGGACAACAGGCAAACCAAAAGGAGTTGTCCATTCTACAGGGGGATATCTGACCGGCGTTTATACTACAAGCAAACTAATATTTGATATGAAGGATCAAGATGTTTTTTGGTGCACCGCAGACATCGGCTGGATAACAGGTCACAGTTACATTGTCTACGGACCTCTTGCAGTTGGGGCTACTCTTTTCATGTATGAAGGTGCTCCTGATTGGCCAGAAATGGATAGATACTGGAGGATTATAGACAAATACGGAGTTACCATATTTTACACTGCGCCCACTGCAATTAGGGCTTTCATGAAAGCTGGAACAGAATTTCTAAAACCTTTCTCCCTAGAAACATTAAGATTATTAGGAAGTGTTGGAGAACCTATAAATCCAGAAGCCTGGATATGGTATTACACTCACATAGGAAAGAAAAGATGCCCGATCGTTGATACTTGGTGGCAAACTGAAACAGGAATGGTGATGATAACAACGCTTCCCGGTTATCATACGATGAAACCCGGACATGCTGGATTTCCTTTTCCAGGGGTTTCTTTAGACATATTAAATGAAGCTGGGAATCCTGTTGAGCCTGACGAGGGAGGATATCTTGTTTTAAAAAATCCTTGGCCCTCGATGTTAAAGGGCATATACGGAGATGAAGAAAAGTATCTTGAAAAATACTGGAGCAAATGGAACGGAAAGTGCTATTTTACTGGCGATGGTGCAAGACGAGATAGCGAAGGCTATCTAATGCTCCTCGGAAGGGTAGACGATGTTTTATCTATAGCAGGTCACAGAGTAGGAACTATGGAAGTTGAAAGTGCATTGGTATCGCATCCTGCAGTTGCAGAAGCTGCTGTTGTAGGAATTACTCATGAAATAACTGGACAGGCGATAGTGGGATTCATCGTTTTGAGAGATAATATAGACAAAGACTTTGATCTTGAAGATACTATAAGAGAACATGTTGTGAAAAAAATAGGGCCTATTGCAAGACCAAGAAAAATAATATTTACAAGTGAACTACCAAAGACTAGAAGTGGGAAAATAATGAGAAGACTGCTTAAAGATATTGCAGAAGGTAAAGTTCTCGGGGATACAACAACACTTACCGAACCTGAAGTCATTGATACGCTAAAAAAACAGTATGAAGATATTGAAGGTTAAAAATCTAGATTATCTCCAATATCTCTTACTTTATCTTTTTTTCTTTTCTCTAAATATTTGTATACTATTGAATGTGGTTTTCCTTCCAATATCATCTCTAAAGCTTCTTTTGCATCTGCGGCACCATCATAATCTCCTATGACAGAAACAGTTTTACCATAAACACAAATATCTGTACTTGTAAGATCTTCAATTGTTTTTCGCGTGTTGCCATCCTTCCCAATGATTCTGCCCCTTTGTCTTTCCCATGCTTTGGAAGATTTTCCGAGATAATCTGGGAGGTAAAGCATTTCAAATATAAAGACGTCACTAAAAATTTTAGAAGCTTTTTCAAAAGGAAATCCCCTCCCAATAGCTCTGACAATGTCTCGCGCCTTCCATAAATTTAAAGGTTCTTCTGCACCATCTTTTTGAAAAATTCTGACAAGACCTTCTTCACTGTCAATTTCAAGTTTTACTGAAAGCCTCTTCTCAATATGCCTCTTAACTTCGCCTTCTTTTCCAATAAGAACGCCTAATCTATCCTGAGGTATCTTTACAAATTCTTCACTCATTTAAAATCCCCTTTAACGTTTCATTCACTTCAGGCACTTCAATATAATTTGAAAAATATCTAGTGATATTTTCGATATCTCTTTTGAGGAAATCCTGAGCCATAATGCTATCCTTTATAGTTCCCTGTGCAAAATCAATGAAGTAAATTTTTTTACCTATAAGTATATTATACTCGCTTAAATCAGCATGAACTAGTCCTGCTTTGTACAATTTATCAACATTTTCTATTATACAATTGAAGTTCTTTTCAGGTTCTTTTGATTTATTATCTTTTAAAGTAGGATATGCCTTCATATTCTTACCTAAAAATTCCATTATCAAAACATTGTTTCGTGTTAGGATTGGTTTAGGAACATTAATAACTTCACTTGCTATCTTCAAATTCTTAAATTCTCTTTTCGCCCACGCAAATACTGTACTTCTCTTATCTTTTTTTGTATAGTAAAATCGTGGGTCTCCTACAAGATACGAATACATCTTATTAAAGTTAGAAGTTGCAATTCGATAAATTTTAACGGCAATCTCTTTTCCATCTCTGTCTTTTCCATAAAAGACGTTTGCTTCTTTCCCCGTTGCAATCTCGCCGTTTAAAGATTCAATATACCCATTATTCATAAGTTTAAAGAGTGTGAGACGCGTTGATTGGTCAAAGACTTCATCCCTGACCTTAAATATATCAGAATCTCTATCTACCCTTTCACGCTTTAAGTTCTTAATATCTTCTTTTCTTTCATAAACATCTATATGATCTTCAATGTCGCCCATAATCTAAAGAGTCATGTAGCCGTTATCAATTAGCCACTTAGTCTGGGCCCTTGAATATCGGTATATGATATTTCCTCTTTCATCACCCTTAAGTTCCCATGGTTCTACTAGGACAACCATGCCCATTTTAATCCACAGTCTTCTCTTAAATTTCCCTGGAACAGAGCAAATCCTCTCTTTTCCATCTGTACACCTAACTTTCATTCTGCCTGCACCAAGCATCTGATCGACAACGCCCAATACTTCTCCCTTTTGAGGAGTTCTCGTTCTCTGGACCTGTTCCTCATCACCAGTATTTCTAGGTTGATATTTCAGATAATCCCTCCTATATAGACCTTATCTCACTTATAATTTCAACAAGATAATCAATAACGGATTTCTTCAAATCCATTGGATGGACTTCCTTTGATAAGTAAGCCCTTTCAAGTGAGTCGTATGAATCAAACTCTACGTTGCCCCCGTATTTTTCCGATCTTTTTATTTCAAAAGCACCGGTAATCTTTGGAAAGAGTATAAGACGGGCTATTTGAAGTAGAGGATTCTCCTCCTTTACCCCCATAGGGCAATAAGCCTTATTAATTTTTTCCTTGATAGCTTGTTCTTCATCCCTAACTGAAATCATGCTTTCAGGTTTTGAAGAACTCATTTTGTCGCCAGGGCCTGTCAGTGAAGAAATAAGCGGGGTATGTAGACACACAAATGACTTATAGTTTATATTTGAAGAAAGCTCTCTACCGAGCATATGGATCTTCCTCTGCTCAATTCCTCCAATAGCCACATCTACTCCTAAGTATTTTATATCTACAATCTGTAAGAATGGGTATAGAACCTGGGACACTCTTGCATGTTCAATATCTCTTGCGATTACCTGCATACTTCTAAGGGCCCTATTAATAGTTGTATCTAAAGATAGATTGAATACATCATCAATATACTCTAATGATCTTTCAAAAGAGGATCCCAATACATATTCAGCGGACTTTAATCCAAATGATTTAAAGGTCTCTTCCCATATTGAGGTCTGCTCGTGTATCCATTCCCAGTCCCCTTTTCTATTGAGCCACGTGTGCCAATCTGCAAATAAAACTTTTACTTTAAAGCCAGCCTTCTCCATATCTTTCAATTTTGACATTGTCACAAGATGACCAAGATGAACATCACCTGAAGTTTCATAACCACAGTAGCATACCGGCTCATTTTTAGTATTCAATAGCTCAAGTAGCTCTTCTTCTGTTACAACTTCTTCAGCATTTCTGGTTATAATCTCTAATCTATTGCCCATGGCGAACACCTATATTATTAGTATTTATTTCTTTCTCATTTCGTGAAATTTAAGATAGAATAACAGATAAATAAATTTTGGGATGTCTAAAGCAGTGAAATGAGATTTTTCATCTCCATAAATCGTTTCAATCGGTACTTCTTCAACCCTCATATGAAACTTTCTCACATAAGACAAAACTTCTGTTTCTATATTGTATCTTTCTGATTCTAAATGCATCTTCTCTAAAAATTCTCTCTTGATGGCCCTATATCCCGATTGAGTATCCCGTATATTAATGCCAAAAAATAATCTTATCAAAGCAGTTGAAATAAAGTTTGATATCTTCCTAACAAATGGCATGGTCTTTGTATTTCCTAAAAATCTTGAGCCTATTGTGATATCTGCCCTATCCTTTTGGATAGGCTCAACAAGTTTATAAATATCTTCTGGTCTATGTTGAAGATCCGCATCAAGAAAAACAATAATATCTCCTTTTGCTATCGAGGCTCCAGTTCTCATTGCCCTCCCTTTACCATAATTAACATCATGAGTTACAACTTTTGCACCTGCTTTTTTGGCCATCTCTCCAGTTCTGTCTCTGCTTCCATCATCCACAACTATTTTTTCAAAGATATCTTTTGGTATTCTTTCTACTACCTCATGAATGCTTCTCTCTACGTTGAATGAAGGGATAACTACTGAAACTCGGCCCATGAAAAAGGAATAAAAAGAAGATTTATAAGCCTTAAGATTATAGAAAATATCTCTTAGAGCATAAAATGATCTAATTCGCGATATTTTAATAAAAAGTTTTATAAGGCAATGAAAAGGCTTTAAGAAAAAGGTGAGTTCATGAAGAGAAGAATCAAAAATCTTTTGAGGAGCGTCAAGAAAAGTGGAGCATATCCTCAGAAGGTCAATTTCAAGAAGAGGAAAAAAGAGAAGTATTATCCAGCACTCAGAAGCTAAACACAACTTTTTTAATATATTATTTTAATTAATTTATATGATTTCTAAAAAAAGAATCTTATATTTTGCTTCTTTTTCACATACTGTTACACATGCAATGACTTTAACTCTTGCATCTCTTCTGCCTTTGATTAGAACGGACTTAGGCCTTACCAATGCTGAAACTGCATCTTTTGCTTTTATCTCATTTCTTATGTATGGTGCATTGGCCTTGCCTTCAGGCCTTATATCGGATAGGATAGGGTCTTTAAAAATAATTAGAATTGGACTAACTCTATTTCTTGTATCAATAGCAGGAATTTATTTATCGAAAGGACCTCTCACTCTGTGGATTTCTCTCTTATTATTAGGTATCGGTGCGGGGACTTATCATCCTGCCGGTCTTTCTCTTGTATCCCGACTTTATCAAAAAGATATGGGTAAAGCAATGGGATTCAATGGTTTACTTGGAAACTTGGGTGAAGCTTCTTCGCCCATAATAGCTGCTGCTGTTGGGGTATATATCGGATGGAAATATCCTTACCTATTATGGTGCATTCCAATATTAGTATTATTGTTTGTGAGCTTTTCCATAAAAGATTCAAAGATCAAAGATTATGTAAAAGAAGAAGGCGGGGGCAATTATAGCTACATACAAGAAACAAGAAAATTAGTTTCTAAAGATTTTATATTATACATATTAATCCTTTTGTTTAGAGGATTGTTTTACACTGGAACAGTTCTATTATTGACTACTTTTGCAAAAGACGTTTTATCACTTAAAGTTTTAATAGGTGGTTTAATCACAACAATACTGATAGTGTCTGGTATGCCAGGACAAATACTTGGTGGAAAAATATCTGACAAACTTGGTTACAAAAAACCGCTTCTTGCTTTCACAGCAATTAGTTCAATTTCTATTGCTCTTATTGCTAATACCACAAGTGCAATTATATTTTTAATTTTTTCAATTATAATGGGATTCTCATATTTCGCCGCTCAACCTGCACAAAATATGCTTACCGCATCAATGGGCAGTACAAAAATACGCGGTCTGCTTTATGGATTTAGTTCTCTTTGTATATTTGGCTTTGGATCTTTTGCAGTTTCAGTTGGAGGGTATATTGCTGATGTTTTGACATGGAGGGCTGCTTTCTATATGCTTGCCGCCTTTGCCTTAATAGATGTTTTTTTAATTTATCTTAAAATAGAAAAAAAAGAAGAGATTAAACAAACTTGATATTTTTTGGGAATTCTCCTAAATATTTTTTGAATTCTTTAGGCCATTTGTCGGAATCAAGTCCCTTTTGGGCCAAGAAAGATACTGTCCACCTTTGAAGCCCTATCCCGGAACAGCCAGACCACAACTCCTTGTTTTTTGAAGATTTAATGGAGAAAGCTTTAGTATACTTATCCCCAACTATAGAAAGATTCTGGAATTCCAGCCATTCACTCTCTTCTCTACTGCCCCTTGAAGGAATCCAGGATTCATAATCCACAGTCCCCTTAATTCTCTCAGTTTCTTTTTCAATTCCTGTCTGTCCTGACTGTGCCATATAAAAAGGTGTTACCCACGCTGTTCTCCATTCAATCTCGAATATTTTATCGAAGACATAGGCATATCTTTCCATCATCTTCTCTTTAAGTCCAATTAACTGGTCTGGATATCCAATAAATACAGGTTCTATCCTCCAGAATTCATTTACTCGTTCTATACCTTGTCTCCCACCGGCTTCCCACCTATAAGAGGGGCCACTTTTATCATAGATTAATACTGGAAATTCTGAATCATCAATAGTCTTTCCATCAAAAGCCCAGTACATTGGAGGGCACTGCGCATATGTCATTCCGCCTATGGGGTCTCTCATCCTTTCTCTTATCTTATCAACATAGGCCTTTTTTGTTATTTTGTATAGGTCAATTACTTCTTCCCATACAGAAACATCCCTAGAAATAGGGGGGGAAACATAATAAATTTCTGGTTCACTGCCAGATAAATGGCCTGTCTTTTCCCAAATTTCAAAAGGAACAAGTTTCGGAGCAATGACTTCAATGAATCCTAATGGCTTTAAAACTTCTTCAACTGCGATTCTTTCCATTGTCCGAAGCAGTGCTGCAACTGGGGCATGATAAAACCATTGGCCTTGACTTGGCCCTTGTTTTAGCCATCCTAAAGCCAATAATTCTAGTGTTGGGTCTTTTGTAGTCAAAGGTTCTATGCTTTCACTCTTTGAAATCAATTCCCAGTGCTCACCCTTGCCGCCCCAAAACTGGGTTTCAACTTTTTCATAAAACAAATTAATGATACGGTCAACATGATTTTTAGTAAGGAAATCTTCATCCAAATTCTTTAAAGATAAAATTGCATTGGCGCCTTCGATAGATATTTTATCGACAAAAGGTATCTTAATGGGATCTTTTGGAATTTTTTCAAGTTCGAGTGTGAGAGTATAACTTTTTGCCACAACTTTTTTAATCCCAACTTTAAACTCCTTTCCAAGAAGTAAAGACAGAGCGTTCTTTAGTCTTATGGCAACTGCATGTGATCTAACATATGTGCCACTTTCAATAGTAATTAAGATTGTGTCATTTGATATATTTGAGTCAATTATTTTTGGAGATTCTGAAAGTTTGTCTTTAGGTACCCCTTTAGTTAATAATTCCTTAGTTTCTTCAGCAAGATACTTCTTTACTTTTTGAACTCCGTCCCCTGTTAGTGGTTTGCTCAGGAGATACTCGGCATTTAAATGGAGTTTCATTATATCACAGCACCAACTTTATTTAATTATATATAAAAGTATTGACTTTTAAAAATATTAAATATTTGTGAAACATCTCACCCAGTAATAAATGGTTCCCCTAGGATATCTGTGTCTTTTGGCTTTTTCTTCTTCTTATACGAAAAAAATGCCATCAGGAATAATACCCAAGCAAAAGAAGTGTAAATAATCATTGAAATAAAGTCCCCTGCAAAATAAACCCTTATTCCTTGGATATATATCAATGCTCCAACGATTATATATGGAATTGTAAGATCTTTCATTTACCTTCCTCTTTTTTCTTTTTAAAAAAGACATATGAAGCCATCAAGAAAAATAATCCAGCTATACCGTTTAAAAGTGCACCTGCTGAATCTCCAAAGGATAGTGATCTAGTTCCCACTAGGAGGAATAATACTCCTGTAAATAAAGTTAGAACTCTAAATGTTTTATATGGGTCTCTTGGTTTAATTTGTGTATTTTTCTTACTTTTTGTCGATACCATCAATAAAAATAACTTAATTTGTTATATAAATGTTATTCGACTTGCAGAAATGTCAATAGAAAGATTTAAAAGTAGTTTCCGGTAATCATTGTTAGGTACAATGGAAACACCATTACACTACATAAATTTGCTAGACAAGGATAAGAACAGACTTGTTCTTGTCTGGACATTCGCTACCACGGTCATTCTAATCTCATTAGACTATGTTTTAACAATAATATCCATAGTATCGGACATTACTTTTTTGTTAGATTTTGAAATTGCAAAAAACTCTACCATTGCGGTATTGATTTTGACATATCTAGGCATAACTTCTATGGCAGTTTTTTCCCTAAAAGAAAACAACTACCTAAGAAATGCTGCAGGTGAGCTCTACGCAATATGAATATAACACGGAGATGGTGTAGGGAGAAATCCCAGCTGGCTGTTTTTATGGAATCAGAAGATGATGATGCGTCAAATAGTTGTGATGTAAAAACGATTGATAATTTTGTTCTGCCTTTTGTTAATTCTTTAGAGGTAAATTTAGATAGTAGTTCTAAATCCCATAAAAGGGGTGCAGGAATTTTGCATAAAAAGACAAGTCTTTTTGATAAAGATATAACTGAGATGTACTCAGGCAACAATTTATTCGTTTTAAGTAACGAATACCACTACAAAACGGAGTCATACTATAGGATAGTTTTAAGAGAAAATCAGAATGGATACAAGATAACACCAAGTAGTGACGAGGTACTTGATGCCTACGTCGTTCCAATATGCCTAACAAAAGCAGAGATGGTTGGAATACCTGTCTGCGAATGGGGAATATCAGACACATATTGCCCATTACCTTCCATGATATATGGGATAAACTATTACTCGGACTCGTCAAAATATGATGTAGTAAACGACTTAGAAACTGCAAAGGAAGTCATAAAAAAAGTAACACATGGCGGAAAATATCCTTTTTGTTTCCAAAGATTACCCCCAAATTCTGAAATAAAAACTTTCTCAACACTGTTTGGAAAGAATACTACGACAGATCCCGAGATTTGTGCTCTTTTAGAAAGAATATATGAAGTATTTGAAATACCAGTAGCTAAAATAATTCTCATATATGATGGAGAAAAATATTATCTTTCTTCAATATCGCCAATGAGAAATTCAGAAATACCTAATGACGAAAAGGAAGAATTCAAAACTAGGGTCGAAATTGGGATAGAAAATGGGGAAATTAGGAATTTTTGTTGATAGGCAGACTCTTAGTAGTTCAGTACAACTCATATCTCTAATTAAATTCAGAGAAGAAGCTGAAAGATTAGGGCATTATGCCTATTTTATCTTCCCAACGGAGATAAAAAAAATATCGGGACTTGATGCCCTTTTTATTAGAGCTAGAACTGACTCAATGAATATAAGTTATGTAGCTGCAAGAATTGCGGAATTGAAAGGAATCCCTGTAATAGATGATCCTAACTCTATAAGAATATGTTCTGATAAAGTTAACATGTATCTCCATCTCATGAAAAAAGACGTTCCTATGCCAAGAACTGTTTTCATGAAGAAAGGAGAAGTTACTTTAGAAAATCTAGAAGAAGTATTTAAAATGTTTAATCCACCCATAATTCTAAAAGAACCTTCAACATCTTTTTCGGCAAGAGTGGAAAGGGTCTACACAAAAGAAGAGTTCATAAAAGTTTCAAGAAGATTCATAAAACTATCTGACTGGGTGGTAGTCCAAGAATTTGTTGATAGCAAATTTGATTGGAGGATAGGGGTTCTTAATGGAGAATTATTGTATGCATGCAAGTATATAATCCCCAATGAAACTTTTAAAATACAGGCCTCAGTAAATGGTCATTTAGTCTACTGCGATGTTGTAAGTGTTCCGAAAGAAGAGGTGCCACAGGAAATAATCGATCTTGGCATAAGAGCAGGAAATGCTATCGGAAATGGCCTATACGGAGTTGACATAAAAGAAAGTAATGGAGCTCTTTATGTGATTGAAGTAAATGATAATCCTTCTCTAGACGGCGGCGAAGACAGGCTTTATCCCGATATTTATGAAAGGATAATAAACTATTTAATGCAGGGAAAAAGTAAATAATATTTTTAGTATCTTTTCACGAGCAAAATCCCAGGGAATATTAAAAAATAGGAAAGATTACGTATTGAAGGTGAAAAGAACGAAATTATCAAAGCAAATAAACATACTACAACCATCACGATAAGTATATTTCTATTTAGTCTTACAGTCTTTTTTTCTAAATGTTCATCAATCAGATTATTTGTAGATGCATATGCCCATAGTATAAATAATAAAGAGGATACTATCAAAAAGTTTAGATGGAATACAAGGACGGCTGTATGAAACATTGGATAATCTCCATTTAAAGAAGTTGAGAAAGGCATCAAATCTATAAACATCAACCAAAATAAATTTATCTATATAAACTTATTATACAATTTTTTACATATCGGAATCGACTATGGTAAATGCACCAAAATATGCCAATTAAAGCAAAAGCTACAAAATAAATAATTATTTGAGGGATTAGATTTTCTATCGCTTTCAGAATTACAATGTCATCTTTAATATCAACCCTTTAGGAAAGTCAATTGTCAAAACTAAGATAGTCATGCATACTGCAAAAATTCCATCGACCAAAGACTCCATACGGTTTTTATCTATAAAGGCCACTGACATCTATTCTCACCTAATACGAATAAGTTAAGAATCATTCATTTTTATTGTTTACTCTATTTAGACAGTAATAGTCATGAAATAGCAATTATCGAAGCTATATTAGTTAGTCTTGCTTCACTAACAAGTAGAATAATATTTTTTAAGCATAAAAATAAAATAAAAAGTAATTAAATAATTACCTTATGTATCCTGTTTCTTCGTTTCCAGGGGGCAATGGTTGGTATTCAGTCATGTTCTTCTGCATTTCCTGTATCTTTGAAAGTGCTTTTTCAGTTTCTTCTGCCCTCTTATCCAGTTCTTCCATGTTAATCTCAAGTTCTAATATATCAACTAATACTTGTAGAACCGCCTTTGAAGCTTTGGCATCAATTATGTATCCTGGAGATTCTCCCAAAAGACATAAGCCATTCATGTTTCTAAGTTTCCCCATTGCGATAAGAAGTCCAGATGCGCCAACAATTGCAGACCCTGGGTCTTCTCTAAAAACAATATTTTTGTCTTTGTATTTTTCAACTGTTTCAACATCAGATGCTGCACCCAATACTTTTGGCTCCTTTACAGGATATCCGCCTGTAGAATATCCGCCCAATGTAAACATTTCTTTAACGCCAAATTTCTCAACAAAGTCCAGAATTGTGGTGGATATTTCATAATGCCCATACGCATCTGTTGGTGGTGGCTGGGTATCCCCAGATAAGAACAATATATCTCTTTTTCCACCGGTATAGTAATAGAATTCATTTTTCATTAATCTCATAGTTGAGTCTTTTTCAACTAATGCTTGATGGGGAAATCTTGGAGAATATAATTCAGCAAATTTAACGGCTTTTAATTCTTGAATAAGATGATCAGCAGCTAACTTTCCTACAAGGCCTATTCCTGGAAGACCTTCCACAAATATTGGATTCTCAAGTTTTATATCTTTTTTTTCTTCAATAATATAAGTTTCTTTCATAGCACTCCACTCTCTTTTTTGATTAATCTCCTATATTTGCCGTATTTGTCCTCAGGTGAAAACTTTGGAGGGTGAGGATTTACGGCAGGAGTATTACATAAAGGACACAAATCCTTTAAGGTATACTTATTGCATTTAGGGCAGATTTTCATCTTCATATCATGATCTCTTAAAGGACCCTTTACCCTCATTACTCTGGACATGAGAAATTGCCATTTCAGCAATATCTCTTAAAACAGATTCTGCTGCTTTATAATCTTCAGCAACGATATGAATAGAATATTTTGGGGACCCTTCATTCCTTATTTCCACATCTTCTACTTTGTCTTTGTATTTTTCTCTTGCATTGACTAAAGCGTCCTTTACTATGTTTACTCCATCACCGGAAAAACATTCAAGGGCTATGTGACCTGTAATGGAAACTAATGGATTTTCAACATTAGTTTTTATAATTTCATAAAGCCCATCAACGTATTTCTCGTCTATTAATCCCTCTAAAACACTCTTGCCTTTTGTTGAAGTCTCTTCAAAAGCGGCGTATAAATCGCCATATTTATTAACAATGGGTACCCCAATATTATGGATAATACTTTTGTAATCTTCTCCAATATTTGAAGCGTATAGCTCTAATAGTTTTTCGCCTTTTTTTTCTCTCTTGAATTCCTGAACTTTTGTTTTCTTCTGTTGGCTTGTAACTCGTCTAAGGGATAAGTCTATGTGATTTTTAGATGCGTCAACTTTTAGAACCTTGCATACTATTTTTTGACCTTCCCTCACATGATTTCTAATATTTTTAACCCAACTGGAGGAGATTTCCTTTATATGTATCATACCCTCCTTGTCATATTCGTCAAGGATAACGAACGCGCCGTAAGGAAATACTTCCTTAACGGAACACATGACAAGATCCCCTTCTTCGGGGTAATCCCTTTCAAGCATTGAATAATCACTCCAATACTTCTAGTATTTCGGCATTAATCTTGCCTACTCCACCTTTTGACTCAACAAGGGATTTTCCACAAGTAAGGCATTTTACGGTGATAGCGGGCCTGTTAAATACTATCTGTTCGCTTGAACAGTCAGTGCATTTTACTCTCAAAAACTTTGAAACAAGTTTTTTCATATTATGCCTCCACGAATTCTAACTTTTTAACTCTGAAGCCTTTTCTTGTAGTGGCTTTTTTACATAATTCGCATCTATATCTTAAATCAAGTTTGCTTACAGCTTTCCCACCACTAACTGAAGATCTGGGGAAACCTCTGTAACCTTTAATTTTTCTTTTATACCTTCTCTGACCTGCACTAAGTTCTCCTCTTTTCCTTTTCTTTACAGTCTCAACCTTATGTGACGTATGCTTTTTACAGGTCGGGCAATAGGTATTCATTTTTTTTGGCATTTTCATAAGAATCACTCTTGACTAGCTCTCAGCAACTTTCTCTCTTATAAGTATCTCTGCATTTCTCAAGGGGATTGAAATTATTTCCCCTTTTTTATATGGTCCATAGGCCCTCATATCCTCTCCTATGAACTCTGGTACATCTTGTGAGAGCTTTACCTCCTTAAAAACCTTTTCCCTTCTTTCTTTAGGAGAGATATTTACATTAAGGATATTGCTCTTATATTCATTAAGAAGAACTTGAATTGTCTTAGAAATTCTAATTTCTAACTCATTATCTAATCCTACATTTTCAAGAGATTTCTCAAATATGGATCTAAATCTTTTTCTACAAAAAGCCTCAAATTGCATTTTAGTATATTCACTTTTAGCTTTTTTTATTTTGCCTTCAAGCGAATCTTCGTCAAAAGTTTTACTTAATAAATCAATAATATCTTTATTATCTTCAGTATTAGAGTCAAGAATACCATTTTTTATGTATTCTTTTCTAAAGATATTTATGGGGTCGTCATTATATTTTCCCATATTACTTCTCATCTTTCGACTCTTGGGGCAAGAATGAATACAAATGAAGCGCCTTCGATTTCAAATTCAATCTTTACGGGCATATCGCTTCCTATTTCGATTGACATTTCTCCAGGTATTGACTTTGACATGTCTGTTAGGTAGCTCAAATTAAATGTTGAAGAAGCTCCTGCAGATACAATAATCTCATAAAGATCGGGGTCACCCTTTTCAAGTTTTACTTCAATGTCACCTGTGTCTCCTTCGGCATTCATATAAAATGCATCGTCTGCTTTCAGGGAAACATGGTCTGACACTATATTTGCATCTTTTAGGCCTTCTCTAAAAGCTTGAGAACTAAGCCTTACCTTTGAAGTGGTATTTAAAGCAGGCATCTTGAGATTCGATTGTTCGGTGACATCTATAAGCTGACACCCGAATCTCCTAGTTGATGTTCCTTTTAATACCATAAGTATTTTGTTTTTCTCTTCATCAAGTTTTAGAACAAGAATATCATCGCTTCGGCTTCTGTTTATGAATTTTGACATATCTTCAATATCAATGCCTATGATGGCCTCTTTATCAGTTTTATATTCCGCAAATACTTCCTTGTTCATTTTAAAATCGATCATGCTTACATGAGATGGATCCATAGCCCTTAACTCAATACCTTCGGCAGTAATCTTCAAAGGAACTTCCTCTACGAGACTACCAATAGCAGTGACACATTTTTTCCATGTTTCTGCACTCAAAACAGCTTCAAACATTAGCTCACCTTACAACCTATATGCAATAGTTATTATTATTTATATAAATTTATTGGAATATTATTTATAATATAGACTTTTTATTTTGTCAAAACTTTCCCTGTAGAGCTTTATATCAAGCTCTGACATGTCTTGAATTAGTTCTCCTTTTAAAGAGCCCGAGATGGCAGCACCGAAAACCCTAACGATGTCACCTTCTTTGAAATTGATATCTTCGCCAAAAACGACTTCGATTTGCCCTGTGCCATCGTCCAAAAGGATATCATTACCTTCTTTTTTGATTATGGCCCCTACAACACTAACATATTTTTCATTTGGTATTTCTTTTATTTTTACCTTCTTAAAAGGCGGCTTTGTAAATCTATCTGGCAAATTATCCCTCAGCCTATATTTTGAGTAATATATTTAAAACTTACCTTAGGAGATAGTGCATGCTCATTGTGGTAACTGGTCTTCCGGGCACAGGAAAGACAACAATTGCTGAAGCACTTGCAAAAGAAACAGATGCTGTTGTTTTTTCAACTGACAAGATAAGAAAAATGATTTTTGAAAAGCCAGTATATGATGAAGAAGATAAAAGAATTGTATACGATGAACTATTTTCGCAAACTGGGAAATATTTGGCTATGGGTAAAAATGTCATTCTTGATGGAACTTTTTATACAAAAGTATTAAGACAAAGGGCAAAAGAAGTTGGAAAATCATTTTGTGAAGAAGTCTACTTTGTTTATTGTGAGACCCCTGAAGAACTTCTTAAGGAAAGAATAAATAAAAGGAAGGATAAGTTCAGTGACGCAGATTACAGCGTATACCTCAAAATGAAAAAAATATTTGAAGAATTTGAAGAAGATGTGATAATTATAGACACATCTAATCCAGTTAATACCAACATAGACATTATCAAAAGAATAATTCACTCAATGTAACCTTCAAGCCCAAGTCTTGTTCCATTTTTTACAAAAACAACTGGAACTTGGATCTTTCTTAAATCTGACTTTAATTTCACGTCGTTTGTTGCTACAATGCATTTGTTAGTTTTAGCATATTCTATAATTGATCTATCTACAGGGCCTTCCAACTCAATTTTTTCATAACGTTCAGAAATAATTAATGCAATTTCTTTAGCATTTTTATCAGACCCAGTAAGCTCTATCCTTTTTAGTTCAGAAATAACATTTGTTGGGATTACTATATTACATTTTTTTTCAATGACATCTTCGATTGATTCAATTCTAAGATTAAATCTACCTGGAAGAAGAAGAAAATTTGTATCTAGAATTACAACTATTTTATTATTCCGTAGCCTATTAGTCTCCATCTGGCCCCGACCCTTCTACTTATGGCTACCCTTTCACCAACTAAAGAACAAACTGGAAGTTTTAATATCAATTCTGTGACTTTCCCGACCTTTGTTGTTGTGCCTATTGTTTTAGCTGTCCCGACATTTAACAAAAGCATTTCTTTAGGCCTTATAGGATCAACTTCAATTTCATCCTCTGTACCAACAACTCTCTCAAGGAGATTTATTTCAAGAGTTAAATTTTCCCAAACTTTTGGCAACTCCCCAGGATGCCCCAATATACTTCCTGCTAGGGTATCTGACTTTGTAACTGCAGGGTCTAGGAAAGTTCCAACACCAAGAAGCCCCCCGGGTAATGCCTCTTCGACTGCTTCGTTGCTAACATTTAAGCTGGATACTTCAGTTAATATTGGCTTGAAGACTTTCTTATTCTGTTCAACTTTTTCAAAGCCGGGCCTTATTTCTATTTTATCCCCAACTTTTAGCTTACCTTGAATAAGTGACCCCCCTAAGATTCCACCTTTTAGGTCCTCTGGGAATGTGCCAGGTCTGTTTGTATCAAAAGATCTTGCAATGTACATTATTGGTGGTTTATTTGAATCTCTTTTTGGAGTTTTTATTACATCTTCAATTGATTTTATCAAGTAGTCAATATTTACCCTGTGCTGAGCAGATATAGGGATAATTGGAGCATTTTCAGCTACAGTTCCTTTAATAAAATTCTTTATCTGATTATAATTTTCAATTGCTTTTTCCTTAGAAACAAGCTCTATTTTATTCTGTGCAATAACAATATTCTTAATTCCTACAATATTTAAGGCCATTAGATGTTCTCTTGTCTGTGGTTGTGGACATTTCTCATTTGCTGCAATCACCAATATGGCCCCGTCCATGATTGCGGCGCCTGAAAGCATTGTTGCCATTAAGGTTTCATGACCTGGTGCATCGACAAAGGAGACTTTTCTTAAAACTTTAGATTCTCCACCACATTTAGGGCAAGTTTTTTCAGTAGTATAGGCCTCTATCCCTTCGCATGTTTCACATTTTCTGAACTCTATATCTGCATAACCTAATCTTATTGTAATACCTCTTCTAAGCTCTTCGCTGTGTTTGTCTGTCCAAACTCCAGATAGAGCCCGTGTCAAAGTAGTTTTACCATGATCGACATGCCCTACAAGACCTATATTTACTTCAGCTTGTCCCAACTTTATATCTCCTTATCACAAATTATATGCACTTAAGATTTTGATTCTTCTGGTGCTTCTTCTGCTTTCTTTTCTTCAGGATTTTCGTATTTTTCAGGCTTAATTACTTTGGTGTTAATTTGGACAGTGTCTTCGTTTATGGTGTTCCCTCTAACTCTCTTTTTTCTTCTCTCGCCCTGTTCTACTGGTCTAAAGCCAACACTCTTGGAAAGCAAAAGTTTTACTCTTCTGTTACCGTCGAGGTCTTGCCTCATTGGGAATCCGTCTTTATCGGATCCGCCTGTAATCTTCAATACATGGCCAGAAAGTCCTATCGTCTCACCATTAAACTCTTCGCCAATTTTTAAACCAAAGAGGGGTTCTGCCTGTTTGTCCTTTACTTCTTTCTGTATAGTTTTACCATCTTGGTAAGAAACAATAATTTTGTATTCCATTGTGACCCTCCTTTCTTTGGATATATACGAAACGATTAAATTGTTGTTTAAAAACTTTATTGTCTATATCCTATAAAAACGAAATAATTTCCTCTAGCGAAGAAACTATAAGGTCTGCTTCGTTTAGAAGCTCTTTCGAGGATACACCTGAAAGAATTCCTATGGTAAAGCATCCAGCCCTTTTTCCAGAAGAGATATCATATTTGTGATCCCCAATAACAACTGTATCTTCTGCCTTTTTTTCTAAAAATTTGATGGCAACTTCTACGTGCTCAGGATCAGGTTTTACTTTTGCGACATCTTCTCTTGTAACAATAACATCCATATATTTCATTAATCCAGAAACTTCTAGTGTCTTCATAGATGCAGCTTTACTATTCCTAGTAATTACTCCAATATTCTTCCCTTTTGACTTTAAAATATTTAGTAACTCTATAGAATGGGGGAAAGCCTCAGCTTTTTCTGATGCTTCGAGTTCATGCTGGACTATAATATTTTCAATGCCCTTCACAAATTCATTATATTCTTCTTCCTTGGTAAATATGGGCCTTAATTCTTTTAATGTCTCAATTAAAGACCCTCTGATCTCTAGATATATCCCATTATCTTCTAGAATCTTTCTAGTAACTCTCTTTAGATACTCAAAGTCAAGCTTAAATTTTACTAAAGTTCCATCCATGTCAAATAGAAAAAGAGTGTAATTAGAGAGCTGTTTCTCCATAATAACAATATTTAAGAACGTATATATAACAGTTATTTCATGAGTAGCATATTGCTTCCGATTATTTCATTCATAACTACACTTATCATTACCCCAATCGTCGGCAAAACCAATAAAAAGCACGGTTTATTTGGTATTGACCTCCATAAGATAGAAAGGCTTGAGATTCCTGAAGCTGGAGGTGTTGCTCTGCTCCTAGGAACAATCCCTATTTTTATTCTCTATTACTTATTATCAAGTGATGCATTAATACTGATGTTCATCTTTCCTGTTGCAATCATAGGCATAGTTGGTCTGATAGATGACCTTTATAATATACCTCAATCGCTCAAAACAATCGCATGCCTCTTGGGGGGTATACCATTATTATTTTTTGTCAAAGACACTACATTAAATCTAATTTTATTCAAGATTCCTATTGGTCTCCTCTACTATCTTATAGTTCCTATAGGCGTCACCGCCGCTTCGAATCTGACTAATCTTCTTGCAGGGTTTAACGGTGAGGAGATTGGATTGGGATTTATATCAACTCTTTCACTTTCAATTTGCATATTTCTTTTAGGGGACCTCAAAACATCAATTTATCTCCTTACTTTTACTTTATCTTTCCTTGCTTTTTTAATTTACAATAAATACCCAGCAAAAATATTCCCAGGGGATATAGGCACCTTGATAGTTGGTGCAATAATAGCATCATTTTCTATAATAAAACATATTGAGATAATTGGAGTAATCCTTTTACTACCTCAAATTATGGAGTTTTTATTCAAATCAATGAAAAGATTTGGCGGAAAAAAATATGGCCCGACCAAAGTGGACAACAAAGGGATATTATACCCCCAAAAATATCTCTCGGTGGCGAATTTACTTACTTCCCATTTTAAACTCACTGAAAAAAGCCTAGTCCTTATAATTTGGTTTATTGGGGCTGTTTTTGGCATAATGTCTATAATTATAACCTATTTAGTTATAGTAAATTAAATAGTCTAAAGATAAAAGTTTTAAAGCAATTTCATGTTCATGCGGTATATAGAAGAGGTGATATAATGCCTGAAGAAAATATTAAAGGTATAGTCGATTACTTAAACGAATTTGTTAACGAAGACAACAGTGTTCCTAGAAATATAAGAAGGGCTGCCAAGGAAGCTGCTGACAGATTACTCGATACTTCTGAATCTGCCCAATCAAGAGCCCATGCTGCGGTTGAGCTGTTGGATGAAATTTCAAACGATCCTAACATGCCAATGCACACGAGAACAATTCTCTGGGAAGTTTTAAGCGAATTAGAAAAGATTTAGTCTCTTTTTCTATATCTTCCCCTCTTTTCTATTTGTTCAATTCTTTGGAGGATTTCATCCTTTTTTTTGTTTCCAACAACATCCGAATACCCTTCAAGTATTATTCTAAATAGTTGCTCTGAAATATCAAAATGCGTACTTTCTAAAGCCTGTCTCAATAGATGTACATCTATCCCCTGTTTCTCAATTTCTTCTGATTCCTCTGATAATCCAAAGTCAATGAAATATACTTTGCCATCGTTTAATATCATGTTTGATGTCGTGAGGTCCCCGTGGATTATCCCAGCTTTATGCATAGAACCAACTGATTTACCTATCTGAAATCCTATTTCTTTATCGAGTCCTTTTGAAGAAAAATGTTCTTTTAATCGGATTCCATTAATATACTCCATTACAATACTTTTTTCTTTTAAGTCAACAAGATATAGCGCTGGAGAGTATACGCCGGAGAGTTTTGCTTTATTGATTATCTTTGCTTCTTTTACAGTTCTAAACCCCCTAATCATATCATCAATTTCATTAATTCTGTAATTTTTCTTTACCCTTTTTTTGATGACAACCTTCTGATTATAAAAGTCAAATCCGAAAACATCCTTGAAATCTTCAAGATAAAGGTCTGCTTCTGCCCCCTTTTTTAGAATCAAAGATTACCCCCCAGTAGATCTATTATCTGTTTTTCTTTTACGTTATCTACTCTTCCTATCGTGCCATCAACTAAATCAACTATAGTCGATGGAGGATTTTTATCGAGAACTCCACCATCTATAAATAAGTCAATTTCCTCTAAAAATTCTTTAAGGCTAGATTTTACCTCTTCTATAGAATAAGGAGATGGATCCCCCGATCTATTTGCACTTGTTGAAATGATAGGTTTATCAGATAATTCAGACAACTTTTTAGATGTCTCATTTGAGGGTATTCTAAATGCCAGTTTTTCCTTGTTTACAATATCTGGTATGGCATTTCCTTTTTTTCTAAGGGCTACAGATATCCCGGGGAAAGCTTTGAACAGTTTAATTGCTCTTTCTTCTAAAAAAACATATTTTTCTATCATTTCAATTGAAGAAGCTATCAATGGAAGCGGTTTATCTTTTTCTCTACCCTTTATTTTGAATATTTTTTCAATAGCCAGTAAATTAGTCGCATCACACCCTATGCCGTAACAGGTGTCAGTTGGGTATACTATCACGCCCCCCTTCTTTATGATTTTTGCAGCTTTTTCTACGTTATCTATACCCAATTTACTTCCACCTCATCTGTTCTCCATTTTTGTTTTATTATCGTATCTTCAATTTCCATCCTCTTACCATTTGTGTATTCCAATAGGCCTTGATAGGCAATCATTGCCCCGTTATCCCGGCATAGTGCAGGGGGAGGAACAAAAAGTGTAGCGTCTCTTTCAACACACATAGTGCTACACATCTCTTTTAATCTTTTAGAAGATGCAACCCCACCTGTTAACAATAGTTCATTTTTTTCTGTATGTGACATTGCCCTTTCAGATGCTTCAACTACCAAGGAATATGCAGTTTCCATTAGTGAGAAAGTAACATCTTCTTGGTTGTTAGTTTTTAATTTTTTAATTGATTCTGTCAAAAGTCCTGAGAAAGAAAAATCCATGCCTTTTATTGTGTAGGGTAATTGTAGATAATTGCGTCCTTTGCTAGAAAGATCATCAATCTGTTTTCCACAGGGAAATCCTATCCCTAATTCCCTGCCAAAAGTATCCTGCATATTACCTATTCCAACATCAAGAGTCTCTCCAAACACCCTATATTTACCTTCTGCATAAGCCAATATTTGAGTATTGCCTCCTGAAACATAAAGAGTAACTGGGTCCTTTGCCCCTGTAGTGAATCTACCAATCTCTACATGAGCGACACAATGGTTAACTCCTATTATTGGTACATTTAAATTAATCGAGAGGGACCTTGCAGCGCTGGCAACAATTCTAAGACATGGCCCAAGCCCAGGCCCCATTGAAAAAGAGATTAAGTCGATTTCATCTTTTTTAATACCTGCTTCAGATAAAGACTTCCCCATAACGCCCCCCATTACATTGGCGTGGTGGTCTGCAGCTTCTCTAGGGTGGATTCCTCCGTCTGAGCAATAAGAATCAGTAACATTTGAGAGCACGCATTCTTCAGAAACTATCCCAACTCCAAGAGTATGCGCTGTACCCTCTATCCCAAGAGATATCATGAATTTGGTAGTATTTCTCTTCTTAAATAGTTTATTTGTTAATAGAGAATTATTTCATATTTTGGGTTGCCAAATCATAATAATACTCTTCATCAGAGAACTTGATAGGTTTCAACTTGCCGCTTGAGGAGAAATCTTTGAATTTTTTTGTCCATATATCAAAGAATCCTTCGTGAGATAAGAACGCCATGAACTTAATAAGCTGCTCATTCGTGATCTTACTTAAATTGTGTTCCATATCACACGCATCTTTTTCAGCATCTTCTTCGGGTACAAGTATCATCGTGAAAAAATCAAGAAGAACTTTATGTTTTTCCAATGTAATTGTTGCAATTTTCGTTCCTTTTTCAGTTAATACTGTGGGCCCATAATGCTCTCTTTTGATTAGCCCCTTTTCTTCAAGTTTTTTTAGCATTTCAACAGTAGTTGCAGGTCTTACTCCTAACGCTTTAGCGACATCTTTTGTTCTTGCGAAACCTTTATTCTCTGTAATATTTAAAATGGCTTTAAGATAATCTTGTTCGGTATTTGTAGTAGTGTTGACCATACTAACATTATTAAGTGTTCCTAAATATAAATTTATTGGTTATAGCATATTAATAAAACGTAAGTAATTAATAGGAATAATCAATGTTTTTATTTATAGGCCGCCTTTTTATTATATTTCCGCATTCTTGACAGATTTTTTTGTCTTTTGAGTGTATTTTTTTACACCCAATGCAATAATATTCCCAATGAATTATCTTTTTTATCCCAGACTCTCTAATTGATTTATATTTAACTTTCATCATAGAAGAAACATTTTGTATCCCGTAGTCCTCCGATATAATCGCTGAATCTAACTCAAGTGCGAGTGCGATTAATTTAATATCCGTCAAAGATAAATTGTCTCCTGTTGTTTGAGAATTTTTAGTTACTTCTTTTACTATTTCTGAATTTGGTTCCTTTACTTTAATCTTTCCAGAATTTAAAAAATAAGACAATCTTTCTTTAGATTGATCGTCTTCAACTTCACCAATTACTTCATAGACCGTAAAATACTCATCCTCTTCTGGTAAAAATCCACCTATAAATGCTGAGGAGTCAAGGATGAACTTCAATAAATTCACTTCTTTACAAATCTAGCCTTAAGAAGACTTTTTTTTATCTCTATCTTATCCCCTGGTTTCATTGTACCTTCTGGGAATCCGTCTGTAACAATAGTGCATGGCCTGTCCAATGCAGTGACAATCACGTTTTCATGGTCTGGATATACTATTGGACTTGCTTTACGGTAAAGAGGACAAATAGGAGTAATTCCAAATTCCTGAGAATTCGTTCTTATTATAGGGCCCCCTGCAGAAAAAGAGTATGCTGTGGAGCCTGTTGGGGTTGTAATAATAACTCCGTCGCCTGAGACAATGTACTCTTGCCCAGAAATCTCTACTTTGACCTGAGATACTCTTGTGGCAACTTCTGTCCGTATTACAATGTCATTTAATGCCTCTACAGTTCTATTGCCCACCTTACAAGAGATCATAGAACGCTCTTCAATAGTATGATTTTCTAGTATATGAGGTATAGAATCAATTTCTTCAGGGAGTACTTCGTTTAAGTATCCGACTGTCCCCATATTTATTCCCAATAACGGAGTATCCCTATATCTCCTAACAGATTTTAATATTGTTCCATCACCACCAACGGATATCAATAAATCTATGTCGCCAGATTTTTTGGAATAATTATCGTTAGGGAAGTGCTTGTTTAAAGTTTCGTCAAAATAGACTTCATATTTTACTTTCAAAATTTTTGATATTTCCCTAGCAATGTCTAATGCTTTTTGTTTGTCTGTTCTAGAGATAATGCCTACTCTCAAATCATCTACCCTTTAATCTTAATAATATTAATATTAATAATAGCGAAGCCAGACCGCCAATTATTATGTAGATTAGAGGCATAAGCGGATTGCTTTTGGGTACTGTTTCAGGAACTATGACTATTTTTTCTTCTTCGTAATCCATTTGTCTTATTTCGTCACTGCCCCCTAAACCTTCGGACATCATTTGTGGCTGATTTGACTGAAACGTCTGAAAAATACCTGGAGCGCTAAAACCTATGCCAAGAATTACAACAAAGAACATGACTAACAAAGCTGTTGTTGCAGGGATATAAGATGTTTTGAGACTAGTGGATAGGCTCCTTACAGTTTCTTCCTTCTGAGAAGGAACTATAAGGATCGCTGTCTTTTTAGGCCCATAATATTTTATATCCTTAAATTTTCTTGAAAGTTTTGTATCAACTACACCTATAATCCCGATTTCCATCAACCTTTCAATATGAAACATCACAGTAGGCATTGAAAGATCTAACATCTTTGCTAAATCGCCGGCTGATTGTGGCGCAATAAAAAAAGCATCTATTATACGCCTTCCATTATCATTTGCGAGCTCCATGGCAACAATCTTTGCTTTTTCATCATCTGTTGAGATAACATGTAGTACATCGTCTAAAGTTGCCATAAATACTATATTTTATTATATCTTTAAAAGCATATCTTAAAATTAAAGGCAAAAGATTTTTATAGTGACCACAATCCTTAAGGCACCGGGGAGTGTAAATTACGCATAATAAATCAATAGTTTTTATATTATGTCTGATATTAGGCTCATTAATAATCAGTATGCCTAGAGCAGATGCCGAAGGATTTGTATATTCTTTTGACATTGCACCCAAATCACCGAATATGGTGCCTTTTGGCAAAATCGAGATATTATCTGATGTGGATATATCAGACCAAGATACAACTATTAATAATCAAATATATTTGTCAGAAGCCCCCCAAACTCTTGTATTTAATACTTCAATCCCTAAATCAATTATAACTCAGATTCAACTTATGTACCAAGATGCTAATTCTAGCTGGAATGAAGTAGCAATTACTTTGGATCCAGAAGTGTCAAACGCTAGATTTTCACTGGATACTGTAGAAATAAAAGGTAGCGATGGTTACCACTTTATATTAAATTACAAATTAAATACGTCTTCAATTTATACTCTTAAACCTAATACGCTTCTATCATTTGAATATTTTTTAATAACAAAGATGAGTGAAGCTGATATATCAAGTATAAATTTGGCCTTACCCAAAGGGTATAAACCCCTTAACAATTCTGGTTGGAGAGTAGAGGGGGAAAGGTTCGTTTATTCTGCACAGATTTCCAAGACTTCAGGAAGTTTTTATACCATCTTCAACACAGATAATGATTATTCTGACTCATTAGAATCTTTAAAACAAGAAATATCTAGTCTAAGACAGGATAATTCAAAGTTACTAGAAACAATTTCGGAACTCCAGAAAAGTGTCGATAGTTACAAGGTAGAAAATCAAAATCTCTCATCGGAAATAGAAAATCTTACCGAGAGGCTTCTAAAAGCTGAAGAAGAAAGAAAAGTATCCGATAGAATTTCAAACAACTTCTGGCAGTTCTCATGGGGGCTTACAATATTACTCCCAATATTACTGCTTTTCTTTGCTGAACTTAGGACAAAATCAGTAATCACTTCAACACAGATGCTGATAAGTTCAGTTGTTGGAACATTTGTAGTTTTCTTGATATTGTATATATTATTCATAACTTAGTATATTGTAAGTTATTGACTAGGGAAAAATGAAAAGTAATTTAAAGATTTTATAGTCTATCGAATCTATAGGAAGGGTTGATATGTCAAGAAAAATTAGAATTTATGCGTTATTATTCATACTGGGGGCATTTTTAATTAATCAATCCGATGTTAAAGCTGAAAGTTTTCTTTATTCGTTTGGCGTTACATCAGATGTAGCAGATATAGATCCTTCCTTACAAATGAATATTTTGACAGATGTTAATATAGACCAGCAGTACACATATCTAACCCATCAAATAATATTTTCAGATGCACAAGGTAATCTAACTTTTGAGAACAGTATTCCAAAAAATATGATAACTGGCATAGACCTAAGCTATAAAGACTCCAATTCATCATGGACCAAATTAGATGTTACTTTTGATGAAAGTTCAACTAACACTAAATTTACAATAGATCCTGAAGGAAAAAAGGGACTCTCAGATTACCAATTTAATATAATCTATGTTATTAATACTCAGTCCATTTTTAATCTCGCTCCAAGTACCTTAAACTCATTCGATTTTTTAATTTCCTCAGACCTAGGCCCAGACGATCTAGCTACAATTAAGATAACACTGCCAAGCGGATATAAACCATTTGACTCTTCGGGTTGGAGACTCCAAGGAGGAAGATTCTTTTATTCAACAGTCCTATCTGGATTAGACAAGAATTTCTATTCTGTTTTTTCTTTAGAAGAAGATTATGGTGGTTCGATAGATTCTCTAAAAAATGAGATTACTAAATTGACTCAAGAGAATGTAAAGCTGACAGAAAATATAATTGAAATGCAAAGATCAGTTGAAAGCTACAAAGTTCAAAATGAAGAATTGACTTGGGATATCAAAGATTTAAAGGATGAGCTTATTAAATCAAAAGAAGAACAACAGAAAGCAAACATGAATACTGCAAACTTTAGATATCTCTCATGGGGATTGACTCTGTCGCTACCGGGGATGCAATTTGTCTTAAATGAATTGAGGGAAAAGAACAGGATAACACCAACGCAACTCCATTTGGGTTCAGTTGTCGGAACTTTCATAGTATTTATGGTACTATATGCATCCTTATTTATTTAATTTGTATAAAAATAAAATTTAATCGGATTTTTCTAATCCAAGTATTTTCATAAAAGAGAACATTGGATATGGTTTTGGAAGTATTGTTACTTCTTTGCTGCATGTGATATAATTGAATTTAACAGTTCCTTGTTTAACTGCTCTGTATGTTACTGTAAGTGTATTGCCTTCACATTTTGAATTAACTAAAATGACCTTGTCTGGAGGGGTAGAGCAATCCTCTTCAAATATAGATATACATGTAGGATTAATACATCCCCCGTCATCAATTGCAACTACTGTAATAAATTCACCTACATGAACAGTTGTTTGCTGTGGCTCAAAATAGTCTATAGCACATCCAAACAGACCCAATTCCAATTGTACTTCTTGGCGCAGGTAGGGTCATTATTCTTGGATCCATTGCTGCAAGTAAATCTGATCTTTGATGCCCCTTAGATACTGCACATAGTTTGTCTTCAACGCCCAATATATGCGGAACTTGTCCGATTGGTCCACCGAAAATAGCAACTCTCTCAATATTTTTTGGAATAGCTACAGTTCTTCCGGCCATATCAACTATTGTTCTCGTTTCCTCTGTTGTTTCTGTTTTGGCATCTGTACCCTGTCCAATGCATCCAGCGAACATTGACAACACTAATAGAGAACATACACAAAAAGGTATTATTTTTTTCAATATATCACCGATATGATTTTGAAATCATGTCCTTATAAAATTAATTATTATTTTGTAGAAACATATATTGCCCTAGCGGTATATTTGATAAGTAAAAAAATAAAATATTAAAATATTTTATGAACTTAATTTTTTAACTAGATTAAACGTAATAATTCCCAATGTAAATCCTATCGCCATATTTGAAATTACAGAAACAACTGCCGTAAGAATCATTACAAATATCTCAGAATTAGATTTAATGTCTCGAGTCAACTTAGCAAGCTCATAAGATACGTAAAACAGCATTGCGCCTACTATGCTCATCGAAAATACAGAAAATAAATTTAGAATTGATTTTGATAAAAATAAGCCCAAGCAAATTTCAATCGTGCCCTCCAAGATATTTGCACCGCCAGTCCTCGCTCCAAAAGTATACTGACCAGCTAGCCCCCCCGCTCCATGGCACATCGGGAACCCACCAAAAAATGGAACTATTGTATTAATAATTCCCATATTGAGCAATAATTTTCTCTCAGATACTGGTTTTTCTGGAAAATAATCTCTAAGTAATGCAGTGACTGCGATTACTGCGTTTGTCAAAGTAAGAGGAATTTGAGCTATACCTACCATGATCATCCCAGTATAAATATCTTTAATAGAAACACTTGTGAGGGGAGGAAGTGTAAATCCAATATCGATTATGCTCATAAGTTGCCCCTTAAAAATCAGGATTACAAATCCCGTTAAAAAAAGAAGAATGGCCGCTGGGATTCTAGTATTTTTTCTAAAGATTAGTATTATCAGAATAGCAGCAATTCCAATGAGAATATCAGTTTTAAAGAATTCAAATCCCGTTAAAAAAAGAGTAAATCCGAGAGCGAGAGTAATTCCTCTCGTAACAGATTTAGGGGTATACTTCACTATTTTTTGAATAAGGTTGGTAAAATAGAGAAATAACCATACAATGCCTAATCCAAATCCAGTAGAGTAAATTAGAGATGGTGTCCAGCCTTGAGCAATTGCAACAGTTGCAACAGTTTTTTTTGGTTGTAATGGCATGGGGAGCTTGTAGATTAATCCCAAAAATATATTGACAATCCCCATCATGATAAGAAATCCTGCTGGATTAAGGCCATTTACAACAATATATCCAATAGCCAAAGGTAACAAAGTCCCAAAATCACCCATCGATCCTGCAAGTTCTCTCAGGTTAAATTCAAATTCCCTTATTTTCATGATATCAATTTTTTATGATTATTATTATGTGTGCATTACTTAAATGAACTAAGTAATTGATCTATAGTGAAAACCTATTATCAGATAAATATTCTTTATTATCAATTTTGTTACAAAACCATCCATCTTTCACGTCAGATCTCTGATCAAAATGAGACACATATGGTTTAATATCTAAAACAGGTGTTTTGTCGATAATATCTATGCCTGAAACTAATATTTGATTCTTCTTTATACCTTCAATTTTAAGGATCGATAATCCAATATTATTAGGCCTTTTTGGTGCTCTGGTAGAAAAAATACCTCTTTCTTCGCTGTCAAGGAAAGGTGTTACTTTTAATGAAAATCCGTTAGAAAGATGAAAATCATAAATCAAAAAATATGAGAAAATCCATCTAGATCTTTTAACCCATCGGAAAATTCAGAGAATATTTCAATTGTGCCTTTGTTTTTGGAGAATACGGATTGTATTGGAACGTTAATCTTTTCTTTGAATTCAGAATGAACAATACCAATAGGAGTATAACATATTTTTTCCATGAAAATATTTTTAAGATTTTTTTTTATAAGTATATTTGAAAAGATAACTCAGAAATACTCAGAGTGTTTCTTTAAAAAATTGTAAAGCTGTTTGTCTTCCTCTCTTTTATTCAGAATAGAGTATATGTTGTGGAGATTAACATATATATCTCCAATTTGAGGGTGATCCGGGCCATACTCATGTATTAAAATTTGAAGGCTTCGGGTATATAGCTCCTCGGATTCGTCAAATTTTTTCATTTCTTTTAAAAGATTAGCAAGAGAACAGAGTATAGGAATTAGCTGAGAATTTTCTTTTCCGTAGTCTTCTTCCTTGAGTTTCAATACTCTTTTGTACAGTTGTTCTGATTCAGGATATTTGCCTTGTGACTGATATACAAATGCAAGATTCTGTAAAACATTTAGAACAACTATATCCTTTGCAGAGAATATTCTCTCAAATATTGAAAGTGCTTTTTCGTAAAATACTTCTGCTTCTGCAAATTCTGCTTGGTATTGTGAAATAAGTCCAAGTAAAAATAGACTCATACCAGAAGTCGAGTGTGAAGAGCCGTAAACATCTATGGCTTCATTCAGTGACTTTTTTGCAAGCCTCTTTGCTTCTGTATATTTTTCCATCTTCAATAATCTAATAGAAGCATTATAGAACTCTTCCCAAAGTGTGTAACTTCCGCCTTCAATATTCATTTATATTCACTTGCCCATTAACTTTATATTTTATTATATTGGGCCCCTATATAAATTTTGTGGGATAGTCTGAAAAACCTTTTAAGCGTTATGTTGATTAAATCATATCGGTGATTAAGTGAAGGTAATTATCGAAGAAGGATGTACTAGATGCGGAGTCTGTTTCAAAGAATGTCCTGAAGTATTCGTTCCTGATTCTGATGGAATGGCTACTATTGTAGAAGAATTTCAATTAGATAGCGAATTTGAAGGTGAAATTGACCAAAATATGGCTCAATGCGCAAAATCTGCAGAAAATGCATGCCCTGCTAACATAATTTCTATCGAAGGATAAGTAGATATTCTTTTGCAACTAACGAATAATTATTCAATTTAAATAATTATTCGTAATATTTATAAAACGTTATCTTTATTTAATCATAACGAGGTGATATTATTAATAAAAGAAAAACATATCTTAAAATATCGGCATTATTCTTAATTGGAATAATGGTAGCGTTAACAGCTGGTTGCACTACTGAGCCTAAAACTGTAAGTGTATTCCACGCTGGAAGTTTGGCCCAGCCATTCCAAGCTGTTGAAAAAAACTTTGAAGCTGCAAATAAAAATACTGATGTACAATTAGAAGCATCAGGTAGCGTAGACACTATCAGAAAAGTCACTGAGCTTGGAAAACAGGCGGATGTTATCGGTTCGGCCGATTACAGACTCATACCCCAAATGATGTATCCAGACTATGCTGACTGGTACATTGTTTTTGCCACAAATGAAATAGTGCTTTGTTACACAGATAAGAGTAAATATGCAGATGAGATTAATGCAGACAACTGGTATGAGGTATTACAAAAACCTGATGTTCTATGGGCATTTGGAAGTCCAAATATTGACCCTTGTGGTTACAGAACTGTTATGACTATAAAACTAGCAGATCTCGCTTACAACAAACCAGTATTTGATAACTTACTTGCTGCACATACCGCAATTACGATTAAAGAAGAAAATGGCGTTTACACAATAACAACTCCGGAAGCATTGAATCCAGACACAAAATATGTTACTATCCGAGATAAATCTGAAGATTTAGTTTCTATGACAATTGCCGGCGGAATTGATTATGCCTTTGAGTATAGATCAGTTGCCGAACAGAACAAATTAAAATATGTTGAACTACCTCCTTCAATTAATCTAAAAGATGTAAGGTATGAGGAAACATACGCTAAAGTTAAGGTAAAAATATCAAATGGAACTGTCCAAACAGCAGCACCAATAGCATATGGTATTACTGTACCAAAGAATGCAGTTAACAAAGATTTAGGAATTAAATACGTCGAACAGGTTATAAATGAAAACGGACAGAAGATTTTCAGAGACATGGGGCAGCCACCCACAGTTCCTGCGCTTGGTTCAGGAAATATCCCGGAGCAATTGAAGAAATACGTAGAAATGATAGAATAAGGAGGCATATGAATGTTTTCGGAAATTAGAAGAAATCCTCTTCTAATTCTTTTTTTTATTTTTGGGATGGTTATAGTAGTCTTTATTATGGCTGTACTATCAAACATGTTATACAGCCAGTTAGTTCTCCACCCAGGAGAATTTATCGCAGTTATAAAAGATCCTGTTGTGTTAGAGTCTATTTGGCTAACATTATATACTTCATTTCTGGGTACAATTATTGCAGTTATTTTTGGTATTCCCCTTGCTTACATTCTTGCAAGATACAATTTTCCCGGAAAAGATATTATTGAAGCAATAGTTGATATACCAATTATTATCCCCCATACAGTTGCAGGAATAGCCCTTTTTTCTTTACTTATGAAGAGGGGCCCTGTTGGAATGACATTTTCAAAGTTAGGAATAGTATTCCAAGACAATATGTGGGGAATTGTAATAGCAATGTTTTTTGTTAGTTGTCCATTTTTTGTCGGTACGGCAAGGGAGGGCTTTAAGAGCGTTAATCCTAATCTTGAGAGAGTAGCAAGGACACTTGGGGCTTCCCAGTGGGAATCTTTTTATCAAATAGCTTTGCCGCTTACTTTCAGACATATTTTCTCTGGTGTGATAATGTCGTGGGCCAGAGGAATTAGTGAATTTGGTGCAATCATTATAATAGCATATTACCCCATGATTGCTTCAACGTTAATCTTGGCAAGATTCAATACAAATGGACTACTGGGTTCACAACCAATTGCAGTTCTATTGATAATAGTCTGCTTCATTACATTTGTCGTCCTAAGATTAGTTTCAAAACGAGGTGAAAAAAGATGATCCGGGTGGAAAACGTTAGCAATAATTGGGGAGATTTTTCCCTAAGAGATATATCACTTAATATCAAGGAAAATGAATATTTCATCATTTTAGGGCCAACTGGTGCTGGGAAAACTCTGTTGCTAGAAATAATCGCTGGATTATACTTTCCAAAAGAAGGTAAAGTAGTAATAAACGGTAATGATGTTACGTTTTTGAACCCAGAGGACAGAGGATTAGGATTTGTATATCAAGATTTTGCCCTTTTCCCCCATCTAAACGTTAAGAAAAATATTGAATATGGGTTAAAATTAAGAAAAGTTCCTGAAGAAGATAGGGAAAAGAAAATTTCAGAACTTGTAAAAATGCTAAAAATTAATCATTTATTACATAGGAACACTGAAACATTGAGTGGTGGAGAAAAACAAAAGGTCGCATTGGCAAGGGCCTTGGCGATAGATCCTAAAATTATTCTGATGGATGAACCTTTTTCTGCGTTGGATGAAAACACGAAATCTAAGCTTATATCTGATATGAAAGAACTTCACAAGAGGGGAGGCATAACTTTTATCCATGTTACCCATAGTCAGGAAGAAGCTATGCTTCTTGCAGATAGAATCGGTATCATGATGAACGGAACAATAGTCCAAGTTGGAAACCCTGATGATATTTTCTATAAGCCAATCACAAAAGAAATTGCCCAATTTGTTAAAATTGAAAACATCTGGGAAGGTAAAGTGATTAGCAAAAAAGAAGATGAAATGATAATTTCCGTAAATGATAAGAATATTGTGGCTTTACCTGACCACTTTAAGATTGGTGATGGTGTTAGATTAATTATAAGGCCAGAAGATATAATCTTGGGTAAAGGCAATACAAGCGCTAGAAACGAGTTCAAAGGAAAAGTAATATCTGTAATTAAACATGGATTTTATCATATCGTGAGGATAGACTGCGGATTTGAAGTTGAAGCTGCTGTTACAAAACAATCTATTGAGAATTTAAATATTAAAGAGGGCGCTGATATCAATATATTTTTTAAAGCCACTGCACTTCAAGTTATTAAGAGATAAAATTTAATTAGATGGGAATCCTTTGAAGTTCTTAAAACTTGATACTTATGAAGATGCTATAAAAAAAATTGAAGATAGTGTATCTTTTGAGTTAAAATCTGAGGATACCCCCATCTCATCTTCTTTGAACAGAATTTTGTCAGAAGATTTAATTTCACCAATTAATGTTCCTAATTATCCCAAGTCTCAAATGGATGGATATGCAGTGAGATCGGAAGATACCTTCGAAGCTAGTGAAACTTCTCCCGTAAAACTAAAATTAATTGAAACTGTAAATGCAGGCAGCACCCCCCGGTATTTTTTAAAAAAGAATACATGTTCATATGTAGCAACTGGCGCCCCTGTCCCAGAGGGTGCAGATTCTGTTGTTATGATAGAAAACACGCAACTTCAAGGAAATTATATTACACTTAATAGAGGTGTTACTCCAGGAGAAAATATAATGAATGTGGGGTATGACATAAAAAAAGGAAATCATATCCTGCCCAAAAATACCCCCATTACACCCAGGATAGTAGGACTGCTATCAGGGCTAGGTATTAAAAAGGTAAAAGTATATAGAAAATTAAAAATCGGAATTTTTTCAACAGGAAACGAAATTATTACGCCTTGGGAAGATCTAGATTATGGAAAAACGTATGACGTTAATTCATTTTATATCTCTTCGAAATTAGAAAAATTAGGTTGCGATACCTATAATCTCGGTATTGCAAAAGATAGCAAAGAGGAGATACTTTCAAAGTTAAACGAAGCAAAAAAATTCGATATGATAATTCTTTCTGCTGGGGCCTCAAAAGGAGAAAGGGATTTTGTAGAGGAAGCAATCAATAGTTTTGGTAACTTAATAATTCATGGCATAAGTATCAAACCAGGAAAACCAACATTAGTTGGCCTAAAAGACAAGAAACTTATTTTTGGACTTCCCGGACATCCCACATCTTCATTTGTTCTATTCAACATCTTAGTATTGCCTTTTATCTATAAAATGTCTGGATTGGATAAAAAAATAGAAGTTAAGAAATTTATTTCAGGTGAAAGAATTTATTCCACAAGGGGCAGAAAAGATTTCCTGCCTATTGTAATCAAAGATAATGAAATAGCCTCCGTATTTCGTGGTAGCGGTGCTATATCAAGTTTTTTAAAAGCAGAAGGTATTGCCATAATTGGCGAGAATACTGAATTTGTCGATAAAGGTGAAGAGTTAGAAGTATTATTGTTGGAAGATTAAAATGTCTGAAATTCCTGTAAAAGTTTTAAGAGTTACATTGACTCAACGTTGCAATTTAAACTGTGTATACTGTCACCACGAAGGCGAATTCTCTCATTCGAACAATGGAAGGAAAGAAATAACTAAAGAAGATATTGAAGATCTCCTTAAAGTGTCAAAGGATTTGGGCATCAAAAAAGTTAGATTTACCGGCGGAGAACCACTTTTGAGGAAGGACATAGTTGAAATTGTGGAAATTGCATCAAAGTATATGGGGGATATATCAATTTCTACCAATGGAACTATGTTATCCAAAAAGGTATCAGATCTAAAAGAGGCTGGGATCTCTAGGTTCAATATTACTCTAAATACTTTGAACAATGAAGTCTACAAGAGCATAACGGGTAAGGATACACTCAAAGCTGTATTGGATGGAATTGAAAAGACATATGAGAAGAAAATATTCCCGATAAAAGTCAACATGGTGGTAATGCAAAGGAATTATCGTGAAATTAAAGAGATGATAAATTACACAAAAGAGGGAATGGTCCTCCAGTTAATTGAACTTATATCCGCAAAAGACGATCTTGATTCTGATTTTTATAAAGAGAACTATGCAAGTCTTTTACCAATAGAGGAGCACCTTGAATCTCATTCGATTAAAATAATCGAAAGAAAAAAGCAGCGCAGGAAAAAATACTTTGTGCCCCAAGAAATTGAAGTTGTAAGGTCAATGCATAACACCGTGTTCTGTAAAAATTGCACAAGTATAAGATTAACAAGTGAAGGTGAAATCAAAAATTGTCTCTTCAGAAATGATAATCTAACAAAAGTTAAAGATTTTTCAGATCACGAAAAACTAAAAGAAACTCTAATTAATTCCATTAAAACAAAAACACCGTACTGGTGCTAAAATGAAAATTCTTGTGAAGTATTTTGCATCTTTCAAAGAGTTAACGGGTAAGACCCAAGAATCTATTCAAATAGAAAAGGGTAAAACAACAAAGGACCTTTTAGAAATAATTATGAAAAAATACAATTTTAAAGATAATGTGAATATTGTAATAGCTCTAAATCAAGAGTATATCAAAACTGACATCCTATTAAAAGATGGTGACGAAGTTGCCATTATGATGCCTTCAAGTGGTGGTTAGATACGATTAGACTCCAAAAAGAAGATTTCAGTATTGATTATGAATTAAAAAAAATAAAAAATGATAAGTGTGGAGCTTCAGTTATATTTCTGGGATCAGTTAAATCGGAAATGCATGGAAAAAAAGTCAAGAAAATGAAACTTGACGCTTACGCTGAAATGGCTGAAAAAAAATTAAGGGAAATTGAGGTCGATGCAACGAAAAAATACGATATTATAGAAAGTTCAATTATTCACAGATATGGGGAACTTTTTGTTGGGGATAATATAGTCTTAATAATAGTCAAGTCGATTGATAGGACAAAATCATTTGAAGCTTGTAAATATATTCTTGAAAGACTAAAAGAGGAAGTACCGATATTTAAGAAAGAGTATATGGAAGACAATGTATTTTGGCATGGAGGCATATAGAATGTTTTCACATTTATCAGATAAAGGGGTAAAAATGGTGGACATAACCTCAAAAGACGTAACAGTTAGAACAGCTGTGGCCGAAGGTGAAATAAAACTTAAAAAAGAAACTATAAAGTTGATAAAGCAGAATAAGATCACAAAAGGAAATGTGCTTACTACTGCTCAGATTGCAGGTATTCAGGCGGTAAAAAAAACACCGGAAATGATTCCACTTTGCCATCAACTTCCCATAAATAAAATAGATATAGAATTTGAAATTAAAGATAACTCTATAATCGTAATCTGCACAGTAAAAACAGAATCTAAAACAGGTGTCGAAATGGAAGCTTTGACTGGGGTGTCTGTAGCCCTTCTTACCATCTGGGATATGGTAAAATCAAATGAAAAAGATTCTTCTGGCCAGTACCCCGATACAGAAATTGGCCCCATAAGAGTCACCAAAAAGGAGAAATAACCATGTCTTCAGAAAAACACAAACACACCGCACCAAAAAGTTTGAACTATGGAATAGTGACTATATCTGATTCTTGTTCCAAAGGAGCTGCAGAGGATAGATCCGGCAAATATCTTTTAGAAAAATTATCTGAAAATAATAAAGTAACAAAGCACTTAGTTGTACCAGACGAGAAAGATCAAATAAAGAAAGCCGTTAATGATATGCTAAAAGATGTTGATTGTGTTATTACAACTGGCGGTACTGGAATCACTAAAAGAGATGTGACCATCCAAGCTATAAAGCCGCTTCTCGATAAAGAAATATCTGGATTTGGAGAAATATTTAGATATTTAAGCTACAAAGAGATAGGTTTCCCAGGGATTATATCGGGGGCGATTTGTGGTACAATTGGCGAGAAAGTTTTATTCTGTCTTCCTGGAAGCCTTAATGCTGTAAAACTAGGTACAGATATTATTCTTTCTGAAGCTGCACATTTGATAAAACATTTGAGGGACTAAATGAAAGAATTCAAATCATTACTATCATATAATAAGGCCCTAGAGTTAGTTAAAGCTCATTCAAAAGAATTTGAGTCGGAGAGCATAAACATGGATGAATCCTTAAATAGGGTAATTTCTGAAGATATTTTTTCTCCAATTGATTCGCCCGCTTTTGATAGATCTGCAATGGATGGCTATGCAATACAAGCAAAAGATACATTTTCCATCTCTGAAGGCTCACATGTTACCTTAAAAATTATTGATTCAATAACTGCGGGAAGAGTGTCCAATAAGGAAGTTTTTACAGGCACTGCAATAGAGATTATGACAGGGGCAATGATGCCAATAGGGGCCGATTCTGTAGTAATGCAAGAGTTCACAGAAAGAGAAAATGATGAAGTTCGCATTTACAAGAAAGTTTTTCCATATCTTCATGTTTCTAGAAAAGGGGAGGATATACGAGAGGGAGACCTTATACTAAAGAAAGGAACAATAATTTCCCCAGAACATCTATCGCTTTTAAAATCTCTAGGAATTAGAAAAATACAAGTGAAAAAAACTCCAAGAGTTTCAATTATAGTAACAGGTGACGAATTAGTTGAAGATACAAATGAAATAGAAAATGGAAAGATAGTTGATTCAAATTCAATAATGTTATCTTCATTATCGATAAGGGCTTTTTGTAAAGTAGTCCACAAATTTAGAGTGCCCGACGATCAGGAAGAAATTTTAAAAGTTATTAATATCTCTAAGAAAGATTCAGACATTATATTAATCACAGGTGGGAGCTCCTTCGGCAAAAAAGATTATCTTCCAAAAATTATAGAAAATATTGTATTTCACGGGGTAACAATTAAGCCAGGTAAGCCAATAGGATTTTCTATTCAAGGTATCCCAATATTTATCATGTCAGGATACCCCGTAGCTTCCTTTGTCCAATTCTATCTCTTTGTAATCCCTTATTTAGAAAATATCCTCAAAACAAAAATATTGAAATCAGTTGATTTAACATTCTCCGAGAATTATTCTTCTGAGTTAGGAAGAGTCGAATTCGTAAGGTGCATCCTAAAAGACAGTGAGATTTATCCGGTAAGGCTTTCTGGTTCTGGGGTGATTTCTTCTATTTCTAGTTCTACTGGTTATGCACTAATCAATGAAAATACAGAAGGGATAAATAAAGGAGAAAAGTGTAGATTTTACTACTATTTGTGATTCAGAGCTCTACAATTTTATTTAGCTCTTCCTTAAACTGTTCAACTGACAAAGAGTGACTCATCATCTGAAGCATAGTAGAAAGATTTGATAGTGTCATTAGGTAGTATGGCTTGGAATTTTCATCATCCTTAAATTCATTAAGCATATTTATTGATTCTTTTACAATAGTCTTACAATCTTCAAGATTGTCGCACTTCATCAAGCCATCATAAACCATCTTTTCAAATTCACTTAGTCTCATTTCTTCACCTGATATACCTTTGATTGGGGAATACTAAATTAGTTATTAAACCTATTGGATATATATTATTGAAATCCAAAAATATATAAATATACAAGTAGTAACATATTATAATGACTGGGGAAAGAATTGATTAATTATAAAATCTTGATATGATCATAAAAATGTCTATTGTTTCCTTTCCCCTTAAGTTGTTAGTGGAGGTCATATTATGGCAGAAAATGATGTTAAGGCAATAAGAAAGGAAATAGAAAAAATAAAAAAGAGTATTGAAGAAGTTGAAAAAAGATTGGATAAAATATCAAAAATAAAGACGGCCGATGAAATCTATGATGGGCCTGTCTCAGAAGCCCCCTAAATAATTTTTTATTATTAATATTATGAGAGCTTCTGTAAATATAGTCATTATTAACACATTTTCCTTAATACTATTTCTCGCGGTATTTCTAGAAGTGTTAAATAATGGAACATTAGTCCAATTAGACTTATTTCTAAGTATGGCGATGCCCCAGATTAGAAATTCTTTCTTTACGTCATTATCAATTCTAATTGATGTTATTTTTAATCTTGTATCTATGATTGTAATCTCAATATTATTATCCGTATTTCTCTTAAGAAGGTACTGTAAAAAATTTGCCCTGTTTTTTTCAATGACTATATTGTTAGATGCTATAGTATTATTAGTATTAAAAGAGATAATTATGAGAGCAAGACCCTTAAATGGAATTATATCTAAAACAGACTTTTCATTTCCAAGTGGCCATACGGCTGATGCAGTGGTATTTTTTGGATTTCTAACTTATCTTGTTATGCACAAGAGTGAATCTCGTGCGATAAAAGGGATCACGCTAATTATTACATCTTTTATGATCATATTAATAGGATTTTCAAGAATATACCTAAATGCCCACTGGTTGACAGACGTCATAGGCGGATTTGCGTTAGGATTGTTTATACTAACGGGAAGCATATTACTTAAAGAATATACGGGAAAATTAAGCTGTGCCCCAAAGAATAGTGACAATTCACTTGATAGCACTTAGCTAAATTCATATGTTTTTCTTAATTTTACCGTGAAGATAGCGCCACTTGGCTTATTGTCTTCCACTGTTATGGCGCCACCATAACGCTCAATTACTTTTTTCACGATATAGAGACCAAGACCACTTCCCTTGTCCTCACCGAAACTTACCCCTTCGTCAAAAATATTCTTTTTTATATCTTCAGAAATCCCTTTACCATAGTCCATAACTTTTAAGATGCAAGATTTTTCTTCATTTTCTATCTTGAAGTCAATTTTATCTGTTCCCCCATGAACAACTGCATTGCGAACTAAATTATCAATTACAGAACTAAGTGCTGCATCTGCAACAACATTACAATCTCCGGAAATTGAGAATTTTATATTGGGGTAATTTTTGATTACTTCATTTATTACATCTTGAAGATTGTATATCTTCATTTGCCCACCTGAAGTTACAGCTTGCTCAAGCTCTCTCATCTTTTCAATTAGATTAACTGACTTGTATATTGTTTTTATCATTTTATCTTTTAGATGATTGTTCCCAGTCTCTATCAAATCACATATAGACATGACTACGGTGAGTTCATTCAATATGTCATGCCTTAATATTTTGTTTATTACTTTAAGAGTATCATTTAATTCTAATAATTGTTTTTCATATAATTTTCTAGTTGTTATGTTGTGGACGATCCCACGGTAACCAATAATCTCCCCTTTATTGCCCCTCCAAGCAGAAAAAGAAATAAGGCAATTAATTTTCTTTCCTTTTTTAGTAATTAAATCTAGTGGATATTCTTTAACTGAACCTAATTCGGCGATTTTATTTTGAAATTCAATTCTAGCCCCTGGGAATTCATAGAAATCTAGGATATTTGAGCCAATCAATTGATTTAGAGGAATATCAAGTAATTTTGCTGAAGCTTCATTTGCAGTGATAATTTTACCACCTAACTCCGTAGTCCAGATTGCATCCATCGATTCCTCAAACAAAGTTCGATACCTCTCTTCACTCTCTTTTAGTACTATAGATGATTTTTGTATATTTTCAATCATTTCATTAATATTAGAGGCAAGCAAATCAATCTCATCATCCCCGTGAATATTTAATCTAGAAGAATAATCCTTTTTTGTTGATATTTCATTTACTCCTTTTTCGAGAGTGAAAATTTTTGAAAGGATTCCCTTTTCTAGTACTAGAAGGAATACTATCCCGAAAAAAAGACCGAATCCCAACATTCCCACTATAGAATAGAATCTTGCTTTCTTTAATGCTAAGTATACGCTCCTAGGTATTTCAATTTCAAGTAGGAGCCCTGGTGCCCCATATATATCTTTTAGGATATAATAGCCATTAATTGTAGAATCGTTAATTACTTTCGAATGCATCTTTTTTCCTTCTAAGAAATCATTAGGCGAGTCTTTCAAAATCTGATCTGCTTCTGGAGAATCTATTTTATATAATTGGATATTATGAAGGGATATTTCTGATAAATTATTAATTTTACTTGGATCTATAAACTGACCAAGTATAAGTGTCCCATATATAGGGCCTGTGGAATCGCTTTTTAAAATCGGCCGAGATGCTAGAATAGCAGATATTTCTTCAGTGTTTAGGATCCCTTTTACGAAGCTGTCTGATTTTGTTAGTAGGAATGTTTCATTATTAGATATTGAATTTTCTAAACTTATAGGAAAATCTATTTCTTTTTCTTCAGTTAAGTCATAAGCTTTTTTATAAATTATTTTACCGTCGGTACCCAAGATAATAAAAAAATTAATTTCTAGGTAAGAAAAAGTATCATCCATAAGATTATTGGCTACATAGTCATTGTTTTTATCTATCACAAAGTAATAAGTATCGCCCCAAAATGCCCAGTCAATTGTAGTTGAATCCAGGTTTGATATTTCGTAATTAATTATTTTGACAGTTTTCTCAATTTCCTTTGTTATAGCGTCATTTTCAATTTCATTAGATGTCCCCATTATAAATAATCCAGAAAATAGGGAAACTAAGATAGTTGAAACTATAACCATCAAAGAAATAATTAGTCTACTTTTTCTGTGAAGATTCAATTGAAATCCCCTATATTTCGGCGTTATTCTATAAATTGAAAGAATTCTTTATATAAGTTTTGACCTTTCTTATATGTTATTTCTAAATCATTTCTATTTGAACTCCTTTTTCAAATCGGGACTCAGAAATAATATGAAGCCGTTGGGGGGATTTGAACCCCCGTCAAACTAGATTACGAGTCTAGCGCATGGCCGAGCTTTGCTACAACGGCATGATTAATTGTATAAAATTAGGTCGTTTTAAAACATTTGCTCTAATTTTTTAGATTAAAGAGGGATAGAGGTATTTTTTATTCTTTTTTTCTTTAATCTTATCCCAATCAGAGAGAATCTTTATCGACTCAAGTGTTGCTTTTGCAGCCTCTTCTTCTCCTTTAACCTCAAACTCTTGAGTCTTGCGATTTCCGAATACCGCAAGTATTGCTCCTGCCCTAAGTCCAAAAAGACTTGAAAGTGTAAAAACTGTAGATGCCTCCATCTCCAAATTTAAAACTTTGGCTTTTTCCAGATCATCTATTAGATTATCCATGAAAGACTGATGGTAATCTCCAAAAGAAGGCCTCTCCTGCCCACCATAAAATGTATCTCTGCTGGCACCAATACCGACATGATATCTATAATTAAGTTTTTCACAGGCTTCTATTAACGCAAGAGCTACTTCATAGGATGCAGCTGCGGGATAAAATGGATTGATATAATCTTTTGTTGCGCCGTCATATCTGACTGAAGCTGTGTTTATTATTAAATCTCCACACTTTATTGTTTCTTCCAATGCCCCAGTGCTCCCTACCCTAATCAAAGTCTTTGCACCAATCCTCGCTAACTCTTCTATTGCAATGGAAGTTGAGGGTGCGCCAATTCCCGTAGATGTAACACTTATCCCCACACCCTTGTAATACCCCGAAATTGTGGTATACTCCCTGTTAGATGCAATTTGCTTGACATCCTCCATAAAGCTCCCGATTAAATTTACCCTATTTGGGTCCCCTGGCATGATAACGTAAGGAAAAACATCGCCATCCTTACACTTAATATGATATTGAAGTTCCATGTTAGTTAATAATTCATAAAACATTTAAAGGTTTTTACGTTTGAATGTCCATGAAGATTAGATGGTTAGGTGCTGCTGGCGAGGTCGGAAAATCTTGCGTTGAAGTTGATATTGATGGACGAATATTTATTTTGGATTGTGGGGTAAAGCTTTCTGGGGAAGGAATGTATCCTGATTTATCGGATGTTAACATATCCGCAATTGAAGCTGTTATTATATCTCACGCACATCTTGACCATTCTGGATATGCGCCCCGTTTTTATTCTCTTGGATATAACGGCCCCATATACTTTACTAAGCCAACTATGGACCTGGCACTTTTAATCCAGAAAGATTTTATCAAAGTCCAAGAGCTTCAAGGAGAAAAAGTTCCTTATTATCAAGAAGATATAAGAAAAGAGATCGCTAGAGCAGTAGCTCTAAACTATGAAGAAAAGGTCTACATAAATGATGACATATCCCTTACTTTTTATGATGCCGGCCATATATTGGGCGCAGCTCAAATATGTCTTGACACACCTTACGGAAGAATTGTCTATACAGGGGATATCGGCTCTGATGTTAGAACTTTAAATCCAGTTAAAAAAGGAATACCTGGAGTGGACTACCTTATACTTGAGTCAACTTATGGAATGAGAAGTGACATACACCCACCAATAGAACAGAGAGAAAAGGACCTCATCCGAATAATTAAGGAAACAAAAAAGAAGAAAGGAAATGTCTTGATACCTGTTTTTGCGATAGACAGGGCCCAAAATATAATGATGATTCTAAAAGAGGCGAAGGAAAGGGGCGAGATATCGCAACCCATATACCTTGAGGGCATGCTTATCAAAGCAAATGACATCTACGACAACTATCCCAACTGGATGAATCAAAAGATGATAAATCTCTTCAAAAAAGAAAATCCTTTCAACAGCAAAATTTTTAGAGAGGTTTGGAACAGGAAGAAAATAATTCAGTCGCCTGAACCGGTAATAGTCGTTACTACTGCGGGAATGATGTCGGGGGGCCCAGTTATTGATTATTTTAAATCATGGGCACCTGACGAAAAAAACTCTCTTATATTAGTTGGTTACCAGGTTGAAGAAACTTTTGGCAGACAAATTCTAGATGGATTAAGAGAATTTAAAGATGAGGATGGAAAACTAAGAAAGATTAAGTCAAGGGTAGAATGGATTGAATTCTCTGCCCATGCTTCTCATCCAGATCTAATCGATTATGTGTCATCATTTAAAGATCCACCAAAAAAAGTATTTTTAAATCATGGTGATCCTAAAAAACTAATAGAGTTGTGGGAAGAAATAGACAAAATCACAGAATGTGTAGTAGCAGATCCCGGAGTCTATTATACTTTAGGCCAGGCTGCTGAAGTTGAAGAAATATCATCTAAGAAAGTAACTTACGAAAAATTAGCCCCTTTGGAATCTCCCTTTGAATTAATCTTCACCACCCCCCAAGACAAAATTATAAAAGATAGGTCCATTAATCTCATAGAAAACACTCAAAATGAGCTTCTTATTACAGGGTATCTCGATGATTCCATTGTATCTTTTATAATAGATGTTGTGAAAAAGGGTGCAAAGGTAAGAGCGATATTCAGACACATTACAAGGCCGGGAAATAAAAAAGCATTCAAAATCCTAAAGAAAAACGGTGCAGAGGTCAGAGTAAATAGGGAATGCCATGCTAGGTTCCTAGTTTCTGATGATAGAGAGGCGTTGATTTCTTCATCAGATCTAACAAGAGACAGCTTCTATGATCACTTTGAAGCGGGAATAATAACTAACGACAAGGCCACAATAAAGAAAACAAGGGATTTCTTTTACAAGATGTGGGATCAAAGTGTCGAAGGATACGTAAAAGATTGATCTTGAGAGAATATATTTTTATCTTTCCTATTTAAATTTATAAAAAAAGAGTTGAAAAAATAAATTTACTTTTCTTTGCCATGGTCGTTTTCCTTTATAAATTTATAAAGATGATGCGAGTAGAGTGTAAGGCCAAGAAAAGCATGGACAAAATGTCTTCCCGCATCTACATTGTTGACATCATGATCTTTTTTCTCCATCACTAAATCGAATTTATTTGTTATTTCTTGATTAATTGCCTCGCTTAGAAATTCAATGAGTGCTGAAGGCGATTCCATCTTAATTGCCTCTTCTACCAGAGGTATAACTGGTCCCTCGTCTAAACCAGCTGGTTTTAGTCCTGTATAAGGTGCTTTTTCACCAGCCCTGTGGAGTCTCACGACAGTTTCAAAGAACCAAAGATTCGCAACTTCTTTTGCTTCACCGCCGTTCTTCCCTGCAGTGAGGGCTTTTTGAAAAGCAGCGACAACTTCTTTTTCTGATTCCTTTGGTACCCATGGAAGAATATAGTTCACATTTCCTCTTTCTAAAGCCATTTTGGCAGCAACTACAACCGGGCCGTCCATTGTATCACAATGTGGTGGCATATCTTATCATCCCCTCCTTAGATTCTCAATAATAAATTAATATATATCTAAACTTATTCTTAAACCTTAAGGCAGAATAGAGCTTATCTACCCCTTAGCTACCCCTATTGGCCTAAGTTTTGCAACTTTCTTTGCAAGACCTGCTTTATCACATACGTCCACTACATTATGAATATCTTTGTATACGTCAGGAGCTTCTTCGGCAACGACCTTTGGAGAAGCGGCTTTGACATATATATTTTGCTTTTCAAGCATTTTGATTATGTCTTCACCTCTAAATTTCTTAATCGCCGCACTTCTTGAAAGAACTCTTCCAGCTCCGTGACATGTTGACCCAAACGTTTGACTTGATGATTTTACCCCAACCATTATGTAAGACGCAGTTCCCATGTCGCCAGGGATTATAACTGGCTGCCCGAAGTCTTCATACTCTTTTGGCAGTTCATCTCTCCCCTTCCAGAATGCCCTTGTTGCCCCTTTTCTATGAACACAGTACTTCTTGCCGTTGTGTTTTTCGAGCTTGGCTATATTATGGGCAACATCATATAATATTTCTAATCCTAGATCTTCTGGATCCTCATCTATCACTTTTGAAATAGATTCTCTTATCCAGTGAGTTATCATCTGCCTGTTTGCCCATGCAAAGTTAGCACCTGAACTCATGGCTTTGAAATAATCTTCTCCTTCTTTGGAGTGGACAGGTGCACATACCAGCTCCCTATCTGGAATTTTTATATTGTATTTTTTATGCGCTCCTTCCATTGTTTGGATATAGTCAGAGCATATCTGATGACCACAGCCTCGTGATCCTGTATGCATCATAAAACAGATCTGCCCTTCTCTGAGCCCAAATCCATCTGCTGTTTTCTCATCATAAATCTCATCGATGACCTGCATTTCAAGGAAGTGGTTACCGCTACCAAGACTTCCTAGCTGAGGCATCCCTCTCTTCTTTGCGTTGCTGCTGACCTTGCTTGGGTCTCCTTCCATGCTACCTTCGCTCTCAATACGCTTCAGGTCTTTTTTCCAGCCGTAGTCCTGATCAACTGCCCATTTTGCCCCGACCATCAGGACTTCATCAAGGTCTTTAGAAGATAATCTTACCTTGCCCTGGGAACCAAGTCCAGAAGGGACATTTTTGAATATAGAATCAATAATATCCTTTCTTTTCTCAAAAACATCATCATGCGTTAAGTCAGATTTTAGAAGCCTTACCCCGCAGTTTATGTCGTATCCGACCCCTCCTGGGGATATGATGCCATTTTCATAATCCATTGCGGCTACCCCACCTATGGGGAATCCATAGCCCTGGTGGCCATCAGGCATGACAAAAGAATAGCCTTCAATCCCGTTAAGGCAAGATACATTCTCCGCCTGTTTTAATGTCAGGTCTTCCTTCATTTTAACTATAAGTTTATCATCGGCATAAATCCTAGCTGGTACTTTCATCTCACCTTTTTTCTCAATCTCATACACAAATTCAGATACTTTCTTTAGCTCTCCCATTCTCTCACCTTAGTTTATTGAAGTTTAATCTATATAAACATTTTCAAGCCCAATGCCCTCTACTTCTAACAAATTATCCTTCCATAAAAATTTAATATCGTAAAATTTCTCCAAAATCGAGATATTTGTCTCAAGATGAGAAGTATTTTTGGTATATATGGATGATTCCCCCTCCGCTAGGGCCATATATGGGACTAGTTGGTCGGATAGGTGACAATCAAACCCTTCCGAATACTTCTCCATAAACTGTTTTGCCCCCTCCTCGCCTACCTCTTCTGCCCTTTTCCCTCTTTCACCCAATGACCCGTCTCCGATGATTGAGTCCTTATCTTTTGAAAAAAGGAATATGCCGGAGCCGATCCTTTGGCTTGAATCCTTCTCAACTTGAAGTTTGATGTTAGGCGTGATACCCTCTCTAGAAATCACCCCCCTTGCGGATTTTTTTTGCCGTTCAGTCACATTTTCAGGGAGATTTGTGGAGTAAGAAATACCCTGAATTTTTGACAATTTTTCAAATTTGTCGATTTGGATTGATTTGAGTTTTTTAATAGGTTTTACCTCTATCTCGGCATAACCCCCGCCTTCCGGATAGTACCCCCTCGTTATTTTGCCGATTGAAATACTGTACCCCATCCTCTCCAAGGCTGGCACAGTTACTTCCCTAAGATAGTCTATCTGGGGGCTCCATGGGACATCTGTCCCCCCGTAGACGCCGACAGTTGTTTTATTTTCTAAAAAGGGTAAAAGTACCATGAGGGACTGCAATAGTAGAGTAATGCTCCCTGCAGTTCCAATATTAATCGTGATCTTTCTTTTGAACTCATTTTTGGGTATAAACTTAATTTCAGTAGAACTTATTGATTTCCCTTCTGCTATCGAGTCAGTAAGCTCTTCAATTGCAGATATTGTTTTCAAGTGCTGCGGGGCTAATCCTTCCCTTGGCCTGTTCCTCCTTATATTATAGACGTGAACAGGAGTTTCTGTTAAAACAGATAGGGCTAGTGAAGTCCTGAGTATCTGACCCCCTCCTTCCCCAAAACTACCATCTATTTCAAGCATATGATACCATTATCTTTTCTAATATAAAAATATTAGATATAGTGACTAAAGTAAGGGAAGGAACCGTAGAGGAAATACAATCCGATGGAAAGAAGGAAGATCCCACAGGCAAAGAGAATTACCTCATAGATTCTAGGACTTATGAACTTCTTACCTTTAGAAACTGAAAATGAAAGAAATGAATACCATGAAACATCTGCTAACCAGTGGCCCACAAATAATAGGAAAACTCCCATAAATCCAATTGCAAGGCCCCTCATAACAAGACCGTTCCCAACTGTAAACCACCAGATAAACATTGCTGGATTTAAAATTGTGAATATGAAACCTGTTTTCATCGGGAGCAAATACTCCTTTTTAATTCTTGCGTGATCCTTTTCGATGCCCTTCATACTCTCTTCAGAAACCTTTTCAAATTTTTTCCTGTCTTTTATGATCTGAATCCCTAGGTAAAAAAGGCTCACCCCTCCAATTAATCCTATCATGGCCCTTACAATCGGGATATTGATAACATAAGATATGCCAAGGGAAAGGCCTATTATTATCGGGATCTCTACAAAAAGGTGCCCGACACATATCATTGGGCCGGAAAGCGGACCGTACTTCAAAGTGTCCTTTATTGTGGCCATAAACAGCGGGCCAGGTGCAATTGCCCCCGACAATCCTACGCCAAAACCGATAGAAAGAAATAACAGCTCCTCCATTACTTTCCAGATAAGAAAATTCGTTAAATGTCTTTTGATTATTTATATTTCGAAAGTAATTATGTTTATAAAGATTAAAACTAATTAGTAATTGGGATAAAATGAAATATGAAATATTTTATGGAAAGGGCATGGGGAAGGTAAAAAAAGAGTACCCCGATATTTATGAAGCTATAAAGACTCTTAACGAAGTTGTTTACACTGGAAAAGCCTTAGATTATAAAACACAGAAGCTTATTGCAATTGGAATCGCTGCCGGCCACTGTGATGAAACAGCCACAGAAAAACAGATGCGCTCGGCTATTAAGGAGCTAAAGGTTACGCCAGATGAAATAGTCGATGTTTTAAGAGTAGTTTTATTGACATCAGGCCAGCCAGCCTTCACAAAAGGTATGAGAATCCTTGATGAACTGACAAAATAGGTATTAAGTGATTACAGAAACTAAACTAAGAAAGGCCTAAAGGGTTTATTTTCATATCTTGGGATAGACTTACTGCCTAGATATCTTTTGATTGTTATTCTAGACCTTAGATCACTTATCGAGATGATATAAAGTTATAAAATAAATATATTTTTAAATTTTGATTTGTTTTATTGATTATCATAAATAATAATTGAAAATATAAATATATTTTAATATTTTTATAAGATATAGGGCATATCTCTAGAAAGATTTATAAATTAGCCTTGAGGTAGCTTGTAACATGAAGGTGGGTTCAATGAAAAAGATTGGAATTACTCTGTTATCGATTGCAGTTTTATCTTTGATAGTTGCTGTACCTGTGTTCAGTAACGACTACGCCTATAATTTTGAAAAGGGCGCAGCTAGCTGGGAATCTACAGGTATGTGGCATATTGTAAGTGAAACGTCTGAATACAGAAACGCTAACAGCGAAGTTTCAAGTTACTGGTATGGAAGTGACCTTACAGGGAACTATGATTCTGGAACTGCTAACAGCGGTAGATTGATTTCACCCCCAATAAACCTAAAAAATTCAACTAAAGCAACTTTAACATTTTGGTACTGGTACCAGACTGAAAATATGAGCAAACTTTACGACCAGAGATATGTGCAGGTAAGGGAAGTTGGGAATGGAAACTGGCAAGATCTAGAGCAGTTGCACAGCGATCCAATGGAGCAGTGGCTTCAGAAAACTTACGACCTCTCAAGTTACAAAGGAAAAGTTATTGAGATAAGCTTCTATTTTGACATGAGCGATGAACTGGCAAACGACTACCGTGGCTGGTACATTGATGATGTCGAAGTTCAAGTTGAGAATAACTAATTTCTGTAAACTATTCTTAATTTAATTTCTTATTTACCACTTAAATCCCTTAAATTTAAATAGATTCTTTTCTTAATTAGTAAGGTGATTAGATGGATTTTGTAAAACTTGGAGAGGACATCGATAAAGACAACTATTTGATCGCAGATTTCTACATTGAAACAGATGATATCCTGAAAAATGCGGGTGAGCTTGCAAAGGAATCTTCCAACGGCACCTGGACCCCACTAAAAACTGATAAAGGGTATACCTCTAGCCTATCAGCTTTTGTTTTTTATGCAAAAGAATTATTTGAAATTGAAGGGAATAAAGCTGCGCATATCAAAGTTGCATACCCGATAGAGCTGTTTGAAGATAATTCAGTCCCTCAAATTCTCTCCGATATTTCAGGGAACATCCTCGGTATGAAGATAATACCTAAAGCAAGACTATTTGATATCGAGATCCCATATAGATACATCAAGACTTTCAAAGGCCCGGAGTTTGGGATTGAAGGCGTCAGAAAATACATGAAGACCTATAAGACTGGGAGGCCTCATGTCGGAACTATTGTTAAGCCAAAAGTTGGACTAAATCCAGAGGATACTGCCACCCTCTCATACGAGTCGTGGTATGGGGGATGCGATTTTGTAAAGGACGATGAAAATCTCACAAATCAGAGATTCTGCCCTTTTGAAGATAGAGTCATAAAAGTCCTAGATGCCCTTGACAGGGCCGAGAGTGAAACTGGAGAAAAGAAGCTCTACGCCCCAAACATAACTGGGGTGAATATGACGGAGAGGGCGCAGTTTGTAAAAGACCATGGTGGTGCTTGCATAATGGTAGACATCCTAGTTGCTGGATTTTCAAAAGTCCAGGAAATAAGAGACCAGGGATTTAAGATGATAATTCATGGACACCGGGCGATGCATGCTGCAATGACAAGGTACGAGCGGCACGGTATTTCTATGCCGGTGTTATCCCTTCTTTCAAGGCTATCGGGAATTGATCAACTACACATAGGGACTGTAGTTGGGAAGATGGAAGGGGAATTGACTGAAGTACTGAAAAATAAGGAGAAGATTGTATCTGACCTTTTTGGCATGAATCCATGTTTTCCAGTAAACTCCGGAGGGCTTCACCCTGGCCATATACCCGAGATAGTACAATTTATGGGAGATGACACCATAATACAAGCCGGTGGCGGAATCCACGGGCACCCCGATGGAACAATAAAAGGTGCAACTGCTATGAGGCAAGCAGTCGATGCCGTAATGGAAGGGGTATCGCTGCAAGAATATGCAAAGACCCACATGGAGCTAAGAAAAGCATTGGAAAAATGGCAGTAATCATTTTATTTCTATTTTATACTGCCTTACTTTTTTTGGTATTTCAATAACTAACATTCCTTTCTTGAAAGTGGCCAAGACTTTTTCAGGGTCAGTTGAAAATGGGAGATTAATATCTTTCTTGAAACAGAACCCCTTCCTTGTTGGTGCAAAAACCCTGATGCAGTTTTCTTCTGATGTAACTTCAATTTTTTCTTTTTCAACACACGGCATATCCATAGTTGCGACCAAGGCTTCTTTTGATTCATTAAACTCAGTCAAAGGCTCAACATTGTTACAGCTACAGTAGTTAATGTGCCAATATGTCTCCCTAAATGAATTGTTTGTGTTTCCCTTAATTATATAGTACCTTCTTATCATAGGATCTACCTGTACATAGTCGGTACATCAACTTTGCTTTCCCTCTGGATAGATGCATTTGTCTGTTCCATAAGCGCCCTGTAATTTACCTTTAGATCTTCGGCTTGCTCAATCAACTGTTTAACATCGGCATTTAGATCAGTCATTTTATTCAAAATCTTAAGAATTGAAGCAGCGGCCCCTGGGTCGGGATAGCTTGAATAACACTGGGCGAGCAGTATAGATGAATTTAAACCTATTTCAATGGAGTTCTTAAGGATCAAGGCATAAAATCCTGATATAAATCCCTCTTGAAGTATCTGAACACCTAATTCTTCCATTTTCTTCAATATCGATTCATTATTTGATGTCCCAAAAACTTGTGGTTCGTCGATGTCAATCCTTTCCTGGATAGGCGTTCCGCTTATAGAAACGATAAGCTGTGCGCCTTTTTCTTTATACCATTCGGTCAATTTTTTTGAGAGGATAAACCCAGCTTTTGGATCTATTGGGATTTCAGATAGAATAGCTATGAGCTTCTCTTTTTGGAATATCCTTACGGGATTTAGCACTTTTCTATCATGGACTACCATAACAGGAGGAAAAAGGTCAGATTTAATATAGCCAACTTCTTCAAAGTTCTGCTCTTGCACCATATGGCCTACGGCGATTGAACCGACAAGCCCTATATCAGGTACGCCCTCTATAATTATTGGATTCTCTACATCAATCTTCTTATTTTCAATAATAAGTATATCATCAGAATGGTTCATTTTTCTCACCTATCGTTTAAAAACTAGTTAATTTAAATAGTTTACTAGAATAAAAAATAAAAATTTAATTTGGTTTCTCTACAACTATCTTGCATTTTACAACAAGCGCAGCTATTGCACCAAGAGCTGCAAGCCATGGGGCAATCAATGCTCCCACGACACCTGCTGCTAAAGGAATATCTAGAAGCGTTTTATCGGCCTCATCTTTTATAATAATTCTTGTTGCAATCCCCTCATCGATAATCTTCTTTATCTCCTCTACCAGATGATCAGAATCCACGTAAAATTCATCCCTCTTTGCCGTTGAAGAGCCGCACTCTGGGCAGAATTTCGCAGTGTCTTCTATCTCCTTGCCACAATTTTTACAGATCATTTTATCCCCATATAATTAGAGAGGACAAACTTTAAAATCTTTACTGTCCATCCTTTCAATAAAAATTTAAATCGATCTAGAAAAATATAATCATGAAGGTAGATGTTTCAAAGAATTTGGCGGATTATTTTCCCGATCTAAAAGTTTCTACGATGGAAGTTAGAAATTTAGAAAATAAAAAAGTTGATGAATCCCTAGAGAAGGAAAAGAGAAGGATTGAAGCAGATATCCGAAATAATGCTAAAGATTACCTAGAATCTAAGACTATAAAAAAATATAGCCTGTTCTTTAAGAAATTTGAAAAGAAGTACCCGATTGAATACCAGATTAAATCGATAGCCAGTGGCAAGAGTTTCCCTTCACAGTATACTGTTGTTGAGGCGATGTTTATGGCTGAGCTAAAGAATATGTATCTTACAGCCGGCCATGACCTTGACCTAATCAAGGGCAGCTTGAGTACAAAGATAACAAAAGGCAACGAAGAGTATGTGAACATCAGCGGAAAAGAGATGAAGTTAAAGCCAGAAGATATTGTATCAGAAGATGGATTTGACATAATATCAAGTGTATTGTTTGGGCTAGATAGAAGGACAATGATCACAGAGAAAACTAAGAACTTTCTTTTCTTTGCATACTATCCATATGGTGAAGAAAATACCAAAATAAGAAATCATTTTGAAGATATTATCAAATATATCGATATTTTTGATAAAGGTTTTGATAGGTCTGATGTTGAGATATATGGCTTAAAAGATTAAAGATATTTTACCTTACTTGATTTATTATTTTGTTTGCCAAGTTGATTATTTATTGCAGCTATTTCTTCTTGGAGGTTCTTTGCCTTCTGCATAAGAATTGTCCTATCCTTCTGTATCCGGTACATATCCTCAGGTTTCACGTTCCTCTTAACGACCCTTGTAAAATCAGCCTGGTTTCTTTCAAGCTTTGACATCACCTCTGCTAGCTGCTCCTCCTTTACGGTAAGCTCATTTTCTAGTTCTTTGGTGGCCGAAGTTTCTTGAGTCTGATCTACTGGGGCGAACATTTCAGATTTCTTTTCTCCTGCGTTATCATGTTGGTATTTTTCTATAATTTTTACTAGAAGGCTCTCAGGTATTATAATCTTCTTGTCGCAATGCGGGCACTTTATTTCAACGTCTTTCATCTAAACACTCTCTTGGCTCTAAGGCATAGATTGAGTTTGCTATATATAAGAATTAAGATTAATAAAAAGTAAAGGTAGAAAATTATTGTTTTTCTATCTCATCTAAGATTCTCATCCCTTTGTTAAATGCAGGCATGCCTGAAGTTAAGAGGACGACTCTTAAGACATCAACTATCTCGTCCTTTGTTATATTAAATTCATTCATACCTGACATAATCTGTCTTTTTGTTGCGCTTTCATCTGCTCTAGCTGCTGTTATTCCAAGTGCAACTAATTTCTGGGTTCTATAATCTAAGACTTTTCCAGTGAAAACTGCTTCGTCAAGTTTTACTATAGCTTCGTATATCTCAGGATATTCATTTTTTATTTTGTTTACTCCTTTTCCGTAAAATACGCCATCTTTCATTATAACACCAATAATGAAAAGGAAAACAAGGAATATAAAATGAACGATTTGAATGTAATATTTAAAAAAGTTTAAAGTGCCGCGGGCCGGATTTGAACCAGCGGAATACCAGATCTTCAGTCTGGCGCCCTCCCAGGCTAGGCGACCGCGGCTTACCTAATAAGAAGTGAATATTTTAGGGAATTTATAAACTTTTCCCCATGACTGATTTTCTGCATTTTACGTCGAAGTTACAGAAATATTTATATATTATGGATGGCGACACCATCCATATGAACAATAAATGCATTATTTGTAAATGTGAATTAGAAAAGGATATTTACATAATCTGCGAAGAATGCTATGAAAGATATATTTCCCAATTAGAATCAAATAATAACTACTCGAAAAGAGAGAGCGTCTATGTTGTGGATTGAAATATCAAAGAAAGATTTGAATAATGAAAAAGCTAATAAATTGATATCAATCATTACTGCAATCGCAAATAGCGAGACCCTAGAGGTAGTTATAATTGAAGAATAAAGTCATTATAAATTTCCCCAAAGATGTCAGGGAATATTGCCCCAAGTGCAAATGTTACCTTTATCCTGTGAAAGATCACATTTGCCACTTCTGCAAAAGTAAGACCATCCAACATAAAGAATAACTACATTCTTTCAATTGTAAATCTTTTCTTGTATCTTGTTAGAATCTTAATTGTCCTTTCACCTATTATTGCCATGAATAATCCGTTGCCAAATGCATGGCTCACATCCCACGCAATACTAAGAACATAAGTCCTAATAAAAGTTTCAAATGTATGTGGTTTCACAAAAAAGGCAAAGTGCCAAATATTCATTATCCAGCCGTAGAGAAATCCCCAAGCAATTGCAAATACAATAATGAATTTAAAGTTTATATCTTTTTTACCGAGGTAACCTGCTGCGAGCCCTGGAAGCCCCCAGCCTATCATCTGTAAGGGTGTCCACGGCCCGTGGCCTAAAAAAAAGTTTGAGACAAATGGCGTCAAAGCCCCCACAAAAAACCCTGCAATCGGACCATAGACAAGACCAGAGCATATGATGAGCGTGGTGCAAGGCTGTATCCCTTGAAAATTAGAAAATGGGATTCTTAAGACTGCCGATATCCCAGAAAGCATCGCTATAAGCGTAAGCTGCTTTGTGCTGAATTCTTTTCTTTCAAACTGGTATACAAAAGAAAATATCACAAGGACAAAAATACCTATTATCTCATATGGCCAGAGCTTAACTATTGTCCTAGACTCATCAAATACTAAGCCTCCGCCGAAAAGGAGTATAGCTATTGCCACAACGATTAAGGGGAATAAGTCACTTAGTTTTATTCAACCACCTTTAATACTTCCTCAACTGTCAAGGTATCGTCAGGTATGCCATATTTAGTGTAGGGCTGCACCAATCTATTAATTTGCGGAGAGAAGAGCAGTGCCTTTGATAGTACATCTCTTTTATTGCCATCAGAAATGATGTTGCCTTCACTTAGTAGGACAACTCTGTCTGCAAATTCTGCCGCAGTTTCAACATCATGCGTTACCATGATAACGGTCTTGGCCTTTTCTTTTAGGTAAGAAATCAGCTCTTTTTTTAGAAAATAGTCCATGCCCCTTGTAGGCTCATCTAGTATCAGTATCTCCGGCTCCGAAACTAGAACTGAGGCAAGTGCGACCCTCTGCCGCTCCCCTCCAGACAGATCATGTGGGTAGCTGTTTCTGTACTGGTATATCTTAAATCGCCTGAGTATCTCCTCTACTTTCTTATCTATCTGTTCTTTTTCCATACCCAGATTCCTTAATACAAATGCAACTTCCTCTTGGACTGTGTCGTTGAAAAGGTGCAAGTTAGGATCCTGAAATACTATGCCAACTTTTTGGATGAGCTCATCTAACGAGTAATCATTAATCTTTTTGCCAAAGAGCTCTATCTTCCCCTTCCTCTGCTTTACAAGACCGTTCATAAGCTTTACAAGTGTAGTTTTGCCGCTCGCATTCTTTCCCATAAGGGCAATCATATCCCCCTCGTAAACTTTAAATGAAATATTTTTCAAAACGTCCTTTTCGCCGTCATATGAAAAGAAAACTTTCTCCAAGGAAATTGAAACTTTCCCGGAGCTATTTTTCCTCTCCCAAGCGATATTTTTCTTTGGATTACTCAAGACATCCTTTAGGGCAAGCCTAGCTTCCTTTACAGTGAGGGGTATCCCGTTGTTTGCTATTTTGTCCTTGAAGTGAAGCGATAGCCTTGTCACTGGGGGAAGCCCGACTTTCCAGTTCTCTATGTGCGCTGATTTTATTTTTCTGGGGCTCCCGTCATAGATCAGCTTGCCGCCATCGATCATTAACATCCGGTCTACATGGTGGATGACTCGCTCTAATCTGTGCTCAACAAGCAGTATTGTAAGGCCCAGCTCATCGTTAATCTTTTCTATAACGTTTAGAACATCTTCGGCGCTTCTTGGGTCAAGCTCTGATGTGGGCTCATCGAGCAAGAGTATACTTGGATGCATTGCCAGAGCAGATGCTATTGCAACTTTTTGCTTCTGGCCGCCTGAAAGCTCTGAAGTTGTCCTGTTTCTTAGCCTTGAAATGTTTACTGCGTCAAGCGCCTCCTCTACCCTCTTTCTCATAAGCTCTTGTGAGAAGCAGAGATTTTCCATGCCAAAGGCTATCTCCCTCTCGACTTGATTCGATATGAGTTGGTTTTCAGGGTCTTGGAATACCATCCCTACGAGCTCTGACATCTCGTTTGTCGGGGTCTCAGAAGCATTCTTACCTTGGACTAGTACATCTCCACTTATTTTCCCGCCGTAAAAATTTGGGATAAGACCGTTTATCGCCCTCAAAAATGTTGACTTCCCACCACCAGAAGGGCCCGTTATGACAAGGAACTCGCCCTCACCTATCCTGACATTGATTTTATCGAGGGCGGGTGTGACAGCATCAGGGTAATAAAAAGAAAAATCATTGAATTTAATCATAGGTCATCATCCCTTTGATTTTAAGCAATGGTAATAGGAAAACTTGGACTAGAAGGATCGCTACAATATAATATGCTTCAGAACTTGATTTTATCAGGGGATCGATTCTTTGATAGAATTTAAAGGCACCAATTCCCCGAGATACCATATAGAAGGATATAATCAGGGGTGCGATTGATACAACTATTAGGAGTATGTCTGAGGCAGAAATTTTGGCATCCTTGTAGAAGCTTCTCCTTTCGTATCTGCCAAATCCCCTAGTTTCCATCGCCTCTGCAATCTGGACGCTCCTATCGAGGCTTTTTGAAAGCAATGGAAAGAAGATGGCCCCGTATTTTTTTATTCTCTCTAAGAGTTTTCCTTTAGAGAAATCAACACCCCTGGATCTCTGGGCTTCCTGAATGTTCTTCAAATCAACAAAAAGTACAGGGACGAATTTTGTGGAAAGAGATGTTACAACAACAGATCTATATGGCAACCTTAGTTTTGTTACGGCGCTCAAAAGTTCGTCTGGATCGGTAGTAAGATTTAGAACTGCAAAAGCGCCCAAGATTGCAGCTATCCTTATACACATTGTGAGTGAAAAGGCGAGCTCTTCCAAGGTAATATTTAGTATGCCAAATATAGGGATTCTAAAAGGCAACTGCCAAAGCACCGTCTCACCATTAGCATTCACCAAAAGATTAAACAATATAACGAAAGGAACAAAGAACACCACAAGTTTCATTACCCTTGCCCAATCAGCAAAAATCTTTGATACCAAAGCCATAAGCAATGAAGATAGAAATATTATAAACAGAATTATAGGGTGCTCAAAGATGACAGAAATCATAAGGATAGAAAAAAGCCATGACATTTTCAAAAATGGCGAGGCATCATGGAAGACTGACCTTTTTCTTTTGTAGACAAGTTCGAGCATTTTATCCCTGGATGGTCTAGCCATCCGTATTATTTAACCTTTTCTAATTCTAAATCCGAAAACTATATATATGGATGGCTACACCATCCATACAGCAATATTAAACCGGAGGAAAATAAAATGAAAGGGATAAAGTTTAGGAATTTCTATATACTATTTGTATTTCTTATATTATTAGTGCAGTTGCCATCTCCATTTATCGCAGAGAGTATAGGCAACGTTCAATCGGGATTCTCAAATGGCACAGTCTTTGTAACGGGGAAGAATGCAAACTCGCTTGACCTTCTTACAAGGGATACTGTCTCAAAAAGCTTCAAAGAAATGGGTGTTTTAAGCACAAATTCTTTGGATTTTGAAGCACCTTCAAATAAGCAGCTTGTTGTTGTGGGAGGGCCAGTAATTAATTCCAAGACAAAAGAGCTAAATGATGTTTTTGGAATAAAGTATGAGGAAACTCAAGATAGAGTATTGATCACTACAAAAGACCTTACTCTCTCTAAGCCAAAGATAGGCTCCGGGGAAGACATAGGGATCATATACTTTGGGAAGTCAAATAACTCAAATGTCCTGATGCTATGGGGTGCATCAAGGGAAGGTACTTTTGCAGCAGGGCTTATTCTAGAAGATCAGGCAAACTTACAGAAATACGGGAACTCGCAGTTTCTGCTATTAAAGTGGAAGGATAATAACGGCGACCAGTTTGTTCAAAAAGATGAGATAACTATCACCTCAGAAGCTCCTGCAATCTCAGCTTCTACAACTACTACAGAAGACAAAAACAGCGTTACAGTTAATATCACAGCTGACTTTGGGAACAGTTACACCAAAGAATGGAAGGATGTGAAAGTTCCAAAAGACTCTACAATCTTTGATGCGATGAAGGCTTCTGGAATGCAGTTTGACTACAATATACAATCGCTAGGTGTCTTTGTAACTTCCATAGAAGGTCTTGCTGAAAACAGGTCAACTGGAAGGTACTGGCAGTACTGGATTAACAATGACTATTCACAACTAGGTATTTCCAATATTAAAGTGGCTAACGGCATGAGAATCGAGTGGAAATACACAGATTCGTTCCAAAATTAAGGTGAGCTTATGAAAAAAATTATTTCTGTTTTTTTATTATTAGCTTTTGTATTGTCTCTAGTGCCAAACTACTCTGCGCAGGAGCTTCCTGGAAGAGACTTCTTTATTGATGAAAATGGGAATCCTCAAGCTTTGATAGTTGTAAGTGAAGCTGCAACTGCAAAAGACATACAGAGAGTGGCAGAAGTTGTAACTAAACTTACAAATGAAACTTACTACAGTGTGACGGGAGCTGAGGAGAAGATAATCTGGGAGTCTGGAAACTTCACTGAAGATGACCATGATAATGTTGCATTTGGGTATACAGGAGTAAAATCTAACTTAGATTATATAATTGACACGAGATCTTTTACCACACCAAGTTACTATTTCTCACATAGCTATCTTGATCCAACCCCCTATGCTCCTGCTTGGCCAAACTGCCCTTTTTATGTGGAGAGTATGGATGCTCTATTCGATGGCGATAGGAATACTAGAATTATCGCTAGTACAGGATATAATTATTGGGGACTATATTACAGCAAAAGAGATGTGATAGTTAAATTCAACAATTTTAAAACAATTACAGATGTAAACTTTACTCATGAGAACACAGTTACAGTTCCAGCTAATGCAGGTTACACAATATATTATCTTCAGAGCTTATGCCCAAATACTTATGTAGAAGATAATGGCATATCTGGGAACTGGATTGAATTACCGGCCCAAGGAATAATATGGCCAGTTACAGGTAGTTCAACAAAAAGAACAGATACGTATACTTTAACAAAACCTATTACAACAAATGCCTTATTGGTAGTCTTAAATCCACTTTCTGGTGGGTGGGGATGGCCACCACCTAGCTATGCACCACCCAATCCAACACAGCCGTATTCACTATATGAAATAGAGACAAAAGGCGAGTCATTTTCAGTCTTATATGGAAATACCTATTACATTGATTTTACTTGGGCAGATAAGACTCTTAGCCAGGATAAAAATCTTCTAAAGAACCTAGACTACTGGATTGAAGGGGTAAAAGAAACTTTGCCAGGGGACTTTATTCAGACTGGTGGAAAGAGTTACTCAGTTGAAACATCAAGTTATAACCTCCTAAGCCAACAAGTGAATCTCCTAAGAATGTACAAATATAACGACGACCAAACTTTTCCAGATAAAACAGTTGGTAGAATTTTCTATGGAACTCCAAGGACATGGGAAGATGAAGAGTTCAAAGTTGGGCAGACTAAGACATACGGCGATTATAAAGTAAAATTAGTAGATATCAACTGGGACAAGAGCCAGACAACAGTTAACTTTGACCACAAAACTGGGAAGGATTATCTAGGAGAGAAGAAGGTCACTATTGAAGTTACAGACTCAGAGGGTATTGTAAAAAGACACATAATGACTGTTGATTGCTGCGATAATACACTTGCTGAGCTTTTTGTGGACACCCAAGCAGATTCTGACGCTGCAACAAAGGCAATTTGCAGATTGAAGACAGAGGGCTATCTCTGTGATATAACTCCAATTATATTCCATTCGAATACAAGCGAATCAGGAATTGACCCATTGTACATTGATTCTGCTAAAGATCATTTTGGCCTTGGAAATAATGGTAGTGGATGGCCGTCTGCATACATATATGGATATGGATACGATGCCAAAAACAATGTAAACTATCCAACATTAATCTTCAACGGAAATAAATCAAAGGCAATTCAAAAAATACCTCCAAATACAGAAGATGCATATTATGAAGCATTCAAGGCAGCTTATGAATCAAATGTCAGCAGTTGCTGTGATGCAAAGATAATCATAAACACCAATATGGATCCTGAAAGATTTACAACTGCCACAGATAAAGAAGCGCTAGTAACTGTAAGATTAAACAAAGACCTTCCAAATACAGAACTTTACCTTAATGTATGGGGCATAAGTTGCGATTGCTGTGCACCTGTTGCTACAGGGCTCATAGCTTCACAATACTGGCAGAATATCAATAGGTGGACAATAGAATGCAGTGAAAAAGTTGCAGATTATAACTGGAAGGACTTAGAGGGCGGCGATGTATACAGAACAGAAATCAATCTCTGTGGCACAAACTACTGCGGTATGGTCGCTTTCCTACAGGATAAAAACACTGGAAAGATATATGGCTCTGCAATAAGACACTTCACACCGAGCCCTGGTACAAATCTATCGCCGGATATTGCTTCGTCAGATTGCCAGTGTGTAGTTGAATACAACAAAGACCTTGACTGTGATAACTATCCCGAGGAAGTTGAGTTTGCAATTGAAGGGGCAGATGTTGCCTTCGTAGGCATGGAGCACGATTTAGAGAAAAACATTGATGGCGACACAAAGGAGCATATGATTGCACGATTCAATATTTACACCCTTATAGACTACGGTTGCATTGATGACTGCGATTGCGATTACATTCAAAATGACGGTTCCAGATGGAAACTTAGATTCCTCATGAATGATGGCAATGTCTATAGTCCTTATGTTGATAGATGCCAAGATTGCACCAAGGATTTGCGCTCAATTAAGATAGAACTTTGCGACCCAATTCCATTTGATTGCCTTAAAGAAGGTGCAGTATTCTGGGGCCCAGATAGATACTTTAGAGTCTATGTTGAAGACTACGATGAAGAGAAGTACTATGTCAAATACAAGATACAAAGGGTTGATCTCGTTCCAAAGAAAGAAACAGTCAATGTCAAAGTAGAGCCTACAAACTTGATAAGAACTGACAAGCAGATTACAGCTACTGACAGAGCAAAATACAACATGATCCTCATTGGAAACAAGGACAACAATGAAGAAATAAAGAGAGTCTATGACCTTGGAAACTTTGTTGACACAGATTCTGAAGGAATGATATACCAAAAGAACATCTACAGCAAAAAGGATATACTCATCCTAAACGCAGCTAACGTATCTGACCTAAACGAACCAATAAAACAGCTTTCGTATCTTCTTGATATGATACTATAATTTATTTTTCTTTTTCTATTTTCCAAACAAAAGTAATATATATTAACATCTCAAATTGATTGATATGTTTGAGAGGAGAATAATCCCGCAGGCAAACTTTACCAATGCTGACATCCTCATAGTATTAAAGATCATTGAAAAAGAGGAAAGTATCGGGAGAAAGCTTCTTTCAAAGCGAATCTTTCTAAATGAGGCCAGCATTAGGTCAATCCTTTCCAAACTAAAGGATATGGAATACATTGATTCCTCAAGGGTTGGCCAGAAGGTCACAGGGAAGGGCAAGAAGTTCCTAGAAAGCTCTACGCAATTTGGGATCCCCTCAGAAATTAACGCCAAAGAGCTCACTTTGAACAACAAAAACTTCGGTACTATAATCAAGGGCGCATCTTCAAAGATAAAGGATGGGATGGATCAAAGGGATAGCGCGGTCTTTGGCGGTGCTAGGTCTGCAATTACCCTGATATTCCGGGACAATCACTTTACCCTCCCAGAAACAAGACCAGAGATAAAAATCCCAACAATAAAGCTCAATTTGAGTAGGGCTCTTGAAACAGAACTACATGATAAGTTTGGCCCTAAAAATAATGACGTTGTCATAATCTCAAGCGCTGAAGATGAAGAAAGATCTTTTAGAGGGATTGTCCACGTTATTGATGCTTTTATCTAATTTATTGGAAGTAATCTTATATTTTGAATCTAAGATTATATTGTATAATCTCCTAGGATGATGATATTTATGAAGAAAAAGATTGTAGTTATTGGTGCAGGTCCTGCAGGATTACCTGTTGCATCCCAAGTGCGAAAAGAAACAGATGCCTTCGACATTACTGTAATCACAGATAGAAAATATTTTTCTTATAGCCCCTGCGGCATCCCCTTTGTTATAGCTGGAACCATAGACTCGTTTGATAACTTGATTATGAGGGGCGCCCAACATTACAAGGATATGAATATCGACATGCATTCCAATACCCATGCAACAAGTATAGACACCGATAAACAAATCGTAATTACAAATAAAGGCACGTATTCCTATGATATTTTGGTCATTGCGACTGGCGTAAAGCCATTTGCCCCCAATATTGATGGAATAAACCTCGGGGGAATTTATTTTATGCATTCTCTTGAAGAGGCAATTGAAGTTGAAAAGGCGATGAATACATCAAAATCCATCACGATTATTGGTGCTGGAGCTATAGGGTTAGAAATGGCCTATGCTTTCGAGAAGAGAAACAAAAAAGTTACTGTTATAGAAAGAGGCCCACAAATAATGGGGTCAATGCTTAACCAAGACATGGCTATGATTGTTGAGGAATACATACTTTCCAATGGGATTACATTACTTAAAGATACAGAAGTTATTGCATTTGAAGGTGAAAACGATAAAGTTTCCACAGTTATTACAAAAAATGGAAAGATAAAAACTGACATGGTTTTAGTTTCTGTTGGCGTTAGACCAAATGTTGAAATAGCTGTTAAAGCGGGTATAGAAAGGGGCGCTACAGGAGGATTAATTACAGATTCCTGCCTTAGGGTAAGAAAAGATGGGTCTTTCATGTATAACGTATTTGCATGTGGAAACTGCATAGAGGTCGTTGATGGCGTTACGTTTAGGCCAACTCTAAGTGCTCTGGGTTCAACTGCAGTAAGACAAGCCCTTACAGTTGCAGAGAATATACTTGGAACAAATACTGTTTATACGCCGATTGTAAGCCCAGGCGTTTCTATTATAGGTGATTTAGAGATAGGGGCTGTAGGTGTAAACTCTAAGAGAGCCATCGAGAACGGAATATTCCCAAAAGAATCAACGGCAAAAGGACTCACCCGGGCAAGATACTTCCCCAAAGGAGAAATAATCACCGTTAAAATATTAGTTGATAAAAACTATAGATTAATTGGGTCACAGATAATCTCCAAAGAAGGGGTAAAGGGAAGGATTGATTCAATGTCTTTTATGATCTCTAGAGGAGTAACTGCACACCAGCTTGCTTTAATTGAAACTTCCTATGTACCTCCGATATCAAGCGTTATAGATCCACTGACAATTGCGGCACGTAAGTTGATAGGGATAACAAGGGACAAATTTAAGCTTCCCGAGTCAATGGACAATACAACTTAATAATCTTACTACAATTATTTCGCCTGATAATTATAGATTAATGTTCATGGCTACTGCTATAATTTCTCATTTCATCTAAATCGTGGAATGTTTTGAAAAAATTATCAATACGTACGATGAGCTCCTTCTGGCCTTTTTCTGTAAGCGAGTATCTTTTTTCCTCATCATCGATGATTAGCCCTTTGTCTTTAAGTTTTTTTAAGACAGGATAAATTGTTCCAGGGCTAAACCTACGGCCCCTACGTTTTTCCATTTCATCAGTTATCTCAGAACCGTTCATCTTATCATTTCTTAACATCCACAAAATCAAAAATGATAGGAATCCTCTGCCCTGATGTTTATGGCCTCGCATGTTTAACAAATATATTTGAAGTATTAAAACATATCGGTTAACCGAAAGACTTTTAAATAAATATCGGATATACGATATCGTAGAACCGATATGGGGGTGATAATAATGTGGAAATATGAAAATAGAGAGCATGGGCCAAGGCACAGACATATGGAACATAAACATTCATGCGATCGTAGAAGACACTTCTATACAAAACAGGAAAAGATAGAAATGCTCGAAGAATACAAGACCTGGCTTGATAAAGAAAAGCAGGGTGTTGAAGAAAGAATCGAAGAATTAAAAAAATCTTTGTAAATTTTTTCTTTTTTAAAATATATTGCTTCTAAACAAGATAACTAGGTTTAGATTAGCTTTTTTTACATTTTAATTGATATTTGATTAGTCAGAAAGATATAACTACAAAAAATTTATAAGTCGTCTTCGCTGTTCTTTGCTAAAGAAGAGGTAGTTACATGAAATCTGATGAGATAATGGACGTTGCATTGAGGAGAGGGTTTATTTATCCGTCTTCTGAAATTTATGGCGGTATTTCTGGTTTTTATGATTACGGTCATCTTGGTACCCTTATGAGAAGGAAATGGGAAAATGCGTGGAGAAAGCATTACCTTGGCCTAAATCCTAATTTCTTTGAAATTGATGCTACTAATATAATGCCAAAGAATGTTTTTGTGGGATCAGGCCATCTTGAAAACTTTAATGATCCGCTGACTGAATGTGAGAAGTGCCACTCGAGGTTTAGGGCAGACCACCTTGTAGAAGAGTTTCTAGAAAGGAGCGCAGAAGGCATGTCTGCAGAAGAGATGACAGAATTGCTAAAAGACAGTAATATTCCATGCCCCAAATGCGGCGGGCATCTTCTTGATGTGAAGATGTTTAACATGATGTTTGAACTATCAGTTGGAGCCACTGGGGAATCAGAGGTAGCCTACTTAAGGCCCGAAACTGCACAGGGAGCATTTTTGGCTTTCAAAAGAAGCTTTAACACTTTAAGGGGTAAGCTCCCAATGGGTCTCGCAATTATAGGCAGGGCCTACAGGAATGAAATCTCCCCAAGGCAGGGATTCTATAGATTAAGAGAATTCAATCAGGCTGAGCTACAGATATTCTTTGATCCAGATACTATTGAGGATCACCCCGACTTTGATTCCATTAAAGACATGAAACTGAGGGTGTTCCCGTTACAGAACAGAAGCAGTAACGAAGTCGATGACATGACTGCATTAGACCTCCATAAGAACTTTGGTATGCCCAAATTTTACATTTATCACATGGCAAAGATCCAAGAGTTTTACCTTGATAAGATGAAATTCCCAAGGGAGCTCTTCAGATTCAGAGAGCTTTCTGCTGATGAAAGGGCTTTCTATAACAAGATCCATTGGGATGTTGAAGTCTATACAGAGTCTCTTGGGGGATACAAGGAAATGGGGGGCCTCCATTACAGGACAGACCACGACCTTGGAGGTCACCAGAATGCAAGCGGGGAAAGGCTTGACGTTAACGTTGACGGTAAGAAGTTTGTTCCACATGTCCTTGAGCTTTCATTTGGTGTGGATAGAAACTTCTGGACGTTACTTGATGTATTCTATAAAGACGAAGGAGACAGAAAAGTGATATCACTTCCCAAGGAAGTCGCACCCTTTAGAGCTGGAATCTTCCCACTTCAAAAGAAGGGGGACCTCGAGAAAGTTGCAAAGAGCGTCTATGACAATCTATCGAAGTGCTGCGATGTTTTCTATGATGATTCAGGCTCGATAGGCAGAAGATACAGGAGACAGGATGAGATTGGAACACCCTTCGCAATAACTATTGACTTCCAGACATTAGAAGACAACACCGTGACAATCAGGGAAAGGGATTCGATGAATCAGCACAGGGTAAAGATAGACGAAATCAAGAAAAATATCTAATTTTTTATATCTTTTCAAATAATATATCTTGGGCCCCTTCCCATAATACTTTTTTCCCTAATTCCGGTAATTTTTCTTTTCCTTCAATAATTGTAAGAAAATGATTTCCGGCAAGTTGGCCCGTCTTGCTTGAAAAACTGGTGCTCCCATAAGGGATTAAAATCTCAGTTTCACTTATCCCACCAGGGTAGAGAAGGATCTCTCCTTTTGAAGGGTGGCTTGTGTGATTCTCATACCCAAGACCTAGATTAAAGTCACCTAAAGGTATCCAGACACCTTCACCACTCCACCTCACGTGAATAATCTTGTTCTTAAAAGGCAATAACTTCAGGAATGCAGAACAAGTTTTTGGTGCGTTTTCTTCTTCTAGCTTTGCTTTAAAAATGAATCCTCCGGCTGTAATTTTTAGATTAGTCATCTAAATCCTCAAAAATAATATTAATTTGAAATATAAGAATCTTATTTATTTTTATGAATCTCTGTAGGAAATTGTTGCAACTACTTGATCTTTTGAAGTATGGCCTATGAATACAAAGCTGTGTTGAGTACCTGAAATGGGGTTTTTATTTTTTGGTTTTAACACAAATGTTTTTGTTGAACCTAAAGATATGGTTGTATCTTGAGGTTTCGGAATTATACCGTCAGTATCATCCCAACTACTTTGACCATCCAAAATAAAATCCTGAGTTCCATTGAAAAAAATAGTTCCCGAAGAAGATGTATTTTTTAATGTAACATAATACTTATTTCCATCGTCATTTATGCTCAAAACTTCTAATCTTAGATTAGTTGAAACGCCGGCCTCCTGCTCTACTTCCTTCTGGATCTGTGTCTGAAAGCTCCTAACCCATACCCAATAAGCGCTAACAGAAGATACTGCTACTGCAACAAGTAACATTGTAGCAACAACGGGGGAAACTGCTTTTCTGTTCATAAAATAAATATGGGATAAGTATAATAAAAAACTATCTTTTTACACCCTGGGCAAAGTCGTCTCTTCCTCCACCTTTACCATACTTCTTAATTACATTGCAGGCTTTGTGTCCATTTTCTATGGCTATCTTCCCGCATGATACAACTATGTTGCCTTCATTGTTGGTCAATACGATTACCTTGTTGTCCCCTGAAAGCTCCTTTGCAATTTTTCTCATTTCATCGGGTGATATATCCACAGTTTCTTCCATGAACAGAACGCCGTCAGATTCTATGAAATTGCATTCAAGCCCTTCCTTCTTAAGGCAAGACATTTCAGCTTTGAGTCTCTCAATCTCTTTTCCCCTGTTTTTCCACTCGTTGAAAAATCTCTTTCCGGTGTCAAGGAGTTTATTCTTTTCTACCTTAAAGACCTCTGATAAATCTCTTAAGAGGATAGATTCTTCCTGAATTGCATCAAGCGCCTTAAGTCCGGCACAAAATTCAAGTCTAACTACCCCATCCTGGATCTTACTCTGCTTTAAAATCTTGATAGGCCCTATCTGGCCGGTAGAATCTAAGTGAGTCCCCCCGCACGCCTCGACGTCAAGCCCCTTAACATTGACAACCCTGATTTTCTTTCCCGGTACTGCTCCACCTTGGTATAGCCTAAATCCATATTTCTTTTCTGCTTCTGCTCTTGGGAAAAATCCTTTCTCTATCGGGAGATTTTTTAAGACAATCTCATTGGAAATCTTCTCTATCTTGAATAAATCCTCATTATCGATAAGTTTGTAGTGGGTTATGTCAAGCCTTGCCTTTTCTTCAGTTTTTTCTGCCCCCGCTTGCCATATGTGATTTCCTAGAATCTGCCTACTGACACCATTTATGATGTGAGTTGCTGTGTGGTGTCTTGTTAGGTTTAATCTCCTGTCCTTGTCAACAAGCCCCTTCACAGTATCGCCTTTCTTGAAGTTGATTTTTTCCATTATGTGTAAGATAACATTGCCAGAAACTTTGGTATATGTAACAGGGCAGTCGTTTAGTAATCCTCTGTCTCCTTCCTGACCCCCACTTTCGGGATAGAATGCGGTCTTATCAAGTATGACAATGTTGTCTGAAACATCAAGGACTTTGGCAGAGAATTCAGTTATGCCGTCATAATAGAGTCTCTCTGTGTCTGGCATGTCGTAATGGATTTCTTTTTCGCTTGCCAATGAGTCTTTCTTCTCATGCCTTTCAGTTACGCGCTTGTAAAAGTCCTTGGGCGGCTTTACCCCCATGACCTCTGGAGTAATGCCGTGTGAATCGTATAATTCGATTAGTTTATCTTCAGATAGCTCTTCTCCTTTTTCATTTAGTCTTTCAATTATCCTTCTTGACTTATCTTTTGTATTTTCAAACTTCTCCATTTCATAGGAAATTATTTCACAGATATCGCTAATATTCTCTTTGAGTTCGGGGTACTGAGGCTTGAGGTATTTTGCATGCTCCTCAATGACTTTCTGAAGTTCAATATCCCACGAGAATCTCTCTATGAAAGACAATGCCCTCCTCAAAATTACCCTTAGGTTGTACCCGCCACCAACATTAGAAGGCAGGGCACCGTCAGAAAGTGCAAATAATAATGATCTAGAATGATCCCCTATGGAATATATCGCCTGGAGAGGTAAGACTTGTTGCTTCAGATACTCTTTGTCTGTAGAGAGTTTCTTTGCGATGCTATCCCAGACCTTCTCAATATCTTCGACCTCATCCATGTTTAACATTCCGGAGTATGGTATGAATCCCTTCAAAAATGACTTATTAGGAGTTATGCCTGTTCTTCTGTAAAGATGGTCACAAACTGTCGGAAAGACCGTCTCGTAACCGATTGGATTTGCAAGGGAAAACCAGGAAAACCTTTCCTGTCCTGCTCCCATATCCAGCACCTTCAGATCAAGCTCCTTTCCGCCAGAAGGTGTTACTTCGTATTCAATGTAAACTTGATTCCCTAGCTCTAAACCCCTAGAGAAAAATTCCATGCAAGGCCCAAAGTTCCCTCCTCCTGCCCAAGCATCTTCGTGGAATATAAGCTCCTCGGAAGGTATGCCAAGACCAGTTTTTAACCAGTCATAGATATCAGAGAGAAATCTGTCTTGAGAGAATTCTTTTGGCGGGAAAAAGGCATGCTGGCCTATCATGACAAAGCCTGTGTAGTGTCTCAATGTGACACCGACATTGTCAATATCATTGAACCTTACAC
>JBDKUY010000004.1:0-3025 GCA_039679445.1 Methanofastidiosum sp. | reverse complement strand
GCAAATGCCTTTGTGACTGCTTTTGTTGTGTTTCCAACGGAATCGAGTGCATCTGTTGTCTTTCTGATTTCATCAGGGAGGTGTGCCATCTCTGCGATTCCGCCAGCGTTATCTGTTATTGGGCCGTAGCTATCAAGTGCAACTACTATTGCCGTTAGAGATACCATTGACATTGCGGCTATTGCTATTCCATATAGGCCAGCCAATGAATGAGATATCAGAATTCCTGCGCATATTACCAAGACCGGCATAAGTGTTGATTCCATTCCGACAGAAAGCCCTGTGATGATATTTACTGCTGCCCCAGATTGGGAAGCGTGTGCAATGCTTCTGACAGGCCTATGTGGCTTTGCTGTATAATATTCGGTGATAAAGAACATCAAAATTGCAATGACTATTCCAACAACTGTAGCTAAGAACAAAGCGATATCAAGCTTAAGGTATGTTACAGTTACTAGGTAGAAGCCTATCAATGAGAAAATTGCTGAAGCAAAAACGCCTTTATACAATGTTTGCATAATGTTGTCTTTTCCTCTCACAAAAAATGACCCAAGTATAGAGCCTATGATCCCTATTGCACCAAGAATCAATGGGTACACTACATAAATGTCATTTTTGCCAAGTGTAACTCCTAAAAGCATTGCACCTATGGCTGTGACAGCGTATGTTTCAAATAGGTCTGCACCCATTCCAGCACAGTCACCCACGTTGTCACCAACATTATCGGCGATTACTGCAGGATTTCTTGGATCATCTTCAGGTATGCCTTTCTCTATCTTCCCAATGAGGTCAGCGCCAACATCAGCGGCCTTTGTATATATCCCACCGCCGATTCTTGCAAATAAGGATATTAGGCATCCACCGAAGCCAAATCCAATTATTAAGGCCGGATCCCTGTAAATATAGTAGAATCCGCTGACTCCTAATAGAGCTAGACCTGCAACAGACATCCCTGTTACAGCCCCGCCCTGAAAAGAGAGCTTTAATGCTTTTCCAACACCTTCTTTTGCAATTGAAGCAACTCTGACATTTGCCCTTGTAGATATACTCATCCCGATAAATCCAGCAAGAGCACTGAAAACTGCACCGACTATAAACGTTAGAGTAGTTTCAATATTAATAAAGATACCAAAAACAACTGCAAGAATTGCTGCGATTATTGCTATAGTTGTATATTCTCTTTTTAGAAACGCCATGGCCCCTTTGTATATAGCATTTGATATTCTAAGCATATTCTTATCTGTGACTTTATACGATAGAACAACTTTTGCCAATACAAGACCATAGATAATACCAATTATTCCAATTAGAATAGCTATTAAAGTAAAGTCCATTTTTTTCTAACCTCCTTTTTATTTCGTCTCAAAGGAGATTTATATTTAAGTATTGTGGTTAAAAATAGAAGAAAAAAGAATTAAAAAAAGTTATTTCATTTTAAGGAGCTCTTGGTAAGTTGCGTTAGCTTCGTCCTTTGCAAGGTAATATTGACCAAGGTATTCATCACCTTTTTGGAATTCTCCTCTGGCATTTAAATCGTGTTGTTTAATATCGTCACTAATTAATGGATCAGAAAGATTAGCATCAGATGCATAGTAATAGACCACTGTGGCAACTGATTCTGTTGCACTCTTATACCTACCTAAGTTATTTGCAAGTAACTGTTGTGATGTTCTTAAAGTAATTACAAGTTCATTTGCCTTGGATTTAGCTTCGTCACCTTTAATATCTTTAACATTATCAAAGAGTTCTGTAATCTGTGTTGAATAAGTAATATTTTTATTGGCTAGTTCGTCCAATAAGATTATTTCCGATTGAAGCATTGAAAGAACGTATTTGTTATCAACTGAATTGGTATCTCTATTTTTGGATACGTAATCGATTCTTTTTGTTTGTTGATCCCAGTAAGAATTATATGTAGTGTCTATCTCTTTTTGAATTGTTTCTACTTTTCCATATGACTCAAAGAATTTCTCTGGTATTTGAGTCTGATTTACACACATTGCTAAAGAGCAAACTAAAAATAATGCTCCAATTACTAAAAACTGTCTTTTCATGCCTATCACTATTGTTAGAATTGAAGGGCCGTTTTTAAAGTTTTTGTCTTAGATTTATAAGTTGAGGTAAGAAAGCTTTAAAAACTGGAGTTGTGACCTATTTCAAAGGAGGAATTACATGGGTGACAAAAAGCAAGTTGAGGTCAGGACTTTACGAGAAGGTGGATTCATTCTAATCGATGATGAGCCATGTAAAATTATTAAGATTCAAACTTCTTCTCCTGGAAAACATGGCGCAGCCAAGGCCAAAATGGAGGCTTTTGGAGTCTACGATGACAAGAGAAGAACTATTGTTAAACCAACTTCTGATAAGGTCTTTGTGCCTATAATTGACAAAAAAAGTGGTCTAGTAAATGCCGTAATGGGAGAAAAAATTCAGCTTATGGACATGGAAACTTACGAAACTTTTGAGATCCCTTTACCCAGTGAATTTAGTGCAGAAGAGCTTGAAGGAAAAGAAGTTGAATACCACGAGACCATGGGTAGAATAAAAATTGCAAGAATAAAAGGATAAACTTTTTTTATATAAAATTTAAAAATTAAAAAAAATAAATTTTTAATTTATTTATCTCAACTGAGATACTAACTGCTGAGCAGCGAGTCTTGTTTCTTCCCTGTTTGCACCAGCAACTATTAAGACATCATATCCTCTGCCGAATGGGTCTGCAATCCATTCCCACTCACCAGGTGATGTTGCCCAGTTGACTGTTGATGCACCCATGTTGCCGAGATCTCTTACGATGCTGTTGTATACTGGTCCACCTACAAGAACTAAGTTCTTTTGAAGTGATGCAGTGTTTATTTCAATGTCGAGCTTTATGAGCTCAATTGGGTCAATGCTTACACTCTTTGTGTATGTGATTGACTGTGCTGTGTCTACTGTAGTCTGGGATACCATAATTTTTGCACCGTCTGTATCTGTGGTATCGCTGTTAGCTCTTCCGAAGTAAGTATCAATGACTACTGTGTTA
>JBDKUY010000003.1:0-8929 GCA_039679445.1 Methanofastidiosum sp. | reverse complement strand
TTTGTAGGTAGTTTGTACTCAACTACCCGCATCACTATTGTTTTTGCCTTTTCATTGTCTAGCTTCATGTCAATATTAGAAAAATCAAGATTTAAAGCTAGGCGAAATTTTTAGCAGATAACACAATCAGGAGATAAAAAGAAATATTTAAATACTTTGTATGTTAATATATTATAGGTGCTTTAATGGTATATGCATATGTTTTGATAACAGTTTCAATAGGAAAAATAAAGGAAGTAATTGAATCTGTAAAGAAGATTGAAGGGGTAATAGAAGCCGATGTTATAACTGGCCCATACGATGCCATTGCAAAAATAAAAGCAAATGATCTAGGCGAACTCACAAAAACTGTAATTCAACAGATTCATTACATTGAAGGTGTAATTGATACAACAACTGCGATAGTAATCTCTGTATAAATATTATTTATTTTTTTGGTGATTTCTTGAATAAAAGCACGGCTATATGCGATGTATCTCTTTTTGTTTCAAAAAGTAAATATTCTCAGGCTGAATCATTGATGAAATCCTTACATATTGAAGAGGTAATAATGCCCGAAGAACTTGTTGATATACTTATGAAGGTTCATAGAGGCGAAGAGCTCTTGGGCGAACAAGTTCGGGTCTTATCCTATTGGGCAAAGGGGCCAGTTCCTAAGGATGAGGAAATAAGAACTTTTTATGAAACACTTATCGAAAAGGGAATAAAAATTAGAACAATAAAAGAGTATGTTCTGAAAAAAGAAGTTGAATTGGGGTATACAAAATTAAGAGAGGGCATGGAAAAAGACGAGATGGAAGCCTATAATAAAAGTTGGAGAAATTTATACAATAAATTTTCTGAAACGATGCCTGATCAAACTGCAATTATATGTTCAAAAATCCTATCACTATCTCTTGTATTTAATGAGAAAATAGTCGCAGTAAACAGAAAACTATTGAGATTTCTATTTGACTCTGGACTTGAAGTATCAAAAGTAACTTCTAAGATTGAAATTGATAAAAATATGGTCGAACACAATATTATTTTCCTTAATGTTTACGGCTCAAAAACTTTTGAACCATTGTTTTATGAAATAAAAAATTCAATAAAGGAGAGTACAGAGATACAAGTAGAACTAGAAAAAGACGTTGGTTCAATTGTAATGTTTAACTTATAAATACTAACAAAAATATAATTTTTCTTATCTATTAAAGTTTATCAATTCTATTTTAAATATTTTTAAGATAGAAAGCTTTTTATATTACTTCAAATACATCAAAATCAAGCAATATTTTTAATGAGGTGTAAATTATGGCAGAAATTAGACAACCAATGAGTGTCCAACCTGAAGGCGCTCAGAGATTTATGGGCAGAGATGCTCAAAGAATGAATATTCTTGCTGGAAGAATAGTAGCAGAAACAGTAAAGACGACACTTGGTCCAAGAGGTATGGACAAAATGCTCGTTGACTCACTAGGGGACGTAGTCATCACAAACGATGGTGCTACAATACTTAGCGAGATGGATATCGCTCATCCAGCAGCAAAAATGATTGTAGAAGTAGCAAAGACACAAGATGAGGAAGTTGGAGACGGTACAACAACAGCAGTTGTCATTGCCGGAGAACTTCTAAAGAGGGCCGAAGATCTTCTCGATCAAGAAGTACACGCAACAGTTGTTGCATCTGGTTACAAACTTGCAGCTGAAAAGGCTGAAGAAATATTGAAAGATATTGGTGACAAGATTACAATCAATGACGATGATATACTTCTTGAAATTGCAAAGACTGCAATGACTGGAAAGGGCGCAGAAAAATCAAAGGATACTTTAGCACCTTTAGCACTTAAAGCAGTAAAGCAGGTAGCTGTAAAAGAAAACGGAAACTACACAGTTGAAACTGAAGACATTAAGGTAGAAAAGAAAGAGGGCGGAAGTGTAGAAGATTCAAAACTCATCCAGGGACTTATTATTGACAAGGAAAGAGTCCACGACGGCATGCCAAAGAAACTAAAAGATGCAAAAATAGCTTTACTTGACTGTGCACTTGAAGTAAAAGAAACTGAAACCGATGCAGAAATTAGAATTACATCTCCTGACCAGCTTCAAGCATTCTTGGATCAAGAAGAAGCAATGCTAAAGAAGATGGTAGATCAGATAAAAGCATCTGGCGCAACAGTCGTATTCTGTCAGAAGGGAATTGATGATTTAGCTCAGCACTACCTTGCAAAGAGTGGAATATACGCTGCAAGAAGAGTAAAAAAGAGCGATATGAAGAAACTTGCCAAAGCAACAGGCGCAAGAGTTGTAAACAAAATAGCTGATCTTGAAGGAAAGGATCTTGGTCATGCAGGCTCTGTCGAAGAGAAAAAGATCGGCGGAGACGAAATGACATTTGTCGAAGGATGCAAGGATCCAAAAGCAGTAAGCTTATTGTTAAGAGGCGGAACAGAGCACTTTTTAGAGGAAGTAGAAAGAGCTCTTGAAGATGCTATAGGTGTCATATCTACAGCAATCGAAGATGGAACTATTTGTGCTGGCGGTGGAGCTATAGAGATGGAACTATCAAAGAGACTTAACGAATACGCAGAAAAGATTAGCGGTAGGGAGCAGCTAGCTGTAAAAGCATTCGCACAGGCAATGGAAGTAATCCCAAGAACTTTAGCTGAAAATGCAGGTATGGACCCAATCGATACTATCGTTGCACTCAAAGCTTCACATGAGTCAAAAGATCACAAGAGATACGGAATTGACGTCTTTGATGGTAAAGTTAAAGACATGATGAAGGCCGGAGTTGTCGAGCCACTTAGAATAAAGGAGCAGGCAGTAAAGAGTGCTTCTGAAGCAGCCATAATGATATTAAGAATTGACGACGTTATAGCTGCAAGCGGAATCGGTAAGAGAAGAGGAATGGGCGGCGGCGATGACGACATGGATATGGGCGGCATGGGCGGTATGCCCGGCGGCATGCCTGGAATGATGTAATATAAAAAATAATTTTTTCTTTTATTTAATATTTTTATTAAATTTTTCTTAGATAATCTTATTAATTTAGCCAGATTCTTTCTTATATGGAATGTCAATCCATTATAGAAAAATTAAAGACGATTTCTGACCCTAAAACTTTAGAAGGAATGTCAAGATACGGAATTAAAACAGATAAGGCGTTTGGCGTTTCAATCCCGAAGATAAGGCTGTTAGCAAAACAGATAGAAAAAGATCATAATCTAGCTTTGGAATTATGGAAATCAGGTTTTCATGAAACAAGATTTCTTGCAAGCATGATTGACGACCCAAAAAAACTCACAAACAAGCAAATGGAGAATTGGGCCAAAGACTTTGACTCATGGGATGTATGTGATCAAGTCTGTAATAATCTTTTTGGAAAAAGTCCTTTGGCCTTTGATAAAGCCTTTGAATGGTCCAAAAGAGATGAAGAATTTGTTAAAAGGGCAGGGTATGTTCTAATGGCAGTTTTGGCAGTTCACGATAAGACTAGAGCAGATGAAGATTTCTTCAAGTTCATGCCCATAATTTTTAATGGCTCAACAGATGAGCGGATATACGTCAAAAAAGCAGTAAATTGGGCTTTAAGGCAAATCGGTAAGAGAAATCTTATTTTACATAAAAAAGCAATTGAATATGCACTAGATATCCAAAAAATTGATTCAAAATCTGCAAAGTGGATAGCTTTCGATGCATTAAGAGAATTACAAAATCCCAAAATCCTAGAAAGAATTAAAAAATAAAAATCCATAACTAATTTAAAGTATTCTTATTTATCTTAATTAGATGTAATTTTGAGGTGTAAAAATGTTGGATGTAGAAGGATTAAGCACTGAAGCAAAGATTGGAAAAATATTGATTTTGGTATCCCTTATATTAGGTATAGTTGGAATCCTGGGATTGCTTGTCGGTTTTAGTTTTGGAGCATTATTTCCAATGAGGTACATGAGAGGATTTCCTTTGTTCGCTGGATTAGTCATGATATTTGTAGCGATTGTTAAGATTTTAGGATTAATAGTTGGTTTCATAGCATTATCTTCGACAAATCTCAAAAATTTCAACAAAGCTGGCATGTACGCTATAATCTCAAGCTTATTACCCCCTCTTGACTTAATAATGCTCATAGGCGGTATTTTATGTCTTATTAGCAAAGAAGCAAAATAATCTAATTTTTTTTATTTTCAAAAACTATTTAAATGTTTAAGAAAATTAGTTTATTGTGAGTCTTACAACAACTATAGTTAATTTTTTTTACAATCCGATTATTTTACCAACTCTCGTTGCTTACTTAGCTTCTGTTGTTGGAAAAATAATTTATGAGTCTATTAAAAAGAAACATTTAACTATTCAAGTTGCTATACAAGATGGCGGGATGCCAAGTTCCCACACGGCAACAGTAATCGGATTGTCAACAGCCATATTTTTGCATGAAGGAATGTCCACAGTATTTTGGATGTCTCTTGTATTTTCTTTTGTAGTAATGAAGGATGCAACAGGTATAAGGTGGGAAACAGGGCAGCAGGCAAAGGTAATTAATCAGATACTAAAAAAACTTCGTATGGGAAAGGTAGTTGATGAAGAATTAAAGGAATTGCTTGGGCATACAGAGGCTCAAGTTGTAGGTGGATTTATTGTGGGGGTCATATTCTCTTATTTAGGGCATAATGCTTTTTTTGGATAATATATTGAATTTGGAGTACTTCTCTTTTCATAAAAATACTTTCAAACTAATCCAAATTAGATTTAACTAAAAACCTTTACTTTATCGCTTTTTTTGTGAATTAAAAAATAACTTCTAACAAAGAAGTTTTTAAGTAAAGCATCTCCAACAATTTCCATGGGTACCGACTTCATTACTGTAAAAGGCGCTTCAGAACACAATCTTAAAAACATAGATGTTCAATTTCCTAGAGATAAGCTTATTGTTGTAACAGGGGTTTCAGGTTCTGGTAAATCTTCTCTTGCGTTTGATACAATTTATGCAGAAGGTCAGAGGCGTTATGTTGAATCACTTTCCGCATATGCAAGGCAATTCTTAGGGCTAATGGAAAAACCAGACGTCGAATACATCGAAGGACTATCTCCCGCAATTTCAATTGAACAAAAAACAACTTCTAAAAATCCAAGATCCACAGTCGGTACAGTCACGGAAATTTATGATTATTTAAGACTTCTTTACGCAAGGATAGGGATCCCATATTGTTCAAGCTGCGGCAAACAGATAAAACAACAAACAGTAACAGAGATTACTGATCAAGTTCTATCTTTTCCCAAAGGTACAAAAGTAACTGTCTTGGCTCCCGTGGTACGTGGCAGAAAAGGAGAGTATTCCACATTACTTAAGGAAATAAATGAAGAAGGTTTTGCAAGGGCAGAAATAGATGGAGAAATAAAAGAATTAAATGTAGAAATAAGGCTTGAGAAGTACAAAAAACACGATATCAATATAATAATAGACAGGCTTGTCCTAAAAGAGGGGATATCTCCAAGGCTTTATGAAGATATTGAACTTGCATTGAAAAAGGGTGAAGGAATATTATTCGTGGGCATTAATGACGAAAGAAAAACATTTTCTGAACGCTTTGCATGCACTGATTGCGGTATTAGTTTAGAAGAAATAACCCCGAGGATGTTTTCATTTAATAGCCCATATGGCGCATGCCCTTCATGTCATGGTCTTGGATTTAAGCAAGAGTTTGATCCTGATTTAATTATCCCAAACAAAGATCTATCTCTTGTTGAGGGTGCGGTCGATGTATGGAATACTAAATTAGAAGGATTTAGAAGACAGACTCTGGAAGCCATTTCTAAAAAGTTTAATTTCAGACTTGACGTGCCTGTTAAAAATTTGTCACAAAAGCATCTTGATATTTTATTGTATGGTACAACTGATAAAGTAAGGTATAATTATCGTTCTCGAAACACGCCATCCTATTGGACCTATGAAGGAACCTACGAAGGTATAATACCCTGGCTTGAGAGGATATATAGAGAAACTGATTCTGAATATAGGAAGGAACAATTTGAGAAATATATCCGATTAAAACCATGTGAAGTATGTAAAGGAAAAAGATTGAAACCTGAGGCTTTATCAGTGAAGATTCAAAGAAGTTCGATAATTGATGTAACTGAACTTCAAATTAGCAGTTGTTATAAGTTTTTTATTGATCTTGAGCAAAACTTAAATGAAAAAGAGAAAATTATTTCAAAACAGATATTAAAGGAAATAAAGGCTAGATTAGGATTTCTTTTGAGTGTAGGTCTTGATTACCTAACTTTAGATAGAAGGGCTGGAACTCTTTCAGGGGGAGAATCTCAAAGAATTAGACTTGCAACCCAAATAGGATCCCAGCTTGTAGGTGTTCTTTATATATTGGATGAGCCAAGTATAGGCCTTCATCAAAGAGACAATGCAAAATTGATTGTCATGTTGAAAAGATTAAGGGATATTGGAAACACAGTAATTGTCATTGAACATGATGAAGAAATGATGCTCTCTTCAGATTATCTTGTAGATATAGGGCCTGGAGCAGGTGTTCATGGGGGAGAAGTTGTTGCAGTTGGGTCTCCAGAAGAAATTAAGCAAAATCCAGATTCACTTACTGGGAAATACTTATCGCGAAAACTTAAAATTGACGTTCCTAAAATTAGAAAAAAAAGTGATACGTTTATCACAATTAAAGGGGCAAGACAATTTAATCTAAAGAACATCGATGTAAAAATTCCTCTTGGTTTATTTGTATGTGTCACTGGAGTTTCCGGTAGTGGAAAAAGTACTTTGATTAATGAAATATTATACAAGGATTTAGCAAAGAAATTTTACAGGGCCGTAGATAACCCAGGGGATCATGATGAAATTTTAGGAATTGAAAATATTGATAAAGTAATTATTATCGACCAAAGTCCTATTGGGAGAAGCCCTAGGTCAAATCCTGCAACATATACTGGTTTATTTACTCCAATAAGGGAGCTTTTCTCTGAACTTCCAGAATCAAAAAGGAGGGGATTTAAGAAAGGCAGATTCTCTTTTAACGTGAAAGGTGGAAGGTGTGAAAATTGTAGAGGAGACGGACTAATTAAAATTGAAATGCATTTTCTGCCTGACGTTTATGTTAAATGTGAAGAGTGTAAAGGTGAGAGGTACAATAGAGAAACTTTAACAGTCAAATACAAGGGAAAATCAATTTCTGAAGTCCTGGATATGACAGTTGAAGAAGCCTTGCACTTTTTTGAAAATATACCAACCATACGAAATAAACTCCAGACGCTTTATGATGTGGGTCTATCCTACATTAAAGTTGGACAGCCTGCAACTACTCTTTCAGGTGGAGAAGCACAAAGAGTCAAACTGTCAAAGGAATTGTCTAAGAAAGCTACAGGAAAAACTCTTTATATATTGGATGAACCTACAACTGGACTCCATTTCCACGATGTTAAAAAACTACTTGATGTTCTTTTACGTCTAAGAGAAAATGGTAATACAGTTCTCGTTATTGAACATAATATGGACGTAATAAAAACTGCCGACTATATAATTGATCTTGGTCCAGAAGGAGGCCAAAGAGGCGGAGAAATTTTAGTTGAAGGTACGCCCGAAGAAGTAATAAAATCTCCAAAGAGCCATACTGGAAGATTCCTAGAAGAAGTTCTAAAAAGGGATGGGTCTTGAATTAGATCCATTGGCCCAATTTCTCTCTCTTTCTAATACTCCATCATTAATCATTGATTATCAATTTTATGTAATTATTGTTTATCAATATTGTTATTTATTTTTATCAATATCGAAAGCTTTATATAGTATTGGTGATATCATTGATATGCACTAGAGGTGATAGATATGAAAAAAATAACTGCTATATGGGTGATGGGACTTTTAATGGCCTCAATCTCTCCTATACTAGGAGAAACGTGTTCGACGGACGAACAGAATAATAATACTGTATGCCCAAGCAACACAACATCAGCAGTATCAAAATTTGTTGCTAAGAGCTTTATCAACAATTTAAGAAATGGCGCAATGGACTTACACGGTAACAAGTTAGTACATTCAATATTAACTCCAATAGGGGATGTAAAATTGACTTCTCCATTACTACAGCAGCACTTTGGAAAATATGACTTTGCTAACGAAAGAGACACACCAGGTTGGTACTCATACGACATTCAGCCACTAACAAAAACACAAAAACAGCACGAACCGACGGTACCAAAAATCTACGCCACAAATACCTCAGACGATGAATAAAGGAGATTATTCTCAATTTATTTTTATATTTTAGTTACTTACCATTTATTATAATGGATTCTGTTTTCTTCAAATCTGTGTAATTGCGGCTTTCCTTCGTTAGGATACCCGATTGAGATTAGTGATACGGGTAAGATGTTCTCCGGTAAATCAAGTATTTCTTTGATACCACTCACTCTTTCTTCATCAGGATATATTCCAAGCCAACATGCACCAAGTCCCAGTGAGTGTGCGGCCAAAAGGATATTTTCAGTTGCCGCTGAACAATCAATAGTAATAAAAATATCTTTTGTAACATTTAAGTCACCTGCAACTAGAATGGCCATTGGGGCTTCATAGAGCATCTTTGAGTTTGGATGAAAAGAAGGGATCTCATCCAATATTTCTCTATCATCTATTAACACAAAATGCCACGGCCTCTCATTTTTTCTTGTTGGAGCATTCATAGCAGCTTCTAAGATTTTTCTTACATGGCTTTCAGGCACCTTATCTTTCTTGAATTTTCTAATACTCCTTCTTGACATAATAATATCTAAAAAATCCATATTATACCTCAACTATTATTATAAAGCTTAAGAGGTATGTGCAAAATAAGATGAAATAGCCTAGCAGCCCATTTGCTTTTCTCGTTTAAACTTTTTATTGTATCTTCTGTAACTCGTTTTCGTTCAATCGATCGAGTTATAGATATTTATGAAG
>JBDKUY010000002.1:0-35795 GCA_039679445.1 Methanofastidiosum sp. | reverse complement strand
ATCTTGAAACGCCAGAACAAGCTTTCTGGCGAAAGCTTGAGCCCGTAGTATTGGGAAATTTTATGGAACTAGTTGACAAGGAGGTAGAAAACTCATCATTTGATAACAGGCGAAATTTTTAGCAGATAACACTAAAATTTTTATGGATAGAAAGTTTTATATATGATTCTGAACTCGGAATCTTCATGCCGCCATAGCTCAGTAGGTAGAGCGCTCGACTGTTAATCGAATGGTCGCAGGTTCGAGTCCTGCTGGCGGCGCTTTTGGGCCCGTAGCTTAGCCTGGTAGAGCGCCCGGCTCATAACCGGGCGGCCAAGGGTTCAAATCCCTTCGGGCCCACAATTTGATCTAAATTCTGCCGACCATTGAAAGCCACTTTTCGTAGCATTGTACTGCCAATTTATAATCTCTTACGGCCCAAAAATATCCATCTCGTTTTAGATAGTATTCTGCATCCAAAAGATAATAATTTATGGCAGTATTAAAAAGAGTTTCAGCTCGCTCAGTATCCCCAGAATCCCAATAAAGCTCGGCGGCTTTTTTAAAGTCCTCGGCCCCCCAGAAGAAATCTTTTTCTTCGACTATAAAATTTGCTGCTTCTGCATAACTGTCCGCGGCATCTTGATAGTAGCCCTCATTTTCAAAATTAATGGCTATTTTTTCAAGTTTTTCAACCCTTTTCTTAATCTCATCTCTTAACAATTAAGCACCTTGTTTAGATTTTTTTCTTTTTCTGAGGAAGAAGAATATTATCCCTATTACTACAACTATGCCCCCAATAATAGCAAAAGTCATTACAAATCTAGAAAAAGATTCAGCGGTAATTAAATCATCAATTTCAGTTATTTTTTGATCCATCTGTTGAACTTTAACTGTGTCATTCGTTACTGAATAAAGATCTTTTGCAGCCTTATATGTAGACTTGGCTTCTTCGTATTTCTTTTCATTTTTTAGAGAAAGAGCTTGGTCCTCTAATGATTTGGCTTGGATATGTAAGGTAGCATTTGAAATGAAAGTCCCAGAATTATTTATTCCTTCGCTATAGGATACAGATTGGTATATAGTTCTTGCTTCACTAAATTTATTAATTGCTGCCTGATACTCTCCGACATCATAGAGCGCTTTCCCCGTATTAAAAATAGCATTTGCCTTTCGTATAGTCTCCTCTATTTGTTGTTGATTTGTTTGAGAATCTGGGATCTGAATTTCTTTTAATTCTTGATAGGTAATTGCATCTATATCAGTTGAAGCTATAATTAATTCCTTCTCACCTTTATAATTAAGATTGATAGTAAATACTTCAATTACAGGAGAGTAAGTCCTATATGTAAAAAGTATCTTTCCTTTAGTATCTAATACATATGCTCCGTCATTAGTTCCTGCTATGATTTCTATTTCATTTTTATAGTCAAGATTATCATAATAAATTAAGTTAATATTTTCATCAAATGTATGATTAAATATTTCTTTACCCCAATCATATGCATAAAGAGTATTATCTTTGCCCACTATAACGAATGAAGTATTGAATTCATCTTTAAATGCAGTTGCAGCTTTGATATCGCCATCAAAAGGATATTCTTTCAAATTAAATCCATCTTTTGTTAGGATAATGAGTTTTTTGTTAACGCCTAATAATATCTCTTTAAATCCGTCTCTCTCCACATCGCCCACTGACAGGGAAGTTATAGTATAATCAAAATGGTAACCCCATAAAGGATTCCTATTATAATCGAAAACTATAATATCATTTAATCTTGTTGATGAAATGAATTCGGTATACCCATCCCCATTAATATCCTCCGCAATAAGAAATCTAAGTTCGTTGTCAGCTTCCCATTTTTTTGAAGTCCCACTATAATAGCCTTTTAATTCAAAATCCGGGAAAAATAAATCTTTACTTTGGAATCTGACACATCCATCGTGATTAATTATCACCCACGCATTATCAATAAATGTTCTATTATGAGATATAGCAATTATCTCACCATATCCGTCCGAATCAATATCTTTGATAATTATCTTTTGAATAGGGGTGCGCATCCAGTATTCCCAAAGTTTTTCTCCGTCTGAGTTAAAAACTTCTATGCCATTATTAATAAGACCAACTGCGACATCACTTCTTCCATCACCATCTAAGTCTCCTGCAGATACGCTATTCACAAAATTAATGGTTTTTCTTTTCCATATTTCTTGGCCGAAGACATCAAGGGCATAAATATAATCTCCACTTCCTACAACAACGTCAAATCTGCCATCACCATCTACATCCCCTAAAGCGACTCCTTTGACTTCATCAGCAGTATGATGACGCCATTTAATTAAATCTTCAGAAGTAATTTGACTGAAGTTGGCAAAAATTAAAATTAATGTTAAAATTAAAACCAAACTTTTTTGCATTTTTTGCACCATTATTCTAAGTCTTCATTTCTAAGGAAATCTGGTAACGGGAAATGGCTCTTTGTAACTACATGAATGCTCATTTCACTCTTGAATATTCCAGACTGTCTCATAGACTCCATGTAACTTGGGATTAGATCTGTTCTGTCCGCAGGTATTGCCACAACTAACTGACATTCTGAATTTCCAAATCCGGAGGTTACATAGAGAACTCTGTCCATATTCTTTAGGAAATTAATAGCTTCATCATTTGTGCCTTTTTGTATATTCAAGAGAAAATGAACCTGGTGGTATCCTAATTTGTCGGGTTCTATTATGGCTGTAAATCCTTTTACCACGCCATCATCTATCATTTTGTTAATAAATGGTGTTACAGTCTGTATGGAAAGCCCTGTTTCTTCGGCAATCTTGTTCTTCTGAGGGAATCCTTTGATTGCAAGAAGAGATCTTAGAATTTTAATTCCTTTTTTGTTCATTTTCATTATTATCACTATTTTTATAAATTCTTTAAAATATTTAAATCTTTCGGAAATTTTTTATTAAATAATTTTTCTATTAATTATAAAAAGAAGATAAGATAATGAAATTATAAATAGTAGTATAACTTCTAGGTCAAGTATGCCTGTTTCAATACCTATAATGGTGTAACTTAATACCATGCTGTATAGCCCTACCAATATAATTTTTCTTTCACTCTTTTCGCGGTCTGCTGATTTATAAAGATTTGATAAGAAAAATCCTAAAAAGGCCATTCCAATGATAACTCCGATTAAGCCAAAGTCTATAGCTAAAGGCCCAAATATTGTCGAAGTTACAGAAACTGATCTTTCACCAACAAGTACTGCTATCATCCTTCTTGGAGAGTATGCTATACCGGGCATCAGTCTAGCAAGATACGGGTGAGTTGCAATATGAATTGCTCCGTTTGTCAATCCGAATACTCCACCCATGTTAGCTAGTATATCCATAACATCAGCAGTAAGACTTATCCTTGTTCTAAGCGATTGAAAAAGAGAAAGATTAACCCCCAGTAAGATGTCACGCACCATTGTTAAAGCCAGTAATGATATCAAAGATCCTGCGCCAATTATAATTAGTTCAGATTTTTTCCATATGCCCACCATAGAACCACAGATTAATGCTCCCAATAGAACAAAAATAACTTGGGTTCTGTAACCTAACAAAGCCATTAAGAAAAGCGAGAGGAATGTAAAAAAAATAGAGATAAATCTTGCTTTTTTATATGAATATTTCTTTGTAAGACCAACATATGAGATTAAAAGTATTGATCCCATCGGGAAAAGATGCGATATCATTGTAAAGAAAGGGTCTAAAGAGTTTCTTGCTTGAACATTAAATAAGGGTATCCCGCCAGCTATAATCAAATCAAGTACGTAAAAAATGAGGCCCAGTGATAGAAGAATAAAAATCAAATTATATGTATTGTCCTCCAAGTATTTTATTAATCCACCCCGATAATTAAGAAACAGGTAGATTAAACTGAAAAAAATAAAAGGAAAGGATAATGCCCAGAATCCTTTTAGTAATATAACTATACTTACCATCAAAAGAGATACAAAAAAGTCCTTGTTTTCTCTTTCAGTCATCCCTATAAGGAGAAGTGGTATAAAACTCAGTTTTACATAAAATCCAAAAGATTCGATTTGTATCATGCTAAGCAAGAATAATATTGAGAAAATGATCAAAAGAGGAAAAAAATATTTTTTGTTAATTTTTCGTATATTTGGTATATTGATTAACGAGCCAATATAAAATGAAACTGTTCCCAAAATGACAGCTATGGTTCCAATTGACGATAAGGGATGATCGGAAAAACTGAAGAATAGTAATATGGATACTATAACAATTAATGGTGAAAATTTCAAGAATATCGAGTTTTTAAGATAATCATCGAATTTATCTATCTCAAAAGGGAAAGACGGAAATTTTTGGATAGCCCTAAAGAATTTCAGAGAGGACTTATTAATTATACTATTTGAAAATTCTTTTTCTAAGAAAGGAAAGATACTATTTAAGTACTTCATCTAAATCCTCACATGAATATCCCCAATTATCCCTTCTACAATACTAGTTTGAATGAGAGATATGTCGGCATTTGGGATATTATCTGTAAGCACAAATGTTCTAAAATCAGGGAAATAATATTTTGTTGGGCCATAAGGAGAAAGAACAGAATGCAATATTTCAAAATCATTTGTTCCGATCCCAATGACACTCAAAGTAATTCCATTTTCAGATGACTTTACCTTTACATCTTTTAAGTAGAAAATCTCTTTTGCTATTTTATCTGATAATTCTTTCTCAAAAGTAATATCATTAGGGAATTTACCATCGATTACTATATCTCCTGAAATAGTTGTATCAATTATATTATAATTATCCAAAAATTTTGATGTATTATCTATCTTGTTTTTTGCTTCGAGTAGATCATTGACAAAAAAACCTTTTTGCATATAATGGACGGTAGATCCATTTAGCATTGTAACTTTAATGTTGTGTGACGCTATATCCTCTTTGAATGAAGTTCGTCCTCCAACAGTTAAAATCCTCCCATCTTTTAATTTCAATAAAAAGGTACCTTGCGATGTTCCAACAACAACACCCTCCTCGCTAAAAGGAGAATAATCACTGATATAAGAGCCGTCGACTTTAACAAGATACCTAAAACCCTTTCCATCCGACAAATCAAAAAATCGAACAGCGCTGTATATTTGTGATCCAGTATAAGAATATTCGTCTATCGGCTCTTTTTCAAAATACTTGGTGGAGAATGAAATTAATGAAGCCACCACTAACACAATTATTGCCAAATCAAAGAGATTTAATCTTCTCATTTAAACTCCTAAAAGACGCCAATGATTACTGTCCTAAGAAAGTCTGATAGCAACATAGTGTCCTCAAAAGTACTGTTTTCTATAATTACAACTCCTTCGTTTAATATGACAATTTTATTTTCAGTGCCACCCAAATTTGGAGTCTTCATATATACTAATGGTTTTGTCTTTGAACCGATCAGTTTAATTCCCATCATATATTTGTGCCATGGGGTCAATTCTCTGGCAAGAATTATCGGCCCTTTGGTCCTGCCTACCCCTTCACTTATTGAAGCGACGCCTCTAACAAGATAAGAGTTTTCAGGCGCTGAACCCGGCATTGCTTTGAAGAGCAAATAAACACTTTTGACTTCGTCTTCAGTAAACATCCTTCGCATTACAATAAGAGGGTCCCCTTGAACGTATGAAACTACTTTGATTGATTGGTCATTTTCGGTATTATAGAGAATAGTTGTGGGTGTCCCTTTTTCATCAAATGCATTATTTCCCAAATAATTAACATAATAAAGAGAGGCCATTGAGATTCCAATGATAGTCAACAACAAAACAACGCTTAGTGTTCTTTTAGATACTTTCAGACCTTTCTTACTTTTCTTTTTTGCCATAAAAATTAAATAAAAAATTTATTTATAAATATTGTGGGGAATTTCTTCCTTTTCTTTTAGAAAAATAGAAGATATAATTGCCAATAAACATAAGGGCAGCATCAGATACAACATAGTAACAAAGTCTGACAGCCCATATATTATTCCTCCAAGTAAAGGTCCAACTATGCTCGATAGATTTAACGTCATAGAAAGTCCCGATATAGCCTCGCCCCTTTCATTCCAAGTCGAATAGGACGTGACAAGAGAAGAGGTTCCCAGATACACTAATGCCCAAGAGAATGCAACTAGTATCTGGAGCAACATAAAATCAATTGGATTCTTAATTATTGTAAAAGTAAGTATGAATATAAATGAACCAATTAATCCTGTAAATACAAGGTATGTTTTCTTTATTCTATCTGACAAATGCCCAACTAAAGGCATTGTTAAAACTTGTAATGAATTATTTATGAAAAAAATTGAGGATATTATGAACCTGTCGAACCCTAAGGTAAACTCAAGGTAGAGAGGTAAGAATGCCCACAATGTTGTCGCTGCTGAATGTCTTAGAAATAAAGTTCTGTAAAAGGGAAGGAATTTTTTGAATGTTTGGAAATCTATTCCAAAGTAGTCGGAAGCGGTATATTTCTCTTTAGCGAAAAGTGTAGCAACAAAACCAGTTGTAAGAAATATAATGGGGATCAAAAAAGCATTGTTATATTTTTGTGAGATTACTAAACCTACAAGAAGCGAACCAACTGCCCACCCAAAAGAACATGAAGCGCTGTAAATCCCAAAATATTTTCCTCTTTTTTCAGTATCTATTTCAGTGGCTAGAGAATTAGTCAATCCCATTGTGGCGCCAAAAGATACTCCCATTCCCATTCTAAAAATAAAAATCAAAATTTTATCATAAGAAAAAAAGAGCAATATTGAGAAAAATGCCCCAATTATAAGCCCTGTTTTAATTATTGGAAGTTTTCTTCTGAGTTTTGCGGCTTTTCTAGCAAATAGTGGCGCGGTCAATATTGAAAAGAAAGGTAAAATGGCATTAATCAATCCAATAAATGATTTGGATGCGCCCAATACTTGAGAAAAATTTGAAATAAATAAATTACCGCTAATATAAGAGATATTTATGCAGAATCCTATCAAAGAATAAATAATTATTTTTTCTCTGTTGTTCATTAATTCACTCTATTCTTGCCTCTTCTTCAAGCATTATAGGAATACCTTCCCTAACAGGGTATCTCCTTTTGCATTTAACACATACGAGTTCTTCTTTATCCTCGAATATATCGCCTTTACAAACTGGGCATGCTAAAATATCAAGAAGCTTTTTGTCTATCATATTCATTAAGCCTATACAAAGATATTTAAATATTTTTATAGACCATTTTTAGTGATAATATGAAGATTCTTGTTGCATCAGACATTGCAGAAGAGGGTATATCAAAACTCAAAAAAGAGTTTGAAGTTGATGTAAAAAAGGGTATTTCTAAAGAAGAGATTTTATCTATTATAGAGAACTATGATGGAGTAATTGTTAGAAGTAAACCCAATATAACTGAAGACATAATAAAAAAGGGTAAAAATCTAAAGGTTGTTGCCAGAGCCGGTGTCGGACTTGACAATGTAGATGTCAATTGCTGCCAAGGGCTAGGAGTAAAAGTTGTAAACTCGCCACAGGCAAGTTCTGATTCTGTGGCCGAACTTGCTTTTGGATTGATGCTATCTGTTTCTAGAAATATTGCGAGAGCAGATAGATTAACAAGAGAGAAGAGATGGGAAAAAAAATCTCTTATGGGCCACGAGCTCAACGGTAAAACTTTGGGGATTGTTGGATTTGGGAGAATCGGAAGAAATATCGGCAGAATGGCAAAAGCATGTGGCATGGACCTAATTGCCTATGATCCTTATCTAACTAATGAACAGATAACAAGTGGTGGTGCTGAACCTGTTACTCTTGAAAAACTAATTGAAAGAAGTGACGTTATTACACTACACGTGCCTTTGATTGACTCAACTAGACACATGATTTCGGACAAAGAATTTGAAAAAATGAAAAATAATGCTATTATAATCAATACCTCCCGAGGAGGGATAATTGATGAAGATGCCTTATGCAAAGCATTGTCATCGGGGAAAATCTTAGGTGCCGGTCTTGATGTGTTCGAGGAAGAGCCACCTATGAATAGCAAGCTTCTGGAGTTTGATAACGTAGTTCTAACTCAACATATAGGAGCATCAACACATGAAGCACAGAAGCGGGCAGGGGTTATGATTGCCGAAGAGGTCATTAAAGCATTAAAATGTAAATAATTAATTATTATATTTTAAATTTTTTGACCACATTCAGGACAAAAACTACCGTCTTTCCCGATTGATGCGCCGCAATTTGGGCATTTTAAATCTACTTTTTCTTTGATATCGTTTCCACAGCTGCCACAGAATTTAGCCCCTTTTTCGATAGTTGATCCACATGATGGACATTTGAACTCATCTTTTATTGGAGCTTCTTTTATTATTGCTGGGGCAGTTGATGTTTTTCCTTTTTTCATAAAGACTACTGCCACTACCGCAACTAATACTATTGCTAGGGGAATTATGTAGATAAATGGAAAACTAGAAGAAGTTGTAGATGTTGTATCGGGCACTGTTGCAGGAGGGGAATTGTCATCGGTTATGGCGGGTGGCTTGGTGTCAGAAACAGGTGTTTGGGTACCTTCTGCTGGTATCGATTCTTTCGGAACCTGTGGTTTCCCTGATTTAACAAATGAACTCAAATCATAGAAGTAGACTTTGTTATCTTTTGAGCCTACTACTAATTTTCCATCTGCTGTTAAGAATAATGAATTAAAAGGACTTTCATTCTCCTTACTCCACAACAGCCTCCCAGAACTATCTACTAAGCTAATAACTCTATCAAGGGAACTTACGGCAATATAATCTCCATTGGGTAACATAGATACAGCATTTGCTTTGTCGTTTAACTTTCTTTTGAATAATTGTTTGCCAGAAGAGTCAAATAAGTAAATATTGTCATTTAGATCAGCGGCAAATATCTTAGAACCATCTTTAGTTATTGACACTAAATGTGTTGCAGCTTCGGTTGTTTTGGACCAAAGTAGAGATCCTTTTTTATCAAAAAAATAAACTTTGCTATCAAATGCTCCTGCAACGATAGAAGATGCATCAGGAGTAAGAGAAATTGATTGAACATTTCCTCCAGTCTTGTACTCCCATAAACGGTCACCAGACCTTGAAAGCATGAAAATATTGCTATCATTTGTTCCATTAACTATGTAAGACCCGTCAGGAGAAACTGAAGATGTGGCCAGTCTACTCCTTGAATCATATGTGGCAATTTGACTTCCGGCTTTATCGTATACGAAAACACTATAATCCTTTGTGATTGCTGTAATATAGTTTCCATCAACAGTTATATTGACAGTATTAACTTGGTCAGATGTTACTTTATCCCAAATTTTCTGCCCTGATTTATTTAATAAATAAACTCTCTTATCCCAAGACCCTGCAACTATATACTGGCCATTTGCAGATATAGCTACTGACTCTACATTGCTACCTGTCTGAAATTTCCATAGCTGGGTTCCACTTTTATTGAAAAGATAGACATAATTGTCATATGACCCAACAGCTATGTAAGCCCCATCGGAAGATGTGGCGACAGACGCTATATCGTCTTCAGTTTCATAGCTCCAAGAAATCTCATCTGCAAAAATATTCATTATAGAGATATTAAACAGTATTATTATTATTAATAATAGACTAATTTTTTTCATGAAAATACTGATAATTAGACCTATTTAAATATTATGTTTTTGTGTGCTTTGTGCCCTTCTGAAATTACTTCCATTTGCCCTTTCTTAATTCATTCAAGTTCAAATTTTCTATTCTGCCTTCCGTCCCCTTAATTATTTCAAGAATCTCTTTGTAGTCGCCCATTGTATTGTCCAACTCTTTTGAAATATCACTAGAATATTTTTCTTGCTTTATTTTTTCCATCAATTGTTTAAAAAATATGTCAACAGGCCTAAATGAGTCCTCAATCAAAAGTCCTGAAATAAAAATAATGAAAGGTGTTAGTTCTCCTGAATTCCCAATATCAATGCACCTAAGATAAACCCCTCTTCGTTCAAATGGTATAACAAGTCTTGGATAATTATTTCTAATAAGGATAAAATTTAGTAGTTCTCTAGAAACTCTGCCATTTCCATCAATAAATGGATGAATTTCAACAAATTTTTGGTGGAAGTGACAAGCTAGTTCAACGGGAAACATTGTTAATTTTTTTTCCTTGTACCAATCTATCAAGTTGTTAAGCTCATCTTCTAAGACTGGAAAAGGTGTTGGATCATAATCTGATCCAGATATAGAAATATCAATATTTCTAAGTGTCCCCGCATTTTCATCATCTATATTTTTCATGAGTATCTCATGAATCATTAGAATAAATTTTAGAGTGATATCTCCACCATAGCCTCTAAGGAATTTGAAAAGTTCATTATAGTTCAATATCTCATACATTTCTCTTAGAGTGTTGCCTGCTGGCGTATCTTCTTCAAGTATAAGTTGTGCATCCCTTAATGATATGGTATTACCTTCAATTGCTGTTGACCCATGAACGTATCTCAATCTAAGATTTTCTTCAAATTTTTCAAAATAACTTTTATTGAATGGGGCCATTATCCTATTAATTTCTTTTAGCCTCTCAATTATATTAATAAATGATGTCGGAAGAATATGTTCTTCATATTCCAACTTTTTAGAAAATATCTTCAAAAACTCTGCTTCGAGAAGTATCATTTGAGACTTTTCTTTCACTAAAAATTCTATTTCAGACTGAGTAAATGGACCTTTGCCCAAGTAATAAGAAACGGTCTTTACTCTGCCCCCCAATCTTACAGAATGATTGACATAGTAATAAGTTTCTCCCTTAACATTCTTTTTTATTATATAAACCATTATATCCTTCCATAAATAATAATTATACTCCTCTTTTGGTACTACATTTTATATTATTATTGGTATCAAGTATGAATTATAGTGGTAAAAAAAGGATTTTGTTTATTTAATATCTATTTAAGTATATAATTATACATAATAGTCCATTTTTGATACATATAAGTCACAATCCTTATAATCGGCCCAATGATTTGAAGGGAGGTTTTACTTATGGAAGAAATACTAAAAAAATTCGAAGGGGTTGAAGTACCCTCTGTAAAAAAAGTTGCGGTTGCCTACTCGGGAGGAGTTGATTCTTGTCTATGTATAGAACTTCTGAAAAGAGTATACAACGCAAAAGAAATCGTACCTATAATGATCGATGTCGGTCAAGGAAAGGAAGAAATCGACATTGCGTTTGAAAAGGCAAAGATACTAAAAATAGAGCCAGTTGTTATAGACGCAAAAGAAGATTTTGTAAAAAAATGGATACCTATGGCAATAATGGCAAACTCAGATTACATGGGCTATCCAGTCAGCACGTCGATGACGAGGCAATTAATAGCCAATATAGTTGCGCTCAAAGGCAAAGAATTGGGCTGCGATGCTCTAATGGAAGGTTCAAGTGGTAAAGGAAATGATCAGTATAGGATGCATAATGTATTCAAGTTGTTTGCCCCCGAACTAAATGTATTGGTGCCAGTAAGAGATTTTGATCTTACAAGAAAAGAAGAAGAAAAACTTTGTGAATTATGGGGCATATATGTCACAGAAAAGATTACTGGAGGAGACGACAAAACTCTGTGGTGCAGATCTATTGCAAGCGGAGCAATTGACCTTGACCAAGAGCTTCCAGATAATCTATGGATGTGGACAAGGCCCATTGAGAGTACACCTGATGTTCCTACGTTTGTAGATATTTCTTTTGAAAAGGGTGTGCCAATATCTTTAAACGGGAAAAAAATTGGATTGCTAGAGCTCTTAACAGAGCTTAATGCTGTTGGAGGAATGCACGGTATTGGTAAAATAGACATATTTGAAGAAGGCATAATGAATCTCAAAAGCAGGGAGATTTATGAAGCCCCGGCAGCTACAATTATCCTAAAACTTCACAAAGACCTAGAACAGATGTGCCTTACAAAGGAAGAAATCCTGTTTAAAAAGACAGTAGAACAGAAATGGGGTTACCTGGTATATCACGGGGGATGGTTCCATCCATTAAAAGATTCTCTTGACAGTTATATCATCAAAAGCCAAGAGCATATTAATGGAAATTACAAAGTAAAATTGTTCAAAGGGAATATCGAGATAGTAAAGAGGGAATCAGCTTCATCACTATTTGCCCCTGAAATAAGGTCAATAAAAGTTGGAGGTATGGATCAAAGAATTTCAAAGGATGCGGCAAAAGTTATGGGCCTTATGTACGAAGTTTTGGCCAAAAGGCCCAGATAAATATTTAAATTTTTATTTTTTATGATGTTGAGGGAGTAACTAAATGGCAAAACTTTGGAAAAAAAAATATGAACTTGACAAAGCTGTTGAAGATTTTACAGTTGGAGATGATTATCTCTGGGATATGAAGCTAGTGAAAGCCGATGCCATAGGAAATATCGCTCATTCAACAATGCTTCAAAAAATAGGAATTCTTTCTGAAGAAGAGCTTCTAAAAATTAAAAAGAATCTAATTGATATCTTAGACATTAACGAACAAGGTAAATTTATAATAAATAAAGAAGATGAAGACGTACATACTGCTGTAGAAAACTTCTTGACAGATAAGATAGGTGATGCCGGTAAAAAGATTCATACTGCAAGGAGTAGAAACGACCAGATTAACTTGGATATGAGATTATATTCAAAAGAAAGATTATTTGAGATGATGGAAAGCGTTCTAAATCTTTGCAAGATACTATTAGAATTCTCAAAAGAAAATGAATTTGTGCCCATGCCAGGGAGAACCCATACTCAGAGAGCTATGCCCTCCTCAGTAGGGCTTTGGACAAGCGCTATCCTAGAAAGTCTCCTTGATGACTTCTATCTATTGAAGAGCGCTTTCAAAATTAATGATCAATCCCCCCTAGGAAGTGCTGCAAGTTATGGTGTTAATCTTAATATTAATAGAGAATATGTTGCAACTCTTTTAGGATTTGAAAAGGTACAGAATAACGTCCTCTATGCAAATAATAGCAGAGGAAAAACAGAATCCATAATTATATTTGCTCTATCACAGATAATGATGGACCTTTCAAAGTTTGCTAATGATTTAATCTTATTTTCTATACCTGAGTTTAATTATTTCACCTTACCGGAAGAATTTTGTGGTGGCTCAAGCCTTATGCCTCAAAAAAGAAATCCTGCTTTGCTTGAACTTACAAGGGCTAAAGCAAACGTTGTAAACTCTCTATACTTTAGGGTAACTGGAATAATAACTTCCCTTTATTCGGGATACAATAGAGACTTCCAACTGACCAAAGGTCCCTTAATGGAAAGTTTTGATATTACCCAGCAGACACTATACATCCTAGGATATTTCATTCCAAAAATAAAGGTAAACAAAGAAATATTAATTGAGTCGTTTTCTCCTGAAGTCTATGCAACAGACAGGGTATTGGAACTTGTAAAGGAAGGGACACCATTTAGAGATGCTTACAAAGAAGTTGGGACAAATCTAGAATCATTAAAAAATAAAGACCCAGTTAAAAATATAAAATCAAAGACGCATACAGGCGCTACTGGAAATCTTGGGCTTGATAAGATAGAAAAGAGGATAAAAGAAGAAGAAAAAGAACTTTTATCTAAAAAAGATGTGTTCATGAAGAGAATAGAACAATTGGTCAAAATTTAGTTTTACGGGATACCATGGATAAATACGATTATATCATAATTGGAAGTGGTGCTAGTGGTGCCGCTATTGCAGAAAAGATATCCTCCGATTATAAAGTCTTAATACTTGAGAAAGGGGATTATCTTCCCTTAAACGAAGCTCACAAAGGTTACTTCAAAGCTTCTTCTTGTAAAGATTTTGAAGAACATGGGAAAATAGAAATCTTAAGTGGTAATGGTGTTGGAGGGACAACATTATTGGCCATAGGTAATGGTGTCAGGACCCAAGAAAAGGAACTGAAAAAACTAGGCATAGATATCGAAAAACAACTTGATGAAGTTGAAAGGGATTTTGAAGTATCAACCGTCCCCAAAGATATGTTAGGTGGTAGGACTAATCTATTCATTGAAAAATCTAAAGAATTGGGTTATGAACCAAAGATAATGCCCAAAATGATTGACTTTAAGAAATGTAAAAAATGTGGGAAATGTAACATGGGATGTCAATTTCAGGCAAAAAAAACTTCCCTTCATTATATTGAAAATGCCATTTCTAAAGGTTCTGAGTTAAAGACTAATTTTGAAGCTTTGAAAATAAATAAAAGGAATAAGTACTTTGAAGTTCAAGGTATGGAAAAAGGAAATCTCATTAATATTCCTGCAAAAAATGTGATCTTGAGTGCCGGTGCTCTTGATACCCCCAAAGTCCTTAATAATTCAGGAATAATGACTCCAAAGAAACTATTTGTGGACATATTTGTTACAATTGGAGGGAAAAGTAATCAATCTTTCAAAGATGAGATAAATATGGCCGCTTACATACCTTTTAATGATTTCTTAATTTCCCCTTACTATTCGGAAAGAATTATCAAAATGCTCAGTGAGAAAAAAATAGAATCTAAAAGAGATAATATAATCGGTTTAATGATCAAAATCAAAGATGACTCTTTTGGCTATGTTGACAAGAATTTCATCGAAAAATACTGTACTGGAAAGGATGTCCAAAAAATATCAAATGGTGTTGCTATTGCCTCGAGGATATTAAAGAAATTAGGAGTAGATATGATAGTTTCAACTGAAGCTATTGGGGCCCACCCTGGAGGAACTGCACCAATAGGAACCACTGTGGACAATCAATTCAAGACAAAAATGGGCTTTTATGTATGTGATGCAAGTATACTTCCAGAATCACCAGGCGCACCCCCAATACTTTCGCTAATGGCTTTAGGAAAAAAATTGGGAGAAAATATTCTAAATTCCACCTGAAGGAACTTTTTCATTTGGATTCGTTACGATGTCCAAAAGCATCGGGCCTTCTGAGTTCAAAGTTTCTCTTATTCCTTTCTTCATTTCTTCTTTGCCTTCAACTCTAAGAGCTGGAACTCCAAGACCTTTTGATATAGCTACAAAATCTTTCTTACCTAGCGAAAAAGAGTATTTCCCTTCAAATTTTGTATCTTCATATTGTTTAATTGTTCCCAATACACCGTTATCTATAAGGAATACTTTCACATCGATATTATTTTCTGAGAGGGTTAATAACTCCCCCAATACCATCAAAAGTCCACCGTCACCAGTTATTAATATCACCCTCTTTTCAGGATTTGATAGTTTAGCTCCTATGGATGCAGGCAATCCAAATCCCATTGCACCAAATGAGTGTGAACAGATAAATGTCCGAGGGATGTGAACTTTTTTCAGCAAATGAGCCCACACTGTTATTGAGCCCGTGTCTGTAACAACAATATCTTCCTTTTTTAGTTTTTCAAATATTTCAAAAATAGCAGCTTGTGGCTTCAAAGGTTTAGAGGAAGATGAGATTCCATCCAATTTTCTCATAGGATTTTTATTAATCCAAAGATCAGATTTTCTAGAAACACCAATCGTTATATTGTTAATTATTTCATTTAAATCTCCAATAAGAGATAGGTCAAACTCTATATTTTTTTGATTTTTTTCTAGATTTACATCTATTATTTTTTTTGGATTACCTAAGAGATTATATGAAGTTCTATCCGAAAATTTGACTCCAAAAGATATCAATAGGTCAGACTTTTCAAACGCTATTTTAGAATTGTTTGTACCTCTCACTCCAAGGGTGCCAAATCCGCGATTATCATCTTCATCTATTATCCCTCTCCCAGGGAGTGTTGTAACTATTGGTGCCCCAATTTTAGTAGAGAGGGAGTAAATATTATTTCCTGAATTAGAATTAATAGCGCCATAACCAGAAAGAATCAAAGGTCTTTCAGACTCGTTAATCAACTTAATGGCAAGTTTAATTTTGTCAATGTCAAGTTTAGTTTTTGTTTTAGTTTCAGTGTGTTCAAAGTCAGAAAGGTATTGTTGTTCAAATAGGTCTGTTGGAACTTCGACATGAACCGGTCTCGGCCAGCCAGATATTGCCTGACTAAATGAATCTCTTATTTCTCGATATAAATCATCTTTAACCCTAATATTTTTCTTTGTTATGGCAGATGTCATTGAAAGCAAATCAACTTCCTCAAAAGCATCAGTTCCAAGCTTATCGGTAGGAACTTGGCCGGTAATTAGTACTAACGATGAGCCATCTTTATAGGCGCATGACAACCCCATCATTGCATTGACTGATCCAGGACCAGTTGAAGTGAGTACGGAAGATATTCTACTGCTAGCTCTGTAAAATCCATCAGCGCTATGAACTGCACACTGCTCATGAGAAGATCGGATAATAGAAACGCCACTATCTTTAAGTTCATGGTAAAGTGGCAATATTTCCCTTCCAGGATACCAAAAAAGTGTTTCAACTCCTGAATCATTAATTGCTTTGGATATTAATTCAGCTCCGGAATATGAATTTTTCATCATCTAACCTTTTGAAAGAGTTTCTTGGACCATGTTCTTAAATTCTTTATCGCCTACTTTTGCACCTCTTTCTGCCATTTCCTTCACTTTTAGAATTAAGATTTCTTTTTCACTTTGAGATACAGATAGCCCTAATTCGTCTAGTTTATATTCAATACAACTTATTCCGCAGTGCTTTCCAAGAATAATCCTTCTTTTTTGACCTACAAACTCTGGCATATAAGGTTCATATGTCAACGGTTCCGCCCTAACTGCAGAAACATGTATACCTGACTCATGAGAAAAAACGTTGTCCCCAACAATAGATTTATTTTTTGGCACAGGCATTGTAGTATACTTTTCAACTAATCTTGAGAGTTCATATAACACTTCATATTTGAAAGGCATATCTATCCCATACAAGAGCCGAAGATTCATTATTATTTCTTCAAGTGATGCATTTCCTGCCCTTTCCCCTATCCCATTGACTGTAGTGGATATAGCCCTAGCACCTGCTTCAAAGGCGGCAAGAGAGTTAGCAACTGCAAGACCAAAATCATCATGACAGTGAATGCCTAATGTGTTGTCTATATTATCTTTTATTTGACTAACAAGATATTTCATTCCCATGGGCCTTATAGATCCAGTTGTATCAGCTATGTGAACTCTGTCTGCACCCACATCAGTTGTCGCTTTGTAGAGTTCAATTAGAAAATCTAAATCAGTTCTTGTAGCATCTTCTGCTGTGAAAGCAACAAAAATTCCATGATCTTTGCCGTACTCGACAGCCTCAACGGCCTTTGAGAGTGCCTGCTCCCTGGTCATTTTTAGCTTATATTTTAAATGAAGATCTGAAACCCCAATAAAAGTAATGATCCCATCAACATCACAAGATAAAGCAATGTCTATATCACTTTTTAAGGTTCTTGTCAGAGCAAGTATTTCTGAATTTAAAGACTGCTTCGTTATATTCCTTATTGCCCTCCTTTCACCATCGGATACAACTGGAAATCCAGCTTCAATTTGTGGAATCCCCAATTCATCTAGTTTAATAGCGATTTCTATTTTCTCATCAGGTGTGAAGCAAATTCCTGGGGTCTGCTCTCCATCCCTTAAAGTAGTGTCATATACAATAATATTTTTTGGGTCTTCTTTTATTTTAATCTCTTCGACGAAATTATAAGGGCTAACAAATGATTTCATAATCTCACAGCCTCATTGGGATCTTCAGAGTATCCTAAAGCCGCAATCGCTCCTATCAATCCCCAATTATCCATTAAAACTTCTAGATTCTTTAATTTTTTGGAGAAATCAATTGCCTCTTGAATTGATACCATGGAAAATTTAACATTATGAGAATAATCTCGGAGTTTTTTATCAATTCCTATACCGGGCAAAAGAACTAATCCAGTTTCTTTTGAAAGGGTATGCTTATTAAATAATTCAAAAATTCTCTCTTTGAATATTGGAATATTTTGAGGGTCTACCCCAAAAGTCAGTGCAGTACTAACACAATTCTGAGTCTTGTGTGGATTTTTTGGATAAAGCTGCACCAAGGTATGTCTAAGATAATCGGCTAATCCTTCTTTTTCAATTTTATAGGCTAATTCGTTTGCCAAAGACCACGTTGCCCCTTCTTCTTTTGTATCTGTATCATCAACACCTACCACTATCTTATGTTTTAAATTGAATGTGAGTCTAGCTCTACTTAGCCCTCCGCCACCACCATAATCTAATATCTCAACTTCTTCTACTCCATCTGCAAGACCCCTGTTAAGGACAGCCCCAACACCTCCCCCACCAAGTCCTGCATAGGTAATATTAATTTTATCTTCGAATATCTTTACTTCTTCTATGCCTGCTGCAGAAATACCAGCTTTAAGATCCAAATTGCATTTTCCTTCTTTAACTCTGAAAAAACTTTGACTTCCTTCTCCTATAGATTCTGTAATCAAAGATGAAGCCTTGGGATAATGATAAGTAACCCATGATGCTGTTGCCATTCCTCTTGGGTGTTTTTCAAAGATTTCGATTATTCTTTTTTCTTTATCTGCAAGAACAACAATCTTTTCAAATGGTGAGACCCATGTTTTATTCCCAAACGCATTATAAAATTCATTTCTTGTATATTTCAAATATTCACCTACAATAATAGATAAAACTTATTATTAATATGGGCCCACTGGGATTCGAACCCAGGACCTCCACCGTGTGAGGGTGACGTCATGACCAACTAGACTATGGGCCCAGTTTGTAATAATATTAAAAGTTTAAAAAAGTTATCTATTTATGGACTCGGCGGGATTTGAACCCGCGGCCTCGGCATTGCGAATGCCGCGCTCATACCAACTGAGCTACGAGCCCTAAATAATTATACAAAACATAGTTTTTAAATTTAATTACGCTCAGAAATTTGAAAATACAAAAATATTATGGGATAAGCTGTATATGGAATAGTAATCCCATAATATCAAAGCATATACTCCATTGACAATAAATCTTTTAAATGGCTCCCCCCTTTAAGGCACATGGGACAAAAAATAAATAGAATTATTGGAGCGATAATAGCTGTAATAGGATTTATATTGTTACTTTCTGATATAGTTGGCTACAAATTAGAGTTTTTTTTATTGGAGAGCGAAGGTATTTTTGCCGCCGGATTTGTTTTGATCACTATAGGAATAATGATTGCGACTATGTTTTCTAAAGAAGATGATATTAATTTTTAATATCCAAGATTTTTGATTTTATATTATTGATTTAATTTCCTAAGTATTAATTTTTATAAAATATAAAAATAAAATAAAAATTAATTTATTTTTTCTTTTGTTTGGTCTTTCCCTTTCCTTCGTATTCAAGAGATAGATAGAGAAGAATTCCAACTAATAAACCGATTGCAGGTGCAGAGAAGAATGGACTTCCCCAGAGTTTGATGTAGTTTGCCATAATCAAAGATCCAGCCATTATACCTGCAATAGCTCTTTGAACATTAGTTTCACACATCTCCATAGCAAGGTATGAACAGAGGTATCCCTGAATTAACAAAGTTAGACCGAATCCGATGTTTTTGGCAGGTAGCATTATCTGAACTATTGGGTTAAGCAATAGAGCAAGGGTCATACCCCAGAACATACTTGTTGCTCCTCCCCAGTAGGTGTATTCCTGCTCGGGTGTTGCGTGCATATATCTCTGAACTACTAGTGCCTGTCCTCCAGTCCACTGTGGACCTAGTAATGGTACATAAGGTAGGAATAACCCTTCGAGTATATTTCTCCACCCGGATATGATGTGTGTTCTGCCTATGTGCACAACTACTTTTTCGTCTGGTCTGGCTTCATCGGCCTGCTTAATCAAAGCTTTCAGAACTATAATATCCCCAAAACATATGATGTAAGCTACTAGTGCAACAGCGATACCTGCACCGAACATTGTAGCAGATGGCCATCCGACCCCAAAGACAGATACTTCATCTAACATTCTTTGGAATGGCATGTCAATGAAAACTCTTGAGGTAATTGCTGCCATGTCGACCTTGATTTCTCCTGTTATAACTCCTAGAATGTAACCTATGGCGAATCCAGGGACGATTCCAAATCCGGCAATCCATGCAAATATCTTGTTGCTCTTTCTCCATGAAACTGCCCTCTTAGAGAACAGAAGAAATAGAGACAAAAATGCCGATACTAAGAAAGATACTGGTAAGTCTTTTACGAATGGTTGTGCTGGATTAAAGATTCTTTCTATAGATGCTAACCCTGATCCTAAAAGAATACCTGCTGTTAGTGACTTTGGAATATGTTCTACCAAGTGCCTACCTGCTCCGGATACACCAAGAATTATGAAAACAGCGGCCAATGTTAGCTGAACTGCTATTAAAGCTTGCATTCTTTCAATATATACTCCAGATGGACCAACGATTTCCGTTGAGAATGATTCAAAGTATGCTACGTAAATTGGTATACCTGGCGTAATCCAACCAGCTATTGATGGGTCACCGAAAGAAGTGTGCCATAGATAGAAAAGGTTGTTTATCATTACCATTAAAACTGCTACTTCAATTGGTATTCCCATTGTAGGCACCATAGTTGCCGTAATACCCAAAGGTACACATGCTAAAATCATTCCTTGGATAAAATCCTGGTACTCGATTGGGTAGTGGTAGAATGGTAATCTAAGCTTCAAAAAGCTGGGGTTTATGGAAGGCTGCTCTTCGTATCCAGGTTTTCTCCTTGGACCAAAATATCCAATTCCTGACATTGTTTTTTCCTCCATTTTGTTTTTGATTTAGGCATACCTATATAATTTAGTAAGCCCAATCAATTGTGACTAATCAGAATCATATATAAGGTTATTGGTTAATATATATATTAATATCGACAATTAAAGAAAAAATATAAATTATATTAAAATAATTAAATAAAATATAATTATAAAATATATTATAAAGATTAAATATATTTATAATAAAATATTAGTTAATCCTATAATATTTAGATATAGCTAAAATATTGATAACTTAAAATTCTAGAAAAAAATAGGATAATGACGAAAAGAAAAGAATTAAATATTTTTATTAAAAAAATCCAATAATGCTTTAGCTTCGTCTTCTGCTACATTCTTTGAATAATACTGGCGAATGTTCTCATACTTAATTTCCAATAGTTTAACATCTCTAACTACATAAGCTTCAAGTCTATCAATCATGTAGTAAGCACCGGCTTCAGTATCTAGATAGTTATCTTCTTGGTGAGGCAAAGCTTTCTTAGAATCTCTGATAAGTTCAATGAACTTCATTATATTTTCTTTTGCTCTTACTCTTTCAAATCCTGCTTTTGTATAAGAGTCGACCAAATCTATGATCTCCGTATAATCGATAGATTTTAAATTTTTAATCTTCTCAACTCCCTGTACATAACGAGCAAGTAATTGTTTCGCCGTATTTTCATGTTGATAGAAACTCTCTAAAGATTTTTCTAAAGTTTCTGCGTCTTTTTTTGATAAAAACAATTTTGCAGTAGGTACGAAATAATCTGCCTTTGATTTATATTCTTTCACTTTATCGATCTCCTCCAGATTTCTCACTATATACTTAAGATTTTCTGGAGGCGTTATCCTGACAAAAAGATTAACGGCAAGAGAAATTTTATAGGCTTTTTCTTTATCTTTTAGAATCTTCCCATCTTCATCGACAATAACTAGCTTAGAAAGCTCTTCTTTTCTCAAAGTCTTTAAATAGTATAAGCTACTATAATATAGATGATTGCCCAATTTAACTGGGATATAAGTTTCAAAGATCTCTTTCTCGCCTTTCAAAGCCTTAAAGGCTTCGAATACAGGACCATCTTCTAAATATGTTATCCATGGAAGTAAAGAGAACTTTTTATTGAGTATTTTATCAAACACATGAACACCTATTTCAATATTTATCCGGTCTTGCTATTATGAAGTATGTTACTGAACAAAGAACAACAGCTATTAACAAATACCTAAGTGTCAATTGACCAGTCATATATGCCCTAATACCATAAATTACACATACCAACAAAAGTACATATCTAAAAATATCTCTGAATTCCATACTATCACTTCTTCACTATATATTTTACATTAATATACTGAACTATTAAGAAAGTTACTATAAACCATCCCCATTGTAGTGTGTTGCGGAGAGGATTACCTTCTAATAATCTACCTATTAGAAAAAGCCCACCAATAACTACAATTATGCTTACTACAAAGAAAGGCAAGCTTCTTTTCAAGAATGCCTTTGATCCCATCTTTTTTCTTTTCGAAATCTTTACTGTTACCATTGTATCACCTACGTTAAGAATTTAAAATGTTTATAAGAGTTTCCATATAAAAAGAATATCCAAGAAATCTATTTATACATAAAAAAGAATATAATTTTAAAAAAATAAAAAAGAAAATTAAATTAATTTATTTTTTCTTTTCCTTTCCCTTTCCTTCGTATTCGAGTATTAACCAGAGAATTATACCTGTTGCTAGACCCATTGCGGGTGCAGAGAAGAATGGGCTTCCCCAGAGTTTGACGTAGTTTGCCATTAGCAATGCTGCTGCCATTATACCTGCAATAGACCTCTGAGTGTTATTTGTACACATCTCCATTGCAAGATAGGAACATAGGTAACCTTGAATTAAATAGGTTAGACCTAATCCAATAGATTTAGCAGGTAACATTATCTGAACTATAGGGTGAAGCAATAGAGCAAGGGTCATACCCCAGAATATGCTTGTTGCTCCTCCCCAGTAGGTGTATTCCTGCTCAGGTGTTGCGTGCATATATCTCTGAACTACTAGTGCCTGTCCTCCAGTCCACTGTGGACCACAGAATGGGAGGTATGGTACGAAAAATCCTTGGAGTAGATTTCTCCACCCAGTGATTATGTGGTTTCTGCTTATGTGCACAAGAAGTTTCTCATCTGGTCTTGCCTCGTCAGCCTGCTTAATTAAGGCTTTGAGAACGATGACATCCCCGAATGCTATGATGTATGCTACTACTGCAACAGCGACACCTGCGCCCCATAGAGTGGCACTTGGCCATCCGACTCCGAAAGCGGTAAATTCGTTTATCAATCTGTCGACTGGCATTTCAATTATAAGTCTAGATGTAACAACTGCCATGTTAACCTTGATTTCTCCAGTAATAAGTCCTAGAAGATATCCTATTAAAAATCCTGGAACTATTCCAAATCCGGCAATCCATTGCAGTATCTTGTTGCTCTTTCGCAGAGCTACTGCCCTCTTAGAGAACAACAGGAATATAGACAAGACTGCTGATACTAGGAAAGATACTGGGTATTGCGATACGTAAGGCTGCGCTGGGTTAAAGATAGCTGTTAAGGATGAAAGTCCAGATCCTAGAAGAATACCTGCTACGATTGAAGTGGGTATACGCGCTACAAACTCTCTACCTACTCCAGAGATACCAAGCACTATGAACATGACGGCCAATATTAACTGACATGCTATAAGAGCTTGTAATCTTTCGATATAGACACCTGTTGGACCAACTATCTCAGCCGAGAATGTCGAAAAGTAAGCGGCATAAATTGGTATACCGGGTGTAATCCAGCCGGCTACTGATGGGTCACCAAAAGAAGTGTGCCATAGGTAGAAAAGGTTGTTTATCATTACCATGAATACTGCTATCTCAATTGGTACTCCCATTGTAGGCACCATAGTTGCCGTGATACCTAAAGGTACACACGCCAAAATCATCCCTTGGATAAAATCCTGGTACTCGATTGGGTAGTGGTAGAATGGTAGCCTAAGTTTTAAAAAGTTAGGGCTTATGGAAGGCTGCTCTTCGTATCCAGGTTTTCTCCTTGGACCAAAATATCCAATTCCTGACATTGTTTTTTCCTCCATTTTGTTTTTTTTTTTTGAAAAAGTCAATTGACTTAATCAACATGCTTGAATATATACTCCTTAGCAGATATTAGCTAAGAATAATATACTCAAACAAACATACTTTAAGGCAATTATATATAAACTTTTCGGTGTTTACAGATAATATTGCCGTGTAGGTAAGCCTAATTTATAGGCATTTGACGTAGCATTAATCGAAAAATAGCTAAATACTCAGGGGGATTTCTCCCCCATCATCGTAATTGGAGTTTTATATGCAGGAACCTGCTCCAAGATTCCTACTAACGGATAGGTTTTGTCAATGTTGATTGACGATAGTAACTATATTGATACTAATATATAAAGTTATTGGTTAGCAATAAATAATACAATATTGATAATCAATGGTAATAATAGTTTGAAGGCTCGATAAGGAACAAAATAGGAATATTAAAATTATATTCAATAGATTTATAGTATGTTTAAGAAGAATTTTTAATCGATATAGAAATAATGCTCTAAATTTATATTTATTTAGCGGAGTTATGAGAAGTAATAATAATTTTTTTCTATTTAGAAACCAGAAATACTATTTCTCGCTTTGTTAAGAGATATAGGCTCTCCCCTAGGGTAGACTCTTTTAAGGTGGATCATATGGATTCTAAAGTAATTGAATTAATAAACAGGCATGATGGATTTCTAGATGCAAATGAGATCTCAGTATTAACAAAAATTAATTATAGAAAGGTGAAAAAAGATATTCAAAGACTAAACGAATGTATTATAAGATAATGAGTATAAATAAAAATATAAACGAGTACAATAATCTTTTTATTAAAAATAACAATAGATTAAAAGAAATATGTGTCAATAAGAATAAGTTTCTATAGGATAAGATTTAACAAGAAAAAAAAATGCGAGATAAAAGGTTTGTTGCAGTACATCTTGGTGGGCCTCTTACTAAAGAATATCACCATGAATTAATTAGATGGGCGAGAGAATGTTCAGAGCATGTATTACCTCTTATTGACCGGGATATTGACAAGAGACTAACTTATGCACTTGATATTGCTAAAGAATGGGAAAAAGAAAAAGTAACAGTGGGCGAAGCAAGAAAAGCCGCAGTAGGTGCAATAGCTGTGGCAAATGAATCTTCAGATCCAATTATAGTGGCAGTTGCTCGTTCCATTGGGCATGCAGTAGCAACTGCCCATATGGCTGACCATTCAATAGGGGCTGCTGAATATGCACTGAAAGCGGTGAAAATATCAGGTAAATCCATTGAAGAAGAAAGAAAATGGCAAGACGAAAAATTAAATCCAAACATTTCAGAACTAATCTTAACAGCAAGAGAGAAAAAAAATTGAAACTATAAAAAAATGATTCTTAATTTATAAATGATTTGTTATGATTACTTTCAATATAGAAATATAAGAAAGAAAGTAATAAAAAAATAAATTTATTCTTTGTTTTTGTTGGCTTTTAGAATCTTTAGTATATTATCAATTGGATGTGACTTTGGGACAACTCTTATGTTAAAACAACCACAGTCTTCACACTCGTCATCTATCTTACCAAAATCATTGGCTAAATAGACAATTTACCTTCAAAACATTCACCAGGATTTAGAGTATGAACGTAGTCTATTCTATTCCCGACACAATTTCCAATGGAGGTCTGTCTGTGAAAAAGAAATCAACTCCCACAGGAATAGTATCGTTATTACATACTTTTACTGTATATGTGATATACTCACCAGGATGAACTGTCGTCTTATCAAAATAACAGTCTATTGTAATATTCAATGCCAAAACAGATGCTATACTAAAAACACTTCCCAATAATAGTAGCCCTGCTAATACTGCAACTATTTTCTTCATAATAAATCACCGATGTAGATAAATAAAATAAATCGTGACAATATTTAAACATTTGCTTAAATTGATTAAGGTATTTGCCACAAAAATAAAACTCTAAAACTCAAGGCACACCTTGTCATAACTACAACTAGAATCAATAACCGCCAGAAAAGTTATTGGCGGGCAGTAAGGGATTCGAACCCCTGGCCCGTAGATTAAGAGTCTACTGCTCTACCAGACTGAGCTAACTGCCCTTAACGCACAAAATCAAACTCGATATTTAAGTTTTTTGGGTTAAAGAGATAATTATCAGATTGGGAAAAAATATTTCATGATAAATTCAATTATCAAATGTATATTAGATTGAATCATGAAAAATAATAAATTAATATGCCCTTGGATACGATCCTAGAACTTTTACAGAGAATATTGAGGATAACTCCTTTAATGTCAGGCTTATCTTCTTATCTTTTGTATGGCCTTTGAAATCAATGAAAAAAATGTATTCCCCCATCCTCTTCTTGGAAGGTCTTGATTCAATTTTAGTTAAGTCAATCCCTGCATCATAGAAAGGTTTTATAACAGAATACAAAACACCAGGTCTATTAACACTTGGAGATACTACTATGCTCGTCCTGTCCTTACCAGTTGGCAATGCACTTTGATTTCCGACAACAAAGAACCTTGTGAAGTTAAGTTTTTCATCCTGTACGTCTTTTTTTAATAATTTCAAATTGTATAGCTCGGCAGCAAATTCAGACACAAGCGCTGCATATCTGTTATCTTTCCTATTTGAAAGTTCAATTGCCGAAATTGCGTTTGACGATGTTTCATGAACCTCAACTTTTGGCAGATAGTTTCTGACAAACTTCTCACACTGTGAAAGGGTAAGATTATGAGAATACAATACCTCTATATCTTCTAACTCACCCCAACATGCAAGATTATGATGAATAGGTAGGAGGTATTCTTTATTGACCTTTAAATTGAATTCAATGAGGCTGTCAAGAGTTTGAGATACTCCCCCTACAAGGGAATTTTCTACAGGAACAACGCCGCCTTCACTTTCGCTTTTCTCAACTGAGTTGAATACTTCCCATATGCTTCGTTTGAATAATATGTCATCTGCCCCAAGTAACAAAGACGTTTCATGACAAAAAGTTCCTTTTGGCCCTAATGTTGACACCTTCACTCACTCACCATCCTTTTAATCAGTATATTGCTCTCCTTTTCAGCCTTTTCCGTAAACTCTCCCAGATATTCAGAGGCTTCTTCAAAGAATTTTATAAACCCATCTCGGTCTTTTGTTTCAATTTTCTTAAATAACGCCTCGGCCGATTGGATGTATTGTGACAGTATTTCTGGTGTTTTCGGATTTAAAAGAGAGATGTCTGCATACAGTTCAGGCTTTTGATTTAGGATTCTGCCAGCCATATCCAGTGTCAATCTATATACAGGACTGGTGCATTCAAGACTTTTTTTTATGTCAAAATTCAAATCTTTTAGAGAATGGCACAGAACAATAGCAGAAAAGTGAGTTAAACCCTGGATCACGGCCATCATTTTATCGTGCGTTTCTGGTGACATCTCCACAATATTTGCCCCTCTTTTTTCAAACGTAGAGTTAATCTTTTGATAGAGCTCTTTATTGGATATTCTTTGAGGGCATAGTATAATAGTTTGCCCAGATATATCCCCGACAGAGTGCGCAAATAGAGGGTGAGTTCCTAAAACGTCTGCTTTTGACTTTAACATTTCATCTATTGGCCCCACCTTAAGCGAAGTAAGATCCATGAGGAGTTTTCCTTCGCCTATAAAAGGAACTATTTCTCTTATTACGGCTATGGTGGATTCAATAGGAACTGATACGATTACTACGTCACTTTTCCGGATAAGCTCTTCTTTAGAAAGAGATGTGGATCTTGAGGAAACAAGAACTTCAAATCCTTCCCCCTCAAAGAGATTCTTGAATAACCCTCCAAGTTTTCCTGTTCCACCTATAATTCCAACTACCGTCACTTGATTCCTCCTATCGACTTCTGCATAAGTAGATGGTCTAAAATTGTAATGGCAACCATTGCTTCGCATACTGGATTGATTCTTGGAATGGCACATGGATCATGCCTTCCTTCGATTTTAATTGCCCTTTCTTTTCCTTTGATATCAATTGTTTTTTGTTCTTTGGAAATTGAAGGTATTGGCTTTACTGCGACTCGGATAACAATATTTTTTCCATTGGATATCCCACCAACAATTCCTCCGGCCCTATTTGTCACAAAACCCGTTTTATTCATCTGATCATTACTTTCAGAGCCAAACAAATTGGAAAGATTAAATCCTCCGCCAAATTCTACTCCTTTGACTGCACCAATAGACAAGAGTCCTTTTCCTAAATCTGCTTCAAGTTTATCAAATACGGGCTCTCCCAATCCTATAGGAACGTTTTTGATAACTAACTCGATAATTCCCCCAACAGAATCACCTTGAGATTTTGCCTTGACGATTTGCTGGGCCATTTGTTCAGAGATTTTTTTATCTGGACACCATAGCCTATCTTTGATTATCTCCTCTCTCTTCAGAGAGTTGTGATCAATGTCAGTTGTAATTATACCGCCGATATTCTTTGTAAATGAAAAAAGTTCAAATCTTTTAATCTCTTTTTCCAAAACTTTTCTTGCAACGGCCCCTGCTGCAACTCTTGCAACTGTCTCCCTCCCAGAGGCCCTTCCACCGCCTCTATGGTCATACAAACCATACTTCTTGAAGTAAGTATAATCGGCATGGCCTGGTCTGAATACTCCTTTTATTTTTTCATATGCAGAAGAGTCAACATCTTTATTGTTTACAATTATTGAAATAGGGGTTCCAATTGTCTTTCCTTCGAACACTCCAGATAAGATCTCGCATCTGTCATCTTCCTTTCTTGATGTAGAAAGTTCATCACTTTTGGGCTTTCTTAAATTTAGCTCTTTATTAATTTCCTCTTCACTAAGAATAATTCCTGGTGGGCACCCATCTATAACGACCCCCAACGCCTTACCGTGCGACTCGCCCCAGGTTGTAATCCTAAAAAATCTCCCGTAAGTATTTCCACCCATCACATCAATCTCCTTTTCTCAAGCTCCAATAAGATTTTATCACAGACCTCATACACACTTAAACCGCCTGTATCTATAATTATATCTGCTATTTCTTCATAAACGGGCACCCTTTCTGCCATTATTACTTCTATTTCATTCTGGGCACTCTCATTTGTAAGTGAAGGTCTTGGTGTATCTCTCTCCATCCTGCTTCTCATTGTTTGAATATCTGCCTTTAATAGAATAAAGAGGGAATCCTTAAGCGAATCGACATTTTCTTTATCCATAAGCGCTCCACCCCCCAATGAGATAACGGCATTATTCTCTTTTGATACATCCAAAATGACTTCTTTCTCTCTTGTTCTAAAATAATCCCAGCCCTTTTCACTAATGATTTCTGAGATATTTTTTGACTCTCTTTTTTCGATAATAGAATCAGTATCAAAAAAAATCCTATCTGTTATATCAGACAATCTAAGGCCAACTGTAGTCTTACCGACACACCGTAATCCAAAGAGGAGGATGTTCAATTAATGCCCCCGCATATCTTTGAAAAATCTTTCCAGAAGTTTGGGTATGATTTTGAGACGCAATCTGGATCAAGAATTTGTATTCCTTCGATAAAAAGACCAGCGACTGCAAATGACATTGCCATACGATGATCCTTATATGTTTCAATTTCAGCCCCATTTAACTTATTAGGGATTATTATCATGTAGTCTTTCCCCTCTTCAACTTTGCATCCAATCTTTTGAAGCTCCTTAGCAACTGCACTCAATCGATCTGTTTCTTTAAATCTCAATGTTTCGATGTTATATATTTTTGTTGGTCCTTTTGCAAAAGCTGAAACAACAGCTAGAGTTGGAACAATATCTGGAGATTTTTTCATATCAATTTCTATCCCTCTAAGTTCTCCGCCCTTTAATGTCAATGAATTATTGGACCACGAGACCTCGCAACCCATCTTCTCAAGTATGTCAACAAATATCTTATCGGCCTGCTTGGAATTCTTATTTAGATTTTCAATAGTTACCTTGCCACCACCGATAGCTGCAACAGCCATAAAGTAAGAGCTATTTGAAAAATCTCCTTCAACTATATACCCCCGACCTAAATATTTCGAGGGAGAAATATAAAATTCTGAAAAATCTTTTCTTTGAACTCGAACCCCAAACTTTTCCATGACATCTAGGGTCATTTCTACATAAGGGCTTGATGGAACTTGTCCAGTTACTTTGATCTTCATAGAAGGACGTGCATATGGTGATGCCATGAGCAAAGCGCTTAGGTACTGACTACTCTTTCTTGGCTCAAGTACTGTTTCCCCACCAATAGTCCCATTTGAAGAGATTCTAACTGGTGGACATCCTTTGTTTGAATCAATAGCAATCCCAAGTTTCATAAGAGAATCTTCAAGACCTTTCACGGGCCTCTTTTTTACTTCCTCATCACCATCAATTGTAACAACTCCATTTACAAGCGATGCTATTGCCATAAGAAATCTAAGGGTCGTCCCAGAATTTCCAATGTAAAGAGGAGTAGCGGGTTCTTTTAGATTGCCCCCACTCCCTTCTATATTGAAAATAATCCCTCCATTACTTAGCTCTTCTGTTATGTTTATACCAAGTTGCTTTAGGCAAGTTATAGTATAGTTAGTATCGTCTGAGATAAGTGGATCGATAATCTTTGATCTTCCCTCCGCCAAAGCAGACACAAAGAGGACTCTGTGAGTGTAACTTTTTGAAGGTGGAGCCTTTAATTTGACATTTATATCAAAATTTATGGATTTAATCTCTTTAATTTTCATTACGCCCGCTCCTCATCTCTAAGGCTTCTCTAGAAAATTTCTCCATCTTTTCAGAAGATGGCTTTATCCCAGTCCAAAGTTCAAATTGAGCCATTGCCTGCCCAATATACATATCTAATCCATTTGCAATTTTTGCCCCTTGCTCCCTTGACCTCATCAATAATCTCGTATCAATCGGACTGTAAACAGCATCAAAAACTGTAATACCCGATAGGTCTTTAGTAAAAAATGAATCTTCCATTGGGCAATTATTTTCTTCAGGGGACATTCCAATTTTTGTGGCGTTAACTAAAATATCAAATTCAACATCATTTCTGTCTTCCCACAAAACTGATTCAGCATCCAGATTTTTTGAAATATCTAATGCCTTCTTTTCATCTCTGTTTGAAATTATTACCTCACCCTGCCTATTTGCTATGCCAAATGCAATCGCTTTTCCAGCTCCCCCTGCACCAAGGATTAATACTCTTTTATTTTTTATTGGAGTCAATTTTTCAATTGAGTATACTGACCCTATCCAATCTGTGTTTGCTCCAAAGAGGCCCCCGTTGTTTTTCTTTATTGTATTAATCGCACCTATTTTTTGGGCCATTGGATCTATCTTATTTAGGTAGGGGGCGACCTTTTCCTTGAAAGGCATTGTGACACAAAGACCTTTGAATTGGTCCTTAAATGAACTCATAAACATACCCAGATCATCTACCAAAAAATTTAGATAAACTGCATCTATATTATAATAAGAAAATAATTTGTTATGAACGTAATATCCTATACTTTCCTTAACAGGATTTCCGATGAGCCCATAAATATCAAAATTACTATTAATGAAGTTTGCTCTGTATACATCATTTAGAATCTCTATTGGGATCTGCCCCGGGGCTGTTTTGCCCACCCCTTTTAATGGTGCATAAGAAGTGTAGCTTCCCCAAGAGCTACAGAGTATCCTGCTTATCTCGCCTTTCTCGCCCATTAGAAAAGAAATAACTTTTTCGCTTTGACTTGATTTAGAAGATAAAAGATCTTTTATTATTAGGTTGTCTGAAATATCGTTAGCATATGCAACTATCTTAATAATATCTTGGCCTTGATTTTCCATTTGTGTGAATATTTCTTTCAAGTTCTGCTGTGTTTCCTCAAAGTTGTGGTAAGAAATAATTATATTTGTCTTTGAGTTAAATTCTCTTTTTTTAAAAATCAGATTCTGTAAAGACTCAATTGAATAGTACTCGATATCGATAAATCCAAATCCAATCTTTAATGCTTCGATTAGTGGAGAAATTCTCTCAGATTCACTTCCTTCAAATGAGCCACCTTCGTCTTTTTTTCTGTTAGTGACTATGATTCTTTTTTTATCAAATCTATTGCTGATTTCTAAAAGATTTAAATCTGTGATTAAATCTATTCTTATCTCTGCTAGCTCACCTTTTGCCAATGCCTTTTCTAAAAGAGTTGTTGCCTCTTTTTGCGATGATGGCATAATTGAGGCGGTGATCAAAGAAACTCTGCCTCCGCTAAAGATTCCTTTACAATCTCATCTTCTACCTTGATCCCATAAACAGCGTTTCCTATCCCTTTTATCAAAGAATATTCAACTACCCCTTTCCTAGTTTTTTTGTCCAAAATAGTTTTCTTTATTATTTCATCGGGCAGTGCTTTGAAAGATATGTCAAGAAGTTTTGATTTTTTAAGAAGTTGAAATATTCTGTTTCTTTCTTCGGATTTTAGGATCCCAATTTTTTCAGAAATCAATGTTTCAATTGCCATCCCGATGCCAACTGCCCTCCCATGCGGTATTTCAAAATCTGAAAGGATCTCAATAGAGTGACCAATTGTGTGCCCAAAATTTAAAATCTTTCTAAGACCGGATTCTTTCTCATCTGTTTGCACGATATTGGCCTTAATTTTAAGGGATGAAATTATCGCATTATCAATAAATTCTTTCTCAAGTTTAACTACCCTGTGAATATTGGATTCTAGATTTGCAAAAAATTCCCCATCTTTGATAATTGCAGCTTTTACTATTTCGGCAATACCATTGATTATTTCTTCATTTGGCAGTGTACTAAGAAAATCTAAATCGATATAGACTTTATTTGGCGGGTAAAAGGCCCCTATGAGATTTTTTCCTGATGGATGATCTATACCTACCTTCCCACCTATGCTGCTATCAACTTGGGAGAGAAGTGTCGTTGGTATCTGTATGAAAGGAACTCCCCTCATGTATGTTGCGGCTATAAAACCTGCAAGGTCCCCGGTGACCCCCCCTCCTAAAGCGATAACCAAAGTATCTCTGCCAAATCCAAGTTCAAATAGCCTATCTTCGAGCTCCTCCTTTGTTTTCCTATTTTTTGACTCTTCGCCTGCTTTGAAAGATAGAATAAAAACTCGATCTTTTTTATCGAGTATTTGAAGAATTTTATTTCCATATATCCTTTCTACGTTCGAGTCAGTTATTATGGCAATTTTATAGTCTTTATATTCTTCAAATATCTCTTCAAACGCTTTTTGGAGGATACTCCTACCAACAACTATCTCATATTGATTTCTTCCAGTAGCTACCTTGATTATTTCAGTTTCTGGATTGTTCATTCTATATTTCCCGTCCAAACATTCTAGATATATATTTTATTTCTCCCATCAACGCATGAAGATCTGCAGTACTTATTGTCTGGTCTGCATCACTTATTGCTTTCTCTGGATCGGTGTGTGCTTCGACAGTGACACCGTCTGCACCGCAGGCTATTGCAGCAAGCGCCATTGGTTTTACAATATCTCTTCTTCCTGTACCGTGACTTGGGTCAACAATTACAGGTAAATGGCTTTCAGCCTTCAATACTGGCACTATGCTGAGATCCAATGTATTTCTTGTGAAATCTGAAAATGTCCTTATGCCTCTCTCACATAACATGACCTTTTCATTTCCACCTGCAAGAATGTACTCTGCGGCTGAAAGAAATTCTTTCAATGTGGCCCACATGCCCCTCTTTAGAAGAACAGGCTTATCACATTTTCCAAGCTCTTTTAGTAAAGCGTAGTTCTGCATATTTCTAGTTCCAACTTGTAGGATATCTGCATACTCGGCTACAAGATTTACATCTCTTGTATCCATAACTTCAGTGCATATTGGAAGACCAGTTTCTTCTTTTGCCTCTAATAAAAATTTCAGACCTTTTTCCCCAAGACCCTGAAAGTCTTTTGGTGCGGTACGTGGCTTGAATGCGCCTCCTCTTAAGATAGCGGCCCCTGAACTTTTTACCTCTCTTGCTATACTAATAATCTGATCCTCACTTTCTACTGTGCATGGCCCCGCCATTACTACAATCTTTTTCCCACCTATTTCAGTGCCATTTACCTTAATAACTGTATTCTCTTTGTTAAATGCTCTAGAAACTAATTTGTAAGGCTTTGATACTCGTACAACTTCCTCTATGTAAGGTGTCGCCCTTAATCTTTCAACATCACTTTCATCTATCGAAGATACGTCTCCGATTACACCTATCACCGTTCTATTCTCTCCCTGCGATAGGTGAGTATTAAACCCAAGATCTTTTATCCTTTTGATGACATCTTGAACTTGGCTTTCTTCTGCGCCCATCTTCATTATTACAATCATTTATAGATCCCTCCCAACTGCTTTTGCTATTTGTTTTAAATCTTCCATGAGTTTTGAAAAAGCACTCAAGGAAATAGTTTGATCTGCATCACTTATTGCCCTATCCGGGTCAGGATGTGTTTCTATCAATAGTCCATCTGCGCCACAGGCAACTGATGCTTTAGCCATAGGCAAGACTAAACTCCTCCTACCGGTACCATGACTTGGATCCGATATTATAGGTAGATGACTCTCATCTTTTATTGCAGGAATTATGCTTAGATCCAGGGTATTTCTAGAATAATCGGAGAACGTTCTGATACCTCGCTCACATAATATGACGTTTTCATTTCCCCCGTTTAATATGTACTCTGCAGCTCCAAGAAATTCCGCCATTGTTGCCCACATGCCCCTCTTTAGAAGAACAGGTTTGTCACATTTTCCAAGCTCTTTTAGTAGTGTGTAATTTTGCATGTTTCTAGTTCCGACCTGGAGAACGTCAGCATATTCAGATAAAAGACCTACATCTCTAGCATCCATGATTTCAGTTACAATTGGAAGTCCTGTTTCTTCCTTTGCTTCGTACAATAATTTTAATCCTTCTTCCCCAAGCCCTTGGAAATCCTTGGGAGATGTACGTGGTTTGAATGCTCCGCCCCTTATCATACTGGCGCCTGCTTTCTTTATCTTCTCAGCAACTTCCATTATCTGTTCTCTATTCTCAACTGAACATGGCCCTGCAAAAACAACAACCTTTTTACCGCCTATCTTTACTCCGCCTACATCTATTATCGTCTGCTCTTTTTTGAAGTCTTTTGAAACTAATTTGTAAGGCTTTGAAACAAATACGGTGTTTTCTACACCCTTCATTGCCCTGATCCTAAAGAAGTTGTCTTCCCCAATCTTACTAATGTCGCCTATTACGGCAACTACCATCCTTTCCGCACCTAAATTCAACTGCGTCCTAAGGCCAAGTGATTGGATCGTATCTATTACCCTATTGACATCCTCCTCCTCAGCCTTTGCTTTCATTATGACAATCATTTTTGTTCCTCCAATATCTTATTTTGAATAAGTTTTGACTGGGAAACTATTACTCCAAAGACTTCCGAAACGAACTTTTCGTCAATATTATTCCTTCTAGCCTCTTTTTCAAGTTTAAGAAAAAGTGTTTTCTCTCTATCTCTATCCTCTACTGAAATGCCCTTGGCTTTTTTTAGGGCTGCTATCTTTTTTACTACTTCCATTCTTCTTGAAAGCAGACCTATGATATCATCATCGATCCTGTTAATTTCTTCTCTAAGAGCCTCTAAAGAACTCTCCATAAAAATAACCTCCTTAAAAGGGATTGGAAAGAGAAACTAAGGATTCGGCCAGTGAAAGGTATCAATACCTAAAGCTAAAACAATAATATAATTTTCTTGATACCGATTCGGAAGACCTAATCTTTCCCATCATAAAAACTTAATTAAAATGACTATTTAAAACTTTCGGGATATTTTTACCATTGTGTTATCTGCTAAAAATTTCGCCTAGCTTTAAATCTTGATTTTTCTAATATTGACATGAAGCTAGACAATGAAAAGGCAAAAACAATAGTGATGCGGGTAGTTGAGTACAAACTACCTACAAA
>JBDKUY010000001.1:0-33404 GCA_039679445.1 Methanofastidiosum sp. | reverse complement strand
GTGCTTGAGACACCAGAAAAGGCATTTTACAGAAAGCTAGAATCTGGCAGTAATTTGCCAGATACGGCCTAGAATAGGGGAGATTTTTTAATGAAAGGAAAAGGAAATAATTACAGGATAAGACAATCAGAATAAGGCCACTATTAATTTAACTCTTATAATAAGAATTTGTAAATATAAAAAATAAAAGGACTTTTCCTATAGTGATTAGAAATAACCTTTTACAAAAAAACTCTACTACTTAATATCTTCTTGGATTCTTCTTTTGGTAGCAATCCCTACAGTAAACAGGTCTTGTGCCATCTGGTTTAAATGGTACTTCAGTTTCCTGTCCACAAGCTGCACATGTTACTTTGTGCATTTCACGAGGTGGTCTGTTGTAGCCGCCTCGGTTTTCGCCATACATTTTTATTACTCCTTTATATATTTGGCCATTTGACTGGCCCTAAACATAATATACGTAATTAGTTTATAAAGTTGTCGATTTTACTTGATAGATTTTATACCAAATATTCATTCTATTGAGATAATTCCCAGTATTTTTTATATAATTAATACAATTTACTACATTCAATCGATACAAACATATATGATAATAATTTCTTAGTGTACATTTGTAGAATATTTATATTTTCATACAAAATATTTATATACTCATTTAGATTATGCCAACGCACATATAACTAGGGGTGTTATTTTGGAAGACATTTCTAACTGTTTCAAATGTGGGTCTAAACTCCCAGAAGGATCTAACTACTGTTTTAAATGCGGATTTAAAATAAAAAATGAACAAATTGACAGCATATATTCAAAAGAGTCTTCAAAAGAAGATTCTCATTACCACCACAAGGCATCACAGAAGTTTTTTGTATCCGGGCTTTCATTGTTCAAGAGTGGGGAATATTCAAAGGCCATTAATAACTTTACAAAGGCAATTGAATTAAAGGAAAATTTTGCAGAAGCCCACTACCAAAGAGGCCAGGCCTATGTCAAAGAAAGCAAATATGAAGATGCAATCAATGACTTTACTAAGGCCATAGAGATTGACCCGGAGTTTAAGGACGCTTATTTCCAGAGGGGTAATATATTTTTTGAGAGAGGATTTAAGGATAGAGCAAGAGACGACTATGAGAAGATCATAGCACTTGATTTTGAAATAGCCTCTCAACTATATGATAGATTGCACAGTTTCATGGAGTCTTGGGTGGCCAACATAATCAGGAACAACAAGACCACCCCTAAAATAGAAACGGATTTTGTTAATGATTCATAATTTTTAAATATTATATTTTCTTATTTTTTCTATAGATTTTCTATTCTTCTTTCGAGGAGAATCGGCCGGATATCCAACAGCAATAATAAGTGAAACTGACTTGTTTCTTGGTATTTTTAGAATCTTCTTTACATTCTTTTCATTAAAATAGCCGAGGATGCACGTTCCAAGGCCTTCTTCTGTTGCCTTAAGGCAAAAGTATGAGGCTACAATTCCCGTATCGACAAGGCTAAAATTCCTCCCCTGGGCAAATCTTCCAAGAAAGCTTGTCATCAAGGGGTTCTCGTTTACTATCGCAACAAGCACCGGGGCTGCTAGTGAGAATTTGTTAAATGATACCACCTTATCAAAAGTTTCCTTTGCAACACTCTCTTTTAATTCGGGATCATCTATAACTATGAAGCTCCCTGGCTGCGCATTTGCTGCAGAAGGCGCTAATCTTGACGCTTCAAGGCACCTCTCAATCTTTTCTCTTTCAACGCCTTTCTCAAGATATTTCCTGCAGCTGTATCTTTTTTCACAAAGTTCTAAAAAATCCAATTACTCACCCTTATGAATCTTTCTGTATTCTATGTAAGAGTATACAAAGGCATATACAGACGCTAATAAGATTGGAACTATAATGAGAACAAATGCAAATTCTTTAAAGAATACCCCAAAAAAGGCTATTATCCCTGATGCCTTGAAGAGCTTTCCGCCAAGCTTGTGGGTCTTTTCCCAGACTGTTTCATCGCTAATTGTCCAGGGGGTTCTTATTCCGACAAAGAAGTTGCTCTTTGTTTTTACTAACACCGTACCCATATAATAAAATATGGCTGCAAAGGCTGGTGAGATCATCTGGACCATATTAAATCTGTATCCAAATGCAGATAGTATTGACAGAATGAATATGTAAAAAAGAAATCCTATAGTTACTAAGAGAATTCCTTGATAATACTCTCTAAAAGATTCCAAATTCATTTTTCTTGGTTCAAACTTTGGGAGATAAACAAAAAGCGCAAATAACCCAAAGGATATCATAGGCAGTAAAAACAGTCCCCAAAATTTGTCCATGTACCCATCAATTTCTCCCTGGGCATTCCAGTGGGTTGGCATCATATCCGGCGCATGAGGATAAACAAATGCACCAATAATAAACGATATTAGTATAATTCCTAAAGAGATATCATTAGCTTTCATGATGTTAAAGAAGCGCTATAGTTTAAAAAGTTATTTTATTTTTGGCCATTTAATCTTATGATAAATTTTGTGAGATACAGTTGATACCTCTCTTTCAAATTCTTCAGATATTTTGAACCTATCTTCATCGTCCCCTCTGTTTTTTGCGATTCTGTAGGCTTTTAAGAGATCAGACTTTGTAATAATACCATAAATTTGTTTTGAAGTTGGATCCAGCACTAGAACTCTCCCGCATTTTCTATCATCCATTATGCCCAAAATCTTTGGCACATCATCATAAGGAAATACATAGGTTGGTGGAGACATCGCATCCATGATTTTTAGAAAAGGTATCTTTTTACTATCTATATTTTTGACTTTGTGATTTGATATGACGCCTAATAGCTCCCCATCTTTTATCACCGGGAATCCTAGTTTTTTGTATTTCTTGACATAATCCCAAAATTTCTTTAGAGGCATGTCTGGCTCCATTGAAATTATTTCTTTGGACATTATATCACTGGCCCGGACATCGTTTAAATCCTTGGAAAATGACTTTACCGTTGATAGCTTTCTATCAAGCTTTATAGTGTCTATTGAGGACCTCCCCAGGAAAATTATCGAGACTCCATAGCTCACCATTACTGATAACATTATGGCCGGTATGATCGAATAGTCTGAGGTCATCTCCGGGATCATGACTATGCACGTCAAGGGGACCTTTGCAACGCTGGCAAAAAATGCACCCATCCCGATAAGCGCATAGGCTTCAGGGTAGCTTACTGTGTTTGGCGCAATCTGGGCAAAGATTAGTCCCATCGCACCCCCAAGCATTGACCCTAAGTATAGGGATGGCGAGAATAATCCGCCTGAAGCACCTGAACCCAAGGTGAATGAAGTTGCAAGCATCTTTGCTACAAAAAGAAGTAATAATAGCGATAGTCCGATTCTCCCAGAAAGTGCCGAATTTATCCCTTCAAAGCCACCCCCCAAAACCCCATACTGAACAAAGGAGAAACCAATTAAACCTGTTAAAAGTCCACCAATGGCCGGTTTATAGTAAAACGGAATCTTAGCCTTTTCAAAGCTGTCTTCGATAACGTAGAATATTTTAATGAATACGTATGAGGCAACCCCCATTACAACTCCAAGCAACATGTAAAATGGCACCTCTGCGGGATTGAAGGCAAAGGGTATAGCGTGTATCATCGCCTCTTGGCCTAAAAATGCCCTAGAAAAACTCACTGAAATTACCGAGGCAAGTGCAATCGGTATTACGCTTAGAGGCGAGAAGCTAGAAAGGATCAATTCAAAACCAAAGATTGCACCACCTAGAGGGGTGTTAAAAGCAGCAGAGAGGCCAGAGGATAGTCCGCACACAACAAGTATTCTTATTTTCCTCTCATCAAATTTAAAGAACTGGCCGAATGCAGACCCAATTGAGGCCCCAATTTGAGCGATTGGACCTTCTCTCCCAGCGCTCCCACCGCTTCCAATAGTGATTGCAGAAACTATTGTCTTAAAGAATGCGACCCTTTTTCTGATAATGCTCCCTTTGGCATTTATAGCGTACATGACTTCAGGGATGCCGTGCCCTTTTGATTCCTTGCAATATTTGTATATTGTTGGCCCAACTATAAGTCCGCCTATTGCAGGTATGAAGATAATACTCAATGCTTCAAAAAATCCTCTTTGAAATATAGTTTCAAAGAAGTATTTGCTGTAGTCTATCATTTTAGCGAATATGATGGCCCCTAGAGCCCCAAATATCCCTAAAACTATAGCTATAACATTAAGTTCTGCCCATTCTTTGAGATAATGTAAGTTTTTAATTTGCACTGATAATAGAAATTCAATTTCCAATTTAAAGATTTACCTTCCCATACCAAAAAGCTTTAAAAACATAACAATAATGCTTTTTTAATATCAAGAGAGGTGAGTATTATTACAACAGTATATGATGTTCCTGCTGATATGTTAATCGATGGTGTTAAGGAAGAGTTGAAAAACGACAAGAATTTAACACCACCCCAGTGGGCAACTTTTGCTAAGACCGGATCATCAAGAGAGAAAGCTCCAGACCAGAATGACTGGTGGTATATAAGAGCGGCATCTATAATGAGAAAGGTATACGTTTACGGGCCAGTCGGCGTTGAGACATTGAGAGTCGACTATGGTGGCAAAAAGAACAGAGGCGTAAAGCCTGAAAAGTTTAGAAAATCATCTGGGGCAATTATCAGAAAGATCTTTGCACAGCTTGAAAAAGGCGGATACATAAAGAAAGCTGAGAAGGGAAGGATTATCTCCTCACAGGGAATGTCTCTTCTTGACAAAAAGGCGTCCGAGATTAAGACACAGATAGCTGTAGATATACCTGAACTTAATAAGTATTAATAAAGTGATTTTTTGTCGGATGATGCTGAAGCCATAAAGAGGAGGAAGTTAGAAGAACTTCAACAGCAAGCGTTAGCTGATGAACAGGCTAGACAGCAGAAGATTGAATTTGAGTTACAGAAACAGCAAATCTTGCGTGCCCTTCTCTCCTCTGAAGCTAGGGAGAGGCTTACTAGGGTGAAGATGGCGAGAAGAGAAGAAGGCGAACAGATAGAGCTTCTACTGATTCAGCTCTACCAGCAAGGAAAAATCACAAAGCAAGTTGATGATGCGATGTTAAAACAGATCCTCGAAAGAGCTCTTATGAGCAACAAGAAGGAGTTTAAGATTCGAAGGATCTAGTCGTTATGGAGACGGCTGTATTATTTTCCGGGGGGAAGGATTCCTCCCTTACTAATATTTTTCTAAAAAAAATACTTCCTTGTGAAATTACAAATTACACGATAACATTTGGCATAAACTCCAACTGGAAATATGCCGAAGAGACTGCAAAGGCACTTGAATTCCCTTTTAAACTTTTTGAAATTGATAAGGAACTACTAGAAAAGGCCGTTGATAGAATCGAAAAAGATGGATTTGCAAATGACGGCATTACTTTCCTCCACAAGTGGGTTATAGAGTCTTTTTTAGAAGATGTAACTGTTGACATGATAGCGGATGGAACTAGAAGGGACGACAGAAGTCCTAGATTAGAGCTTTCTGACATGAGGCGCATTGAAGATAAGTATGATGTAGCCTATGTGGCACCTCTTATGGGGATAAGCTACAGAATATTAAAACCGATATGTCATGCACTATTTTTCATAGAGGAAGGGCCTACAGATTTGATTAAAAAAAGTGATTACGAATCTGAGATAAAAGACTTGATGAGGCAAAGAGGCCTTTATCCGTACGATTTTTTCCCAAAACACTCCCAGAGCAGAGTTATTGGGTATAAAGACCGATACGCATTCTAGCAATTATTCTAATCAATCCAGTTGTTTTTTCTAACCCCTTTATATCTTAGTATTTTTAGTTAGAAATTATTTAGTTAAATGTTACCTTTATTGTTTAACATTATTAACTAAAATGATTAACTATATCTTCTCATCAATTCCCATAACATGTGGTGAGTATATGGCAATGTTCGATGGAACTTATGCAAAATTAAAGAACCAGACGGAACTTGAGATCCTAAAGACTATCCGAACAGCACTCTATGAAGTTGGATACCCTGGAGGAAAATATCTTGAAAAACTACAGATAATTACCGCCATATATCAACTTTACAGGGCAAAGGATTTGGCCAAGGAGCTTCAAACTAAAGGTGATTACCCGTATAAGGATCTTATCACATCAATTTCTGTCGATATAGCTGGTCTTTCACGAGAATTCGAATATCTAAGGGACCACCCTTCGATAGATAGGATAGATATTGCAAGAGAAAAATTATTTGAGATTAGGAATAATATGGTCCAGCTATCGAAAAATGTAGGCATAACAGACGGAGAGATTTCAAATATTCTGAGGGATTTTACTCCAAGACCAAATGAAGATCTTACAAGTTACCGCCAGAAATCGTATAGAAGATAACTTCTATTCTGTTATTTTTATAATGATTTTTTTAAAATAATTTGTTTGTCGCCCACCTAACTAACTCCGAAGCTCATCGTTTGGATATCCTCTCTCCATTCGGTAACTCTCGTGGTGGGCTGATCCCCATCATTGTAACCCCCGAATCATCTAAGCGATATGCCACATCACCGGGTGACCGTTGACAGGGTATTACCCTTATTTTTGCTGTTTCACTCATAGAAGAAAGATTTCCTCTCATGAACCCCTCGCTATAAGGGTAAAAAATAGAGTATATTTTGGTATAAATAGTTATCTCTTGAACTTAAAACCGCATTCTGGGCAGAAGTTTGAGGAAGACAGCACATTATTTTTGCATTTAGGGCATTTGAAATCATAATGATCTGAAGGCTTAAACGGAGATGCGGAAGACATTTCGCCCAATCTTTTTGTTAAGAAATATACTAGAACAATTAAGAGTGGCACGAATAAGAGTGCGAGTATGGTCTGAGTGAAGAGAACAAAATTAAACAGTCCGTGTGAGAATGCTGCTATTGCAAGACCTTTAAAGACAAGATTATTATTTTTAGGTGAAGTAAACTTTGCTTTTCCTACATAGTATCCAACTATCCCTGAAAATCCTGCGTGACCAAGGCATCCTGTTATTGCCCTCATCAGTATAAGCGAAGGGCCATACTGGGAGATGTATAAGAAATTTTCAAAAGTTGCAAATCCCAAAGCTGCTACTACTGAATATAACATTGCATCAATAGGCTCATCAAACTCCTTTGACTTTAGAGCATATACTCGCATGGCCATGTATTTTGATATTTCCTCTACAGGCCCTATTACAAAAAAAGCAGCAAAGAAGAGCAAAAGAATCCCTGCCTGATCGATAGAAAATGGTAGTAGCAAAGTGTTTAGTATTCCTGCCGGAATTGTCGCAACTATCCCAAGGATGAATGTTATTATTATCAATTTTTTTGGCTCGGGCTCGTATTTGTCCTTTCTATAAAAAAGCCATACCCACAGTAAGCCTGGGGCAAACGCAATTGCAAGGAGGGATAGGGGATCCATTTAGTCACCTGTTAATGGAGGTCTCTCATCTGTTAATATTGAAATATATGCGCTAACTCTCATATAGAAGTTAATAAATCTTACTGAAAATTCCCACAGGCCAAAGTTTTTCTTTGTTGTAAATAGCATATAAAACCACTCGAGGAATACTATGAGGGAGGCTACCATTCCCCATACAGATGCAATTAGGGATAGGACAAATCCGTAGAAAATTCTTATTAGAAGTTCCAATCTTTTTGAGTCCCGCTCGAAGGAGAATGTAATCTTGCACGGGTAATCTGTGTCTTCACTAGTTATAGGTGGTCTTTCATCTGTCAGAAGGTAGCTATATGCAGTCACATTGAAGTAGAATCTTAAAAACCCGGCCATAAAATCGAACGCACCCTGATGCTTTTTTGCATAGATAAGGACATAGAAAAACTGAAATATTTGGGCAAGACCTGCAACAATTCCCCAAGCTTCAATAATTATGCCTAGAACAAAGACATATACAATTCTAATAAATAACTCTGCACGTGAAGAGGGCTCTGTATAAGTATATGAAAATGTAAATGGATAATTCTTAGCTGATGGGTAGATATTTCCATCCATTCTTTTTTTCTCTTCATCGTCACCAATAAATGCGTTGCATTCTTTACAATATAGCGTACCTTCTGGATTTTCGCTACCGCATCTAGGGCAGTATACCATGAAAAGTAAAAATATATTAGACTTAAATAGATTTCTTAAAAAAAAGAAAATAAATAAGATTATTCTTTGACAACAAAGGTGTTGGCAATCTTATCGTGAAGTCCCTGTTTTTCAGGATTAAATAGAATCCAGATGTATGCCACTAAGTTTAATAGAGGTATCGTCTTTATTAGCCATCTTATAAATCCAGGAACTGGACCTATTGGCATTGTACCATTGGTACCAATTACTTTTAGCTTCATCACTCTTTTACCTATTGTTGCACCCTGCATACCATCTAAATATACATAGTATGCAAGAGATATCAATACAGTTATGACTGTTCCGATACCGCCTAGATTGAAGCCACTTTCGTAGCCCATACCATAACCATACCCATAATTAGTTCCTAGTCCTACAAGGCTTAGTATCCATGCAATGACTCCGAATATTATGATATCAATAAGCCATGCTACAAATCTTGGCAAAAATCCTGCATGTTCATGTGAAAGCCAGTTTCCAGAAGCGTATGTAGTTTGAGATTGCTTGTATACTGGGGCTTCTTCTAGAGTTGCTCCACAGTTTTCGCAAAACTTTGCACCCATTGGATTGTCTTTTCCACATTTTCCGCAAAAAACCATTTTATCACCATATTTATTACTACCTATTCTTTTAAAAGATTTTCTAACAACTCCGAAAATTTTGTCAAATAATTATAATAAGAAGTTTAATTTAATTTGTTATTCTCAGAGTTCTCATTTGCAAACCAAACAACCCTCTGTGGGAAAGGAACGTGAATACCCTCTTTTTCAAGGTTTGTCTTGATCTTCCACAAAAGCTCCTTTTTTGTTGAATACCACTGTGTGACGGGTGCCCAAGCTTTAACTACAACATTAACAGAATTTTCCCCAAGCTCATCGACATAAATATCAGGTTTAGGATTCTTTAAAACGAAGGGATGGTCTTCAATTAAGTCAGCTATTATTTTTATGGCTTTATCTGCATCATCGCTGTATCTTATGCCTATAGTATACTCAAGCCTTCTTGCGATATTAGTGCTTATATTAATTATATTAGTTGTGAATACTTTTTCATTTGGTATTCTTATGTACAAACCGTCATAGTTTCTCAGTATAGTTGACATTAATCCGACGTCTTCAACAAAACCTTTCACGTTATCTATTTCGACTTGGCTTCCTATTTTAATTGGTCTTTCGGCCATTATAAATAATCCCGACATAAAATTACTGACTATACTCTGACTTGCAAAACCTAATACTATACCCGTGACCCCTCCTGCCACCAATAGTCCTGATGTGTTAATATTCAAAATCGGTAATATTAGAATTATAGCTAATATTATTATGCCATAATAGCTCCCTTTAAGTAAAAGTCCTAGAATATCTTTATCGAACTTGTCTTTAAGGCGCCTTCTCAATCCCATAGAGACGCCCTTTGCAATTAGTATGGACAAAATAACCATAACAGTAGCTAAAACATAAGGAAAGATTTTGTCAGTTTCAATAGTTCCAAGTGCCTTTGACAATAAAGAAATTATCTCTCCAAAGTTCAAAATCCTTCCTCCATTAAGTATTTTTTGTTTGGCACTGGTAGCTTTGTCAAAGTAAAAACTTCAAGAGATTTTTTCATACCTTTTTTTATCCCTGAGTCAATGAACTCAGTTTCAGCGGTTTTTTCTGTTGATATCTTCATATTAACTCGCATAGATACGAGTTTTTCATTAAAGTAAATTTTCATGGCATGTGCATCAAAAATACCTATTTTAACTTCAACCCAGTTATCCGTTGTATTGAGGATCTTTAACTTCATGACCCCCTCAATAAAGGGATCAATATCATCCGGAATTGAAGTATAAATAGAGCTTTTGTAATACTTACATATAACTCCATTTCTTGGGTCCCCATACAAAGTGTATTTTTGTTTTGTTAGGCTAAAAACATCAAGCAGGTCATAATTTTTACGGCCTGAAATAAAGACCCCTATATCTACCGGAAAAGTAAGGTAGATATTGTTAGTGCCCTTCGGTTCAACGAAAACTGAATTTTTAAATTCTATCAAAAGATGGGGCGTTACTTCTTTTGGGGTCTTAAGAGGCTCTACAGGATTTATGATTATGCCGCAATCTTTAGTTAATAATAATTTTTCTATAGATTCATTTAAACAGGTTCTTTTGTAGATGAGGGTATTACCATCTTTTTCTATAGATAGATGTATATTATCTTTTAATATCCTAAGGGGATTTAGGGGAGATTTGTAATAACCATACATGGCTATTGGATATTATATATTTTCCTTTATGAGTTTTACCCCCAAAAACTAGTCTTTTCTTTCCCTAAGATTTGCCAAAGTTGAGGGGATCAGCTCAGGCAATGCAGGGTGGATATGCATCCCTTTGAATATTGACTTAAAGTTCATATTGTTAGCCATTGCATTGATTACTTCCTGGATTAGGATTGAAGCGTAAGGTCCAATTATGTGAAATCCTAAAATCTTACCACTTTCTTTGTCAACAATAGCTTTAGCAAATGTTTCTTCCTCTAACATTGCTATACCTTTCGCAACGCTATTGTACTTTGAATAGCCGACAAGGATTTTGTGTTTCTTTTTTGCCTCATTTTCGGTCATACCAACAGACGCAATTTCCGGATAAGAAAAAATAGCATGAGGGATGGCAGTGTAATTCATCGGAAGCCTTTTTCCATGAAGGCTATTATGCCAAGCATACGCTGCTTCCTTGTTCGCAGAATGCCTGAACATGTATTTTCCTATGATATCCCCAAAGGCCCAGATGTTCCCTTTTGAAGTTTCTAAATAATCATTTACTTTGATATATCCTCTGGGATCAGTTTCTACGCCTGTATTCTGAACTTTTAACAAATCAGAGTTAGGAACTCTCCCGCCTGCAACTAAAACTTTTTCTGCAGTCACTTCGATAATATTTCCTGACCCTCTTTCTTTCCCGATTATTTTGAATTGGTCTCCTTTTTGCGCAGCTTCAATAACTTCAGTGTTTGTGTATATCTTCATCCTCTTTGACATTTCTTTCAAGAGCAGCTCTGAGACTTCAGGCTCCTCATTTGCGACAAGCCTTACATTTCTCTGAATTATTGTCACTTGACTGCCCATCCCGGCTAGAAAATGTCCGAATTCACATGCAATGTAACCGCCGCCTAAAATTACTACGCTCTTTGGGAGTTCATTTAACTCAAGAATACTCTCATTCGTCAGATATTCTATTTCGTCTAAACCCTTAACATTTGGGATAAAAGGTCGTGCGCCAGCAGCAATGAAAATCTTTTCTCCAAAAATCTTTTTCCCATTTACTGAAATTGTGTAGTCTTCTACAAAATAACCAGTACTATCATAAAAATCAAGTCTTTTTGTCTGTTTTATCCCTTCTCTCATCTGCTCTCTGTCTTCTGCAATAGAAGACCTCATTCTTTCCATTATTTCCCTAAAACGAATTTTAGTTATACTGGCTTCTACACCAAGTTTTTTTGAGTTTTCTATTTCTGCTACCCTATCTGAAGGGAAAATCAGTAATTTTGAAGGTATACACCCTAAATTTAAACATGTCCCCCCAAGAGGCCCCTTATCTACAACCGCCACCTTAAGTCCATTTGAAAGTGCGTCACTTGCCACCCCCATGCCGGCACCTGAGCCGATAACTAAAACATCGTATTTTTTCATTTTCACACCTTGAATTTTTCATAAAAAATTCAATGACTAATTTATAATCTTTAATTTGGTTTTATGATATAATAATCTTTTGTTTTAATTCATCTAATATCGAAAATAATTAAATTAAAAAATTGTTAATCAATACATTAATTATCCACAAAGTGATGTAATGATTAAGATTAGAAAAATAAATCTTTAGACTCTTTATGTAATCGAAGTATAGGCCATTTGGGTAAAACATTTAAGTATAGCCTACTAATAAAAATTGTGATAAAAATGAAAAATAAATTATTTCTCTCCGCATTATTGATATTTGTCTTGATTGCTGCAGCTTCTGGATGCATAGGTCAAGGCACTGAGAAGAAAATTGTAATAGGCACAATGCCATACAATGAGGAATATATTCTTGGGCATATGATATCTTTGTTATTAGAAGATGCCGGCTACAAAACTGAAGTTAAAGAAGGGCTTGGTGGCACACTTATTAATTATGAAGCCTTAAAGCGTGAGCAGATTAATGTATTTGTTGGATATACCGGTGCTTTTTATAATACTGTTCTGAAGTTGCCGGCTCTAGACAACTGGGATCCCAATATTGTATACACTGAAGTAGAAAAGGGATTAAGGGAAAAGGAAGGGATAACAGTTGTAACTAAACTTGGATTTAAGAACAACTATGCAATCTCTGTTCCAAGGAGTTGGGCCGAAGAGAGGAATCTTACAAAAGTGAGTGAGCTTGCACCCTATGCACCGTCAATGGTACTTGGAACTGATATAGAGTATCCAACTGCTCCTGATGGGCTTCCAACATTTGAAAAGGCGTACGGATTCAAATTTAAAGATGTAAAATCAATGGAGCCAACACTTGTATACGAGGCTATAAAAAATAATCTAGTCGATGTTATCACCGGTTACACAACTGACAAGAGAGGGGAGCTGTTTGATCTAGTAGTATTAGAGGATGATAAAGGCGGGCTTTTACCATACGATGCAATTATTATCACAACTACCTCATTTGCTAAAGACGAGGCTGTAATCTCAGTTCTAAAAAAACTTGAAGGAAAGATAGATGACAAAGCTATGGCTGACATGAATTATCAGTATGACATCGAGAAGAAGGAGTCAAGGGATATAGCTAGGGCCTTTTTGATCTCACAAGGGCTTATTAAAAATTAATAATTTATTTTTTTATTGGAGAGGGTAAAACGAACAAATTTCTCTCGGGCCAGTGCTTAGAATCATTGCGATTTGAACATGTGACAAAAATATACAAAGAATCAAGAGCTATAGATGACCTTTCGTTTGAAATATGCAAGGGAGAACTATTTGTAATATTGGGTTCAAGCGGCTCCGGCAAAACTACAACTTTGAGATTAATTAACAGGCTCATCGATCCAGAAGAGGGGGCAGTTTACCTAAATGGCAATGATACTAAAACTATGGACCCAGTTAAACTTAGAAGAAAAATAGGGTATGTTATACAGCAGATTGGTCTTTTCCCACATATGACGGTCAAAGAGAATATTGGCCTAATACCCCGTCTAGAAAAATGGAAGGAAGAGGATATTTCAAATAAGATTGATGAACTTCTAACTCTTGTTGCACTGCCCCCAGATCTATTCAGATCCCGTTATCCAAATCAACTAAGCGGGGGTCAGCAACAGAGGGTGGGGCTTGCAAGGGCTCTTGTTATGGATCCGCCATTGTTGCTCATGGACGAGCCATTTGGCGCGCTCGATCCACTCCTAAGGATGCAACTTCAAAATGAATTTCTTTCAATAAAAAGGAAACTAGACAAAACAATAGTTTTTGTCACTCATGATATTGAAGAAAGTTTCATTTTAGCTGATAGGATTGGGGTAATGCACGGGGGGAAGATGCTCCAGATTGGAACACCTTCTGAATTATTATTTGAACCTGCAAATGAAATCGTTTCAAAGATAATCGGGGCTGAAAATAAATTCAAAGCTATCCGATTTCTTCAGGCAAAGGATGTAATGATATCGCTTGATAGGGGCTGTCTTATTGAATCAGATATTTCATGCAAAGAAGCTATTGATAAGATGGTCTTGGGCAAAATAGACTCATGCATAATAAAAAAATCAAATTTAGATATAGCCCAAATATCCTTAATCGATTTATTGAATGAGAAGGATAGGGACAGATCTATAATGGAATTGGGGAACAAATTAAGCGTATTTGCACCCGGCGATACTCTTTCATCAATAATATTGCTTTTAAAATCATCAAAAGAATCAATAGCAGCTATTATGGACCATGACAAAGTATTGGGGATTGTAAGAATCAACTCAGTTTTAATGAACTTGATTTAGGGGGCTATCGTTGACTGTAATAGAAACTATAATATCGGTCTGGACTATCCATCAAATTACTTTGAGGACTATCCAGCACCTTTACATGTTTTCTATTGCCTTGATTATATCGATCGTAATAGGTGTGACATTAGCCATTTTAGTTTATAGCAATCCTAAACTTGCTAATATCTGGTTTAATGTGTTAAATGTCATAGAAACGATACCTGAGTTAGCGTTATTCATTTTTCTCTTACCTATCCTGGGGCTAGGGGAGAAGCCTACGATAGCAGCATGTGTATTGTATTCGATACTCCCGATTATGAGAAATGCCTATACAGGACTTGCCCATGTTAGCAATGAATATATTGAAATTGCAAGGGCAATTGGCCTTACAAAAAACGAGATTCTATTGAAAATAAGACTCCCGATGGCATTACCCTTGATAAGTAGTGGGATTAGGGTAGCAGTTGTATACATAATGGGTATTGTCACATTAGGGGGTTTAATTGCAGCCGGTGGTCTTGGAGTCCCGCTACAAGCAGGGATTTACAGATATGACATCCCGGCCATAATAGTTGCTGCCCTATGGGTCGGCACGCTTGGAGTTTTTTTTGACTTTATAGCATGGATTATTGAAAATAGATTAGCCCGGAGGTTCAATCCTTGGTAGCTTTAGCCCCACTTTTCGATGCTATTCTGCAACATCTTACTTTGGTCTTTACATCATTAGCTATAGGGATATGCCTTGCAACACCTCTTGCTATATTTTCTGTTTTTTATAAACGTGTTTCCTATGTTGTCTTAACTGTAATAAACATGGTTCAGAGTATACCAAGTTTTGCACTCGTTGCAATAATAGTTCCTTTAGTCGGGATAGGATTTGTGCCCGGGGTAGTTGCTATAGTCTTAGGTTCAATTGTGCCTATTGTAAAGAATATGTATGTAGGCCTAGCAAAAACAGATATCGCACTTATTGATACAGGCAAAGGCATGGGATTGACAGACCTCCAGATAGTAAGATATGTAAGGCTTCCCCTAGCATACCCTGCTATATTCGCGGGATTAAAATTCTCCGCCATAATTGCCAACGGCATAGCGGTCTTAACAGCAATTATTGGGAGTGGGGGATTGGGGAGGATAATCTTTGAAGGTTTAGCAAGTTTCAACATTAATAAAACATTGAGCGGCGCAATACCTGCAATTCTTATAGCTCTATCTCTAGATATGATATTCTCAATAGCAGAAAAAAAATTAAAATCAAAATCAGTTTACTAACTACTTGTAAGATCCCAAGGTTTTCATGTAGTTTGCCCGCTCATATGCCGAAGGCTCTAAAACTTTCTCCTGAGACATGAGTCCTTGTATTGATTTTATTGACTTATAGTCATTTTTAGAAAGCCACTCTGTAACTTCGGTCAAGACTTTTTCAATATGGCCAATGCCGTTTTTTATCAATGCAGATGTCATCATAGAGACATTTGCTCCAGCCATAATTGATTTTATGACGTCTGACCCAGTGTGAACACCACCTGTGATTGCAATATCCGGCTTCACTTTTCCGTACATTATTGCAGCCCATCTTAGCCTTAGCCTTAGCTCATCGCTATTACTTAAAACAAGATTTGGGGTTATTTCAAGATTCTGAATGTCAATATCTGGCTGGTAGAATCTATTGAATATGACAAAAGCATCAGCACCTGCCTTTTCTATATTTTTTAATACGTTGGGTGTTGAAGTGAAATAAGGCGAGAGCTTAACAGCCAAAGGTATCCTAATCTTTTGTTTGACACTTTTAACAAGATTATAATAGTTTTCTTCAATTTTTTCAGAGTTTGTTGAGATATCAGTTGGGATGTAGTAAATGTTTAGCTCCAGTCCATCTGCGCCGGCCTGTTCAATCTTTTGCGCATATTTTATCCACCCGCCATCTGAAACACCATTTAAGCTTCCGATGATTGGGATTTCTGAACTGGCCTTAACTTCCTTTACAAGTTCGATATACTCATCTGGGGCAAATTTGAATTCCTTTATCTCTGGAAAATATGTCAGGGCTTCTGCATAACTTTCTGTACCCTGAAGTAGAAATCTATTTAGCTCCATTTGTTCAATCTCGAGCTGCTCTTCAAATAAAGAGTGCAAAACTACAGCGGCAGCTCCTGATTTCTCAGCTTTTTTAATATTACTTGGATCTTCCCATAGGTATGAAGGTGAAGCAACTATGGGGTTCTTTAAATTAAGCCCCATATAGCTTGTTGATAAATCAATCATTTCTCTTCCCCTTTTGATATTGGCATTTCTGACCAATATTTATAGAAGTTCCACTTTTTTATAATTTGTTTCTGAGACTCATCTAGGAGTTTCTTTGCCACTTCAGGCTTGCTCCTTAGCAATATCTTAAATCTAGTCTCATTGTAAATATATTTATCAAGAGTAATTGAAGGATTTCCTGAATCTAACTGAAGTGGATTTTTACCTTCCTTCTCCAAATCTGGGTTATACCTCATTAGAGGCCAGTAACCAGATTGAACAGCAGCCTTCTGCTGCTCGGGGCCGTGGATAAGATCGTATCCCTGATTGATACAATGCGCATAAGCTATAATAATTGATGTACCCTCGTATGCTTCTGCTTCTAGGAAGGCCTTAACTGTTTGAGCATTATTTGCACCGAAAGCGACTCTTGCCACGTATACATCTCCATAGACCATCGCCATCATGGCAAGGTCCTTCTTTGGTGTCGGTTTTCCTCCCATCGCAAACTTTGCCACTGCACCAAGAGGTGTTGCTTTTGACATCTGACCTCCAGTATTTGAGTAGACTTCAGTGTCAAGAACAAGAATGTTGACATTCTTCCCCAGGGCAAGAACATGGTCAAGTCCACCATATCCTATATCATATGCCCAGCCGTCTCCTCCTAAAATCCATACGCTTTTTTTGACTAAACAATCAGCTAAGCTCAATAAATTCTTTGCTTCTGGTTTTTGTATAGACTTAAGTTTGGCCTTCAAGAGCTTTACCATTTCTCGCTGCTTGTTTATCCCCGCCTCGGTATCTTGATTTGTATTTTTTAGTTCATATACAATATCCTTTCCCAAATCGTCGGTAAGTTTTTCAACTAACTCCATTGCGTATTGTTTTTGTTTGTCTAGGGCCAATCTCATACCAAGCCCGAACTCTGCAGTATCTTCGAAAAGAGAGTTGGACCATGTCGGGCCACGACCATCCTTATTCTTAGTGTATGGTGTAGTTGGGAGATTTCCCCCATAAATTGATGAGCATCCTGTAGCATTGGCTATTACAGCTCTATCCCCAAATAATTGAGTCATTAACTTTACGTAAGGGGTTTGGCCGCAGCCTGAGCAAGCGCCTGAAAATTCAAACAGGGGCTCTAAAAGCTGAATATCCTTTACAGTTGTAACATTTAATTTCTCCCGGTCAACATAGGGAATAGATTCAAAGAAATTCCAGTTTTCTTTTTCCCTATCGAGTATAGGATCCTTAAACTCCATATTTATGGCCTTTAATTTTGGGTCCTGTTTGTTTTTTGCGGGGCATGTTTCATGACAGAGTTTGCATCCAGTGCAATCTTCTGGCGAGGCCTGAACAGTATACATGCAATCCTTAAATTGTGAAAATTTCGCTTCAACGTGTTTAAATGAATCCGGCGCATTCTTTAATGCATCTTTTTGATAAACTTTAGCCCGGATAACTGCATGTGGGCAGACAAAGGCACATTTACCACATTGTATACAAGTAGCAGGGTCCCATATTGGTATATCAAGCGATATATTCCTTTTTTCCCACTTAGTTGTTCCAGTTGGATATGTACCATCATGAGGGAATACGCTTACGGGGAGCTCGTCTCCCTTACCTATAATCATCTTGGATATAACATTTTTGACATAATCGGGGGCTTCTTCTGACATTGAAGATTTTAAATCAAAGGTGCTTGTGGCCTTTTCAGGTACCTTCACTTCATGGAGATTGTCAATGGCCTTATCAATCGCCTCATAGTTCATCTTTAATATCTTCTCTCCCTTTCGGCCATATGTTTTTGCTGTGAACTTTTTAATTGATGCAATTGCATCTTCTTTTGGGATCACATTACCCAAGGCAAAGAAGCATGTCTGCATAATTGTATTTATTCTGACCCCAAGGCCTATATCCTTTGCTATATCATAAGCATCAATTGTATAAAATTTAATTTTTTTATCTATTATTTCCTGCTGGACATTTCTGGGGAGTTGGTCCCAAACCTCTTCCTTCGGATACGGGCTATTCAAGAGGAATATTGAATTTTTTTCAGCAACACTTAGCATGTCGTATTTATCTAAAAATGAACATTGGTGGCACGCCACAAAGTTTGCCCTATCTATCAGGTAAGGGGATCTTATTGGATCCGGTCCAAATCGTAAATATGAGATTGTAAGTGACCCTGCCTTTTTTGAATCATAAAAAAAGAAACCTTGGGCGTAGTTGTCTGTTTCTTCACCTATTATTTTTATCGAACTCTTGTTTGCGCTGACTGTACCGTCAGCACCTAGGCCGAAGAATACCGCCCTTGTCCTGTTTTCTGGCTCAACGAAAAAGCCTGGATCATAATCTAAACTTTGATGTGTTACGTCATCATTAATTCCGACAGTAAATCTGTTCTTGGGTGTGCTCTTTTTTAGTTCATCAAATATAGCCTTAGCCATTGAAGGTTTAAACTCCTTTGAGGATAGTCCGTAAATACCTCCAACTATTTTTGGCATCTTCTCCATCTTTAGCAAGCCATCTGAGAATGCTGAAGATATGGCAGTTGTAACATCAAGGTAAAGAGGCTCTCCCAAGGCACCTGGCTCTTTAGTTCTATCAAGAACTGCAATACTTTTTACAGATAGGGGTAGTGACGAAATAAAGTGTTTCAATGAAAAAGGTCTGAAAAGTCGTACCTTTAGGACTCCTACCTTTTCACCCTTCTTAGTAAGATAGTTCACAGTTTCTTCTACAGTTTCAGCACCGCTTCCCATAATAATAATAATTCTTTCAGCATCTGGTGAGCCCTCATACTGGAAGAGTTTGTATTGTCTGCCAGTAATCTTTGCAAATTTGTCCATGGCTTCCTGGACCAAATCTGGGCAGGCATTATAATAAGGATTTATTGTTTCCCTTGCTTGGAAAAATGTATCCGGGTTGTGTGATGTCCCTCTTATGACTGGATTATCAGGTGACAGGGCTCTTGCACGATGAGCCCTTACTAGATCCTCATCTATCATCTGCTTTAAATCTGAAAGTGTTAAACGCTCAACTTTGGAAGTTTCAGCGGATGTCCTAAATCCATCAAAGAAGTGTAAGAACGGGACTCTTGATTTCAAGGTTGAAGCCTGGGCAATAATTGAAAGGTCCATTACTTCCTGAACAGAGTTTGATGCCAGAAGTGCAAATCCAGTAGAACGTACTGACATAACATCGCTATGGTCACCAAAAATTGATAGCGCATGTGTTGCAAGGGTTCTAGCACTTACATGAAAAACAGTAGAAGTAAGCTCCCCCGCTATTTTGTACATATTGGGGATCATTAAAAGAAGTCCTTGAGATGCGGTAAAAGTAGTAGTGAGCGCACCTCGCTGTAAAGAACCGTGAACAGTACCGGATGCCCCTCCTTCGCTTTGCATCTCAGTTACATTAGGAACTGTGCCCCATATATTGGGCTCTCCTTCAGATGCCCACTGATCGGATAACTCCCCCATTGTAGAGGAAGGAGTTATAGGATATATTGATATGACTTCATTAACATGATAAGCTGTATATGCGGCAGCTTCGTTTCCGTCAATAGTAACTATAGGCCTTTTCATAATTATTCCACCATTAACGTATTAGTCTGTATTTGGAAATAAAAAAAATTAAAATATAAGGTTATCCCATGGGGTCGTTTTCAGTGAAAAAGAGGGTAAATTTACATAAAATAATTCAATTAAAAAACCGAAACGATTATAAAACCTAATATTATCACTAAGTTAGGTAGATTTATGAGTTCAATTAGGATGATAGTTCTTGATGTTTTAAAACCTCATAAACCAATACTCCCAGATTTTGCAAATAAGTTATCTGAAATCCCTGGGATTATAGGTGTCAATATCTCCGTTGTTGAGATAGACCAAAAGACTGAAACAGTGAAACTTTCTATACAAGGGGATTCAATTGATTATGAGTTATTAAAAGAGGAGATAGAAAAGCTCGGTGGAACTGTCCACAGCATAGATAAAGTTGCCGCAGGTAAAAGGATTATACCTGAAGTTGAAACTTTACAGGACAGATCTTAAGTTCAGCCCCTGTTTTTTCTTATCTCTTTTGATATTTTTCTAAGTATCTCATTTTTAGAGAATTTTTTTTCAACTATGAATCTCCCAAGATTTCTGTCATCTTTTCCCTGCTCCTTGGGGTACCTTGAGTTCTTCTCAATCTCATGATTTATCCCAGTAGCCTCCAGAGCTTTTTTAATCTCATCGAATTTTGGGTGATCCAATGCCAAATTTTTTGGAAGTTTTCTACCGTCTTTCTTTGAAAGATTTTTATCAAGATAAGATGGCCATATTATATAGTCCTTCAAAATGATCCCCCTAAGCTTTTAAATAATCATTTGACAGAATATAAAAGTGTATTGGTGAATTTATGCATGAACTTTCCCTTGCCGATGGCATGTTAAAGACTGTGTTGGAGGCAGCAAAAAAAGAAAAGGCCAAGAAAATTAAATCAATTAAGCTAGAGATGGGAGAAATTCTCCTAGTCAATACTGAGCAGCTTACCTTCTGTTTTGATGTAATTTCAAAAGGAACAATCGCAGAAGAGGCCAAACTTGATATAACATTCCTGAAACCAAGAGTTCGCTGCAACAAGTGCAACAAGGAATTCAATATTACATCTGATAAAGATTTTCCCATACTTGCAATGACCTGCGAGTGTGGCTCAAATGATGTCACAATACTCTCCGGTAGGGAGTTTAACATTAAATCTATCAAAATTGAAGAGGATTAATTTTTAGAAAGAAACCTTTCCATCCTATCACACGCTTCATTTATCTTATCTTTTTTGAGAGGGTATGCAAGTCTCACAAAGTCATCAGAGTATGGGCCAAATGCAGCTCCAGGAACTGTGACCACCTTTTCTTGATTCAACAGTTTTTCAGAAAACTCTTCTGACTTCATTTTTGTTTGTGATATGTTCATAAATAAATAGAATGCACCTTCAGGTTTGATTGCACTTACTCCGTTCATCTCCTGAATTCTTTTCAAAAGTAGGTCTCTTCTATCTCTAAATTCGTCCCGCATATTATCAACAAAATGCTGAGGTCCATTTAGGGCTTCCAAGGCACCAAACTGTGCAAATGTATTATTGCATACCGGGCCGTACATGTGCAGTTTTAACATTCTGTCAAATAGGCTTTCATCCTTTGAAGACAGGTATCCAACTCTCCACCCAGTCATAGAATAAGTTTTAGAAAATGAGTTAACTGTTATAACATTCTCTTCCATACCGTTAAGAGATGCCATGCTTACATGTTTTTTGCCATCATAGATAAGACTCTCATAAACTTCATCAGATATTACTTTTAGATTATATTCCATAACTATATCGGAAATCTTCTCCAAGTCATTTTTGCTCATGACTGCGCCTGTTGGATTTGATGGGGAATTTAGTATCAATAGTTCTGTCTTTTCAGTTATTTTTTCTTCTAGAAGTTCAGGATTTAAGATAAAGTTTTCATCTTCCTTACATTCAACTTCTATTGGGATCCCTCCAGAAAGCATAACTGTCGGAACATAGGCAACAAATGCAGGTGATGGAACAATGACACCATCTCCAGTCTTAATTGAAGATTGGATTGCAAGTGATAAGGCTTCTCCCCCGCCGATAGTGACCATGATTTCATTTTCAGATACATCAATGCTGTTTTGTTTTTTCATCTTTTCAGAAATGGCCTGCCTCAACTCTAGAATTCCTGAATTTGGGGAATAGTAAGTTTTTCCCTCTTTTAGGGCTTTAATGGCTGCTTCAATTATGTGTGGTGGTGTATCAAAATCGGGCTCCCCGATCCCAAGACTTATTATACCCTCCATACTTTGTGCAAGGTCAAATAATTTCCTGATACCCGATTTTGGTATCTTGTCTAGAGCTGACGATATAGAATGTTCCGACATATTCTCTTCCCCTAAAAGTCAAAAAGTGTTTTTTGTTGATTCTTTTGTTTGTCCTCTTTCTGTTTTTCTGTTTCTTTCGGGAGTTCCTTTTCTTTTTGAGCGGCTTCTTTCTTTGATTCTATTTTTTTGTCAGTTGTTATTGGAACTGCCTCAATTTTCTCCTTCTTTTCTGGCTCCTTTAAAAGCTCTTCTCTTGCCAATTCAATTTTCCTATAATTTTTCTCATCTATAAATTTTATTTCTTCCATGTCAAATTCAAAAAAGTTAGATATTAGGGCTCCTTTTCGTGGATTAAGGAATAACGCCGATATCATAGGTAGGTAAGATCTTGCAACTTTTCTGGAGCAATGGCACTTTTTTCCAATCTTCTCAAGGAGTATCTTGTTCATCTCCCTCCTCTTTTTGGAGGAACCTAATACCTGAAAATACTTTGGAGGGGAAAATGGGATGTATCTTGATTCACTTACCCCGGCAACAGAAACTCCGCCAGTCATAAGGTCTGATGCATACTTCCACATGGAATAGTTTCTAGTGTTAAAAGCCCTTTTCAGGTAAATATCTGCCTTTGAAAGAAGGCCCATGGCTTGAAGTAGGTCTTTTCCTCTATACGCCTTGGGTGTGTTTTCATCAATCCAAAGAAGAAGCTCATCCGGTTTTTTATCAACATCAAAAAAGTCTTTCCTGACATCAATTGAGTTTGACATGTAAAGTTTCGATAGGGCCTCAAATATGGAAGTCTCTGTATCCCTTGAGCCAACTAGCTTCTCATCACCTTTCACCACTTTATTGCCCAAAGAGTCAAGGTCATTAATTGCTGCACGCATATCCCCTGTTGACTGTTCTGCTATCTTCATGAGGGTTTCATCCTCTATCTGGATCCCTTCGGCGACAACTATCTCTTTCAATCTGGCAAAGACAGTCCTTGATTGAAGTCTTTTGAACTGGACAAGCTTACAGTTGTCTCTTATCGCCTGAGATACTTCCCAGTAGCTGTTTGCAGTAAGAATGATTGGATTTTGTGTATTCTTTATTATCTCAAGTAAAGCCTTTGCCCCTCCAAAATCTTCCTTTCCGTGAATATTATCTGCCTCGTCTAGTAAAATTATTTTTTTGTAACCAAAAAGGGTCTTTGAAGTAGAGGCGTTTCCAACAATTTTGTTCAATACAGTCTGGTCCCTTTTATCGCTGGCATTTAGCTCTATTAAATCATATCCAAGCTCTTTTGACAATACCTTTACCATCGTAGTCTTGCCGCTACCGGGTGGACCATAGATAAGGAGTGCTTTTTTTTCTGTGCCCCAGGTATTTATCCATGCTAGAATATCCTTTACAAGTGCCTGTTGACCTTTTATCTCAGAAAAATTTTTTGGGAAGTATTTTTCAACAAGCATATTATCGTTATCCTGTGGAAAGATTGGCGAGAAGGTATTCAAGCTGGATAAATTCATTTGCACCCTGCACAAGCCTGAAATCTGCCTCGCCTATCATATCAACAATTCTAACTTTTTCTTTGTCAGAAACTTCTAAATTGAAAGTTTCTCTGTGCATCTGCATTATTATATCTTCACCTGACAATCCCTGACCCAAAAGAAGCTCCTGAAGTATCTTTCTTGATGAAATGAAATCGCCAGACAGGGCGACTTTCATCATGTTTTTTATCTCTTCAGGTTTCGCCCTTGAAGAGACTTGATATACTAAACTTTCTGTTATTGAGTCCCCTATACCCGATGAAGACTGGAGGGCGTTTATCGCCTTTCTCATATCTCCTTCTGAAACATAGGCAATCGCATCAAGTCCATCTTCCTTAAGGTCAATTTTTTCTTCTTTGGCTATCTTCCTAATCATGGTCTTTACAGCATCAGTTGACAATGGGCCGAATCTGAATACTGCACATCTGGATTGGATTGGGTCAATGATTCTTGAGGAATAATTACATGAAAGGATGAATCTGCAGGTTGAAGTATAGACCTCCATAGTTCTCCTCAAAGCATTTTGAGCATCTGAGGTAAGTGCATCAGACTCATCTAAGAATATTATCTTGAAATCTCCGCCTATTGGTTTAGTTCTTGCAAAGTCCTTAATTTTCTCCCTCACAACGTTTATACCTCTCTCATCCGAGGCATTTGTCTCCTGGAAATTTTGCTTCCAATACTCGCCAAAAATCTCCTTTGCAAGAGCTATGGCCGCTGTGGTCTTTCCAACCCCGGGAGGGCCAGCAAATAGCAAGTGTGGCATTGATTTCTTATCAACATAAGATTTAAGTCTTCTAATTATTGGATCTCTTCCAACTATATCATCAAGCTTTTGAGGCCTGTACTTTTCTGTCCAGGGTTTTTCAAACTCCATTAACTCACAACCAATTATGTTAATTATCTAAAATATTTAAGTCTTATTGGATATTTTTGATAAGATCTACTATATTTGAGTTGGATTTATACTCTTTTAAAAGTGTCTTGATGAAATCTTCTTGAAAATCAAAAATCTCCTTTATTCTCTGCCTAACAAGGCAGTCTGATAGGAAGCACATAGATAAGAAAGAGGTGACATTTTTTGGAGTATTTGAGAAATGAGCCTTTTCAAAATCAATTATGACGTTTTTTGTTCCACAAATAATATGCTTTCCGCCTTGAATTTGCCTGTGGTTTATTCCGGCTCTATCGAGAGCATTGCACTGTCTTGAGATATCAAAGATGTCCTCTCTACTGAACTTCCCCTCAATTAATAGATCCCCTTCTATATATTCCATTATGATGTAGTTATCATCATACCCATATATCTTTGGCCCGACACCACATTCATTGGCCTTAATCAAATAATAAGCTTCCTTCTTAAGAGATCCTTTCCTTTCAGAGTCGGACCTTTCAATTTTGATTGATACGTTTTTGTTTTTGTAGCTTCCCAAAAAAATAATTGAGGTATTGCCTTTGCCTATTGCCCGATCGGACCCAAGTTCAACTCTACCAAATGAATAGATATTATCGACGCCTTTTTCAAAAAGAGACTCTTTCAGCGCGGACGCCCTCTCATGAGAAAACGTGGGGTAGTCAATTGTCCTTATGTCGCTTAAGGTAGTTTCCATCTAATCAGTCAAGAGCAATTTTTTTACCCTAACACCGGCATCCCTTATCATGCTCATTTTTATTTCATTGTCAAGGTCATAATCTCTTCCATATACTATTTCTTTTACGCCTGCATTTATTAGAATTTTTGTGCATGACATACAGGGAAAATGAGTCGAGTAAACAGTTGAATTTTCAGTTGAAACACCATGTATCGCAGCTTGAATTATTGTATTCTGTTCTGCATGAACGCCCCTGCATAAATGGGATTTCTCAAGAGAGCCAAGAGTCTGCCTAAGGCATGTTTCTTCTGAGCAGTGAGGGAGACCTCTAGGGGCACCGTTGTAACCTGTAGAGATGATGTAGCCTTCCTTAACTAATACTGCTCCGACATGTTGTTTTATGCATGTAGATCGTTTCTTTACTAACTCTGCAATACTCATAAAATATGTGTCAATATCCATCCTTGCCATAAAAATCACACTATTACTTAAAAAATTCTTTAACAATTATCCTTCTTTCATCAATATTTTTCCCTTCAAACAGTTTGTAACAATTACAAGAAGATTTACCCTCTGTGCATATGCCTTCACTGATACATTTTGGTCCTGATGATTCAAATAATGCGGGCGAGACTTCAAGAACCTGATACAGCATTTCCCACGCCATATCCCTAATTTCCCACTGTGCTCTGTTGCAACACCTGAGATTAAAGAAATGCATTAACTCTCTTGCATTCATTGTCATTACAAGATTAGTTTTAATGGCGTTGGGGAGCACAAATCTTGCATCTTCAGGAGCTATTCCCAATTCAAGCAGTTTCTTATAACTCTCGCTATTATTATTAAGACTATTATTGAATATATCTTCTGCAGCTTTATTCTTCTTAATCGAAGGAGGAGTAACAAATGGAGCATCTTCCATCTTTACATACCTCTGGCTTTGCTGAGTGAAAGAAGCTATTCTGTGCCTTACTAATTGATGAGAGCATGCCCTAGAAATGCCTTCTATAGAAAAAGTAAAACTTGCATGCTCTATAACTGAATAATGACCATATCCGACAACCCTCTTAATCCTCTTTTTTGCATTATCTGCGTCTATTTCACTCAACATATCAGAAGGAGTCCCTTCCTTCATCGATGTAAGGGCTGCAACAGCACACACTTTTTCAGGGTTTTGGGTATGCTCTAAAAGAACAACTTTCATTATACTGAATTGAGCTAAATATTATATAAGATTAAGCATTTATAATTGAATATCAAAAATTGAATATAACCTATAGTGCAATGGCAAATATTGATTATCAATAGTTTCATAGTATTTAAATAATACCCTCAATAATTTGAAAGGTATTATGCCATTTTTGTTTATATTTTGTAATGAATTTGGAACATTATTATATATTATCGATATCGAAAAGCTTATAAACTGGTAACTGTATATTGATTATCAGCTACTAAAGGATAGGTGAGGTATTATGAAAATAGTCGAAAGAGGAATTGAAAGGCGCGAAGATAAGCCCTACACAGTTAGGATACTTGTCCAAAACCTTAACCTTGGTACAATTAGCCCAGGAACAATTCCAGGGTCCGTAAATGTAAAAACTTACGACACAGATCTTGGAACTTACCTAGAGCTTTCTGGCGACACAAGGGACGTCATAGAGTGTGAGGCAAGAATAGTAGAGATGGACAATACTATTAAGGTTAAAGACGTAAGAAAAGTATCTTCCGAAATTTAATTTTTTATTTTAATAAAAATCTTGAGGAGAACAATGCTAGGAAGATACTCGAGGATTGCCATCTTATCAATATTCATATTGGTACTCATGGCACCATCAACTTGGGGCGCTACTAACAAAAATTTTCTCTTTGTAATCTCTAGTGTAAATGGAACTCCAATTGAAGATGCAGAAATCAGAATGTCATTACAATCTGATACAAACTATCAAAGATCAGGAAACTCAAATTCAAGAGGAGAACTCCTTTTTGAGAATATAGCTGAAGGAACTTACTCAGTTACTATTGTAAAAAGTGGATTTGTCACTGTACTCGAAAATGTGGATATAGCTCCAATTGACTCCAAAACATTTTATCTGAGGCATTCTGGATTCAAAATAATTTCCGGGCAAGTTTACAAGGATTCAAATGACAACAAGATCTTTGAGGCGGGGGAACTTGGAATAGCTAATGCAACCGTGAAAGCCACAAACGTAACTACAAATGAAACATTTTCTGTTAATACAGATGAAAACGGACAATTTAGGATTGAAATCCCTGATGCACAAAACTATAAAGTTATAGTTTCTTATTCCACGTCTGAGTATGAAGTACCAAATACTGTAACCCCGATAGATACTGTTGATTATTCAATAACTGTTCCTCTAATCGTAAAAGGAGAAGTTTACGGCAAGGTAACAACAGACGAGGGCAACCCGTTGTTCGGCATACAAGTTTTTCTCAAAGGAACAAGTGTAACTTATACTTCTACTGATTTAGGGGGATTCTTTAGATTCTCAGTTAAACCAGGAACTTATTTCGTAGAAGTTGAGTTCATGGATTATGAAAAATATACAACTGAACCTTTTAATCTAGTACAAGAAGAACAAAAAGAAGTTACAGTTGTTTTGTTAAAACAAAAAGGCACTCTTACTTATGAAATTAAAACAGAAGACAGTATGGCTTTGTCTGAAGTTGACGCTGAGATAATAAGGACAGGAAGCGGCGTATCAGTTGAAAAGCTTACTAAGGCCAATGGAACAATGCAGCTCCCTCCTGGAGTTTATACTCTAAAAGCCGATGCAAAAGGATACGAACCAGCTGAAGTAAATTTTGAGATTACTAAAGCAGGAATTACAAAGTCACTGACATTAAAACAAGCAAATGGTGCAATAAAAGTTACATTAAAGGATATACAAGGCAATCCAATAAGTGGAGTTTCTGTTCTTGTAGACGGGCAGCAAAAAGGTAGTTCTGATAATTCTGGTACAATAGTAATATCGGACCTTCCTCCAAAAGAATATCAAGTTACAGCCTCTTCAACTCTTTATGGAAAAGTAACACAGGTTGTAAAAGTTGAAGGAGAGACTGAAAAAGAAATTAATTTAATCTTAGCATCAAATATCTTAATTCAAGCATTGCCCATTATAGTAATTGCCGCATTTTTCATTATAATAGCTTTGTTAAAGATGAATGTGAAACATATTGGTCTTCCGAAAAAGACTTCAGAAAGGCCACCAATGCAGGAAGTACCGCCTCAAGCGTATTATCAAGAAGTTGAACAAAGGCAAGATTTGGTAGAACCAAAACCAGCGCCAATCAAAAAATCAAAGCTTAAGACAAAAAGACCACTCAAAGGACTTCCAAAAAAACCTTCAAAAAATAAAGAAAATCCATAAGCTTTTTTAGGTTATACTTCTAATATTAGTTATATGAAGAAAAAAATTGTCATCGTTGGAGCAGGGCCTGCTGGTCTCTTTTCTGCTTACAAGCTTTCTGAAACTAATAAATTTGATATTATTATCCTAGATAAGGGTAGAGATGTCGATAGCAGAAAATGTCCACTTGAGCGTACTGGCGAGTGCGATAACTGTAATCCATGTAATGTGTTATATGGGGCTGGTGGTTCAGGTTGCCTTTCAGACGGAATACTAAATCTAAGGCCAGATATAGGTGGAAATCTAGAAGCCCTTACTGGAAAAGCCGACAAAGCCATAAGTTTAGTGAACGAAGTTGATTCAATCTTCTTAGAGCACGGGGCTCCAGAAAAACTTTTTATCGGCGAAACAGAAATGATTGAGGATTTACAAAGAAAAGCCGAAGCCTCAGGAATTAAGTTTATTCAGATACCTCAAAGACACATAGGGAGCGACTACACCCCCGTAGTAATAAACTCAATCAAGAAATATCTCGAGAAAAAAGGGATAAAATTTATTGTACTTGCTGATGTCAACAAAATAGAAAAGGTAAAACAAGGATACACTACTACCTATATGCAAAAGAATACTTCTCATAAAATTGACTCCGATTATGTCATTGCAGCTCCGGGAAGAGCCAGTTCTAGTTTTTTGATGTCACAAATCCATGAGCTTGGTATCCAAATAGACCATCAACCAATTGATATTGGAGTCAGAGTCGAAGTATCTAAAGTTGTAATGAAACCTGTAATTGAGGTTAATAGAGATCCAAAGTTCCATATCTATTCTAAGACTTATGATGATTTTGTAAGAACTTTTTGTACAAATCATGAGGGGTATGTGATGAAGGAGCAGTACGATGGATATGTTGGAGTAAATGGGCACTCAATGAGAGATATTAAATCTCAGAACAGCAACTTCGCTTTTCTTTCAAGGGTAACACTGACATCGCCTGTTGAGGATACAACATCATATGGGATATCCATTGCAAAGATTGCTACAGTTCTTGGAGGAGGAAAACCCCTCATACAGAGATTTGGAGATTTAAGGAGGGGCAGAAGATCAACACCTGAAAGAATTAATAGAAGCAACATAAAACCTACACTTCTTTCAGCAACCCCTGGAGACATAGCCATGGCATTACCTTATAGAATAGTCACAAATTTAATTGAATCACTTGAAAGGCTGGATAATGTAATTCCAGGAGTAGGAAGCGATTCAACACTTCTATACGCTCCAGAAATTAAATTTTATGGGATAAAGGTAAAGGTGGATTCTTCAATGGAAACTAATTTACCAAATCTTTTTGTTGCTGGTGATGGAGTCGGGCTTTCAAGGGATATAGTAAATTCGGCAGCCACTGGAATTCTTGCAGCAGAAGGGATATTAAAGAAGGAGAGTAAATCTTGAAAGACATCCAGTATATATTCATGGATATCGATGGGGTCCTCTACAGAGGCAATCACACGATTAATGGGGCTAGGGAATTCATTGATTATTTAATTCAAGAAGAAATAAAATTTATATGTGTCACTAACAATTCTGCCAAAACACCTGCTGATTATTCAAAAAGATTGAAGAGAATGGGGATAAATATTGGAGAGGGCGAAATAATAAACTCCGGTGTTGCTACGGTAGAATTCCTAAAAGATACTTTTCTCAAAGAAAAGGATAATCTAAGTGCATATGTAGTTGGGGGCAAAGGCTTAGTATCACTCATTGAAAATTCTGGAATAAGACTAGAAGATAAAAATCCTGATATCGTAGTAGTTGGGTGGGATATCACTTTCACCTATGAAAAGATGAAGAAAGCATCACTTGCAATCCAGAATGGTGCAATATATATAGGTACAAACCCAGATTTAACTTATCCATCCCATGAAGGGATACTACCCGGCTGTGGTGCGATTTTAGCATCAATAACGGCCGCCAGCGGTGTTGAGCCTATAATAATCGGAAAGCCAAAAACTTTAATCATGGAAATGGCAGCTAAAAGGATTTCAGCAAAAAAAGAAAAAAGCTTGATGATTGGAGATAGGATTGACACAGATATCCTAGCTGGAAGAAACTTTGGAATTCAAACTGCAATTGTATTAAGTGGGGTCGCCGATAACTCAGAAGTATCAAAATCTTATATAAAGCCCGATTATGTATTTGAAGATATGATGGATTTATACCTTAATTTGAAAAAATCTAGAAAGGTGCAAAAATGAGAGGCAATAAATTATTAGTTTTGTGTTTGGTTCTGATTCTTTTATTACCGCTATGTCTTAACACTTCCCTTGACAACTGGAATACAAGCATAAAAGTTGCAAATCTGCGCTTGGCAAATGGAATTGAATATTATAATATATCTTCAAACGCTTATTCAATTCAGGATATGGACAATGTCACAGTTTATGCAGATAAAGCTATACTGGAGTTTTCAACAGCTATAACAGCACTTGAAAATGCGATGGGTGAAGCTCAGAACTCAAAGAAGGACTGGTTAATACTATATACAAATTTCTACCTAAAAAAAGTTCAAGCTCTAAAAAATGCAACGGTTGAGATTAAAATCTTGAAAGAGTACTATCTAAATGGGCAAGAAGACGGAATAATCCAATCAATGAATAATATACAACAGTATGAAGATGAGTTCAAGATGTATGACCTCAAGATGGAGGACATAAAAAGAGACCACGTATCAGAGTTCCAGTAACTATTCTCTTTTCTTTTCAACTATCTTTTCAGGGTAGGTAAAACAAGAGCCTCCAAGATGATTAATGAACTTTACCTTTTCAACATCAATGCAATCATTATAGTAATCCTTTTCAATTTCACAATGGACTACCTCGCCAATAAAGAGATAGTGGTCACCGCACAAGAAGGAGTCAATGACCTTACACTCAAGAAACGCAAAGCACTCTTTAATTGAAGGGGAAACTACCTTTTTACCTTTAACTTCTTTAAGTTTATACGCCTTAAATTTATCAACATTCCGTCCACTCTCAGAACCACACAATAAAACCTTGTCTAAAAGTTCAATTGAAGGGATATTAACTGTAAATTCTTTAGAATTTCCAATCAAAATGTGGGAAAGTTTCTTTGTTGAGAGGGATATTGAGATAAGTGGCGGTGAATGCGAGACAGGGCTTGTCCACGCTGCAGTAATGATATTGGACTTACCTTGGTATTTTGATGTGATCAAAACAAGAGGCCCAGGATTCAATAGCCTTAGACCTTTTAGGTTTTCTATTTTGGTCTTCATTCTACCTTGTATCCTATTTTTTCTAAAAGATCTCTTCGTTCTTTCTTCTCATATTTATCTTCAATCTTTTCAGCGGAAGTCCCATCAACAACTCCTATAACAGAAGTTCCCAGATTCGTTTTTGCTACAATTACTTGGAAAGGATTTTCACTTGCACCGTACAAAGCGCAAACAGAAGGATGTCCTTTTATGTTGTTCAAGACATTAATGGGAAAAGCACCCCGCATCATTATTACAAATATATGCCCAGCCCCTATCTTCAAGGCGGCATTGGCAGCAAGCTCTTTTAGGTGTTCATCGTTTCCTGCAACTCTTGTAAGCTTTGGTTTGGCTTCATTCATTGCAACACCAATTTTGATCCCTGAAACACAGGTCAGAAGAGTCTTTGCAAGATCATCTACAGTATATATAGAAAAGTTTCCCTGCCCAATTATAAACTCAACACCATCATCCTTCTTTATGTCGATAACATTCATTTCCATAATACCACGCCTTTTTTCAAGTTTTTAGATATTAAAGGTTTAGTCTATGCATCTATTGAGGGCCTCGAAAGCAAGCACCATATCCTTCTCATCAACGACAAATATAGTATCCATAAAACAGCTCATAGTTTCAATAACGTTTATCCCGACAGAGGAAAGATTTGAAGATAGGTAGGATACAACTCCTGGTGTATCCCCAATGTCCTCGGGGCTCTTAACAGATATTTCAACTAGGTCTTTTGAAACTCTCAATACATTTTCTTTACCTATAAGATCTGTAACCTCCTCAAGATAGTCTTCAAGTAAGATTAAGGTTATACCTTGGGAGCCTTGGATAATATTGATCAGATACCCTTCAGAAAGTGTCTTCTTTAGAATGGGCTCAAGTTTCATGAAAACATGCCATCCGGGCTTTAATGTTACAGTCGCGACTTTTGTCTTTATGTTGATCCTGCTTTTCTTTAGAATTAGCTTTATTTTTTTCTCAAGAAACTTTTTTTCTTTCTGCAGTTCTTCAGCATACCTTCTTGACGCTATAAGTACAGCAACCATGTTGTCTATTTTGTATTCGTCCATTATCATCCTTGAAAGAGCTGAATAGTTGATTATCCCATACTTAAGACAGTCCATTATAGATGGGTGCGCACCTATATATTCCCTAACTATCTCCGCTATACTTTTTTTGTCTGGCACAATTATTATTTGTACGATACTATATTTAAATGTTCTGAATATACTAAGATTGACAACTTATATGCTTTGTTGCATAATTCGACCGCAAAGCTTAAACCTTTACAAACCCTAATTGTTCATGCAAAGAGATTGGGCCAAATACAACGAGAGTTTAGTGAAGAGGGGCGAGTTTTACCTCTGCCTTGATTT